>NZ_CP098813.1:620762-931144 GCF_036825535.1 Parasalinivibrio latis
TTTCCGTCTTGGAAACAATAACAAGACGCTTCTCTCTTTACGTTTTAATTTACATGTATAATATTAACGACTGAGGAGATTAACATGAACTCATTGAACCTTAACTTATTAAAAACTTTTTATAATGTGGTTTTGTATAATTCTTTTTCTATTGCAGCAGATAAACTCTACATATCCAAATCTGTTGTGAGTAAGCATATGAAACTTCTTGAAGAAAGTTTAAATTGCACTCTCATCCAAAGAACAACAAGAACCATTAACTTAACAGATGAAGGGCGATACCTTTACAATCACTGCACCACAATTTTTTCTAGTATTGATGAATGCTATGAGTACATTGATGATAGAAAAGGCGAGGTAAGGGGTAAACTAAAAATAAAAATACCACCTGTACTCGAACATGATCCATTTATTACAAATAAACTTAGCCAGTTAATGGTTACTTATCCTAAGTTAAATTTAGAGATTATTTTTGATAACACTATTGGTGATCTGGTTGGAGAAGGTTTTGATGTCGCTTTCTACATTGGGCAGCCAGAAGATAGTTCATATAAAAGCAGAAAGGTAAAGAATCTTGCAACTTATATTGTAGCTTCTCCTGACTATATTGAAAAACATGGTGAACCAATGCACCCTCAAGATTTAGTTAATCATAAATGTATGAACTACTCTCACTGCTTAACTAATAAAAAATGGACATTTATTGATAAGAGCGAGAAAATTACAGATGAAGTTTCACCATATATTGAATCATATATTGAATCTCATAGTGAACTATTGCTATCAGAATTTGCTGTTAAAGGCCTAGGTATTACTGCATCATTAGATTTTATAGCAGAACCCCATATTAATAATGGTTCACTTTTAAGTATTCTATCTAAATATACATGGAAAACAGCATTATATATCATCTATCCAGACAACCTCGTTATACCACTAAAAACTAGAAGGTTCATTGAGCTTTTATTTGATGAAAACCCCTAATAACTCTTAATCCTAAGAAGACAATATTCATTACAGTATGGCCATAACATTATAGCGCATTATTAATTCTCATAGTCGTGAGAAGTAGCTCCTTAATATCACAAAAATAGGTTTGTATATTACTGTTTTTACAATTTATTAGTTTTATCAACATGTTACAAAGTTAAGCCATTTTTAACCACATTGAGGTCAGATAGATATCAATACCAACTTAATTATTTTTCATTTCAATTAACATCATCAATCACTTTATAGGATATTTTATATGTTATCTCTTAATAAAAAGCTGATTACTTACTCTGCTTTACTTGCTTCACTAGTCCTTACTCATCCAATATATGCAGCAGAAAAAGAAGTTTCTTTTGAAGTTGATGGTCAAAAAGTAGTTGGTACACTAGAAACACCAGAAAATACATCTAATCCACCTGTTGTATTATTGCTTCATGGCTTTATGGGCCATCGCCATGAGTTACCGGTAAAAGGCACAGAAGAAGGAGTCTATTCCAGAACAGCAAGAGTAATGGCAGAACATGGACTTGCTAGCTTACGTATTGACTTTAGAGGATCTGGTGACAGTGATGGCAAATGGGAAGATACAACCTTCAGCCGTCAAATAGAAGATGCCAACGCTGCTGTAAATTGGCTAAAAAACAACAAAAAAATTAACATCGAAAAAATTGGCGTATTGGGATGGAGTCAAGGCGGGTTAGTTGCCAGTCATGTCGCCAAATTAAATCCAGAGATTAAATCTTTGGCTCTTTGGGGTCCCGTGACACATCCTTTTATGACATATTCTAATTTATTAGGTGCTGATTTCATTCTTGAGGCTGTGGCCAGTGATCCTGAAAAAAGTTTCTCTACAACAACACCATGGGGTAACAGTACAACTTTAAAATCTAAATTTTTCAAAGAACTCTTTACGAAAAATCCTATAGGTGCCATTGCGGATTATAACGGCCCACTGCTTGTTATCAGGGGAACACGAGATGACCTGGTTATTAGTGCTGAATCCTGGATGGCGTACCATGATGGTGAAGAAAAGCTCGTAGAGTTTAATACTGACCATATTTGGAACGTATTTTCAGGTCCAGAAGTAATTGACGAAAAAATAATTCCTGAAACAATTTCCTGGTTTATAAAAATGTAATTATTTATTTCTATAATCTTACACTTCATGATCTTAAAGCTCTATGGTCACTTTTATAAACATGGCTGAATGCCAGCTGTAATCTATTTCGAAGGTATGCTAAGAAATTAAAATAATTAAATTTTATTTGAGTGATATTTCCCCACTGTTTCCTAATCAACACTCACTTTGAGGAAAGAACGAGTCAACCTAGATCAGCTGTTTCAGTCTAGGTGGTTAAAATCATTCAGACTGCGTCGGGGCAACGTTGTCTCGCTGCGCTCGGCTGAAGACATACCGTCCCTCCCGTCTAGGATTCTGCACCTTATCCCGGATTGCGATATTTCAAATACGACAAAGCCCGCGATTAAGCGGGCTTTGTCTAATGTGGCGGAGGGATAGGGATTTGAACCCTAGATACGCTATTAACGTATGCCGGTTTTCAAGACCGGTGCTTTCAACCGCTCAGCCATCCCTCCGTATGGGGCGCATATTAGCGGTGAGCAGGAACACTGTAAAGCAATAATTGGTCTTACCGGGTTCAAGTGATCGCATAAGCGCCAATTGTGTTATTCATTGACCAGGGTGATGAAAAGATAGGCATAGAAAGGCTGTGCCATGAAAACGCAGCCTTCGTTTGGACAGGTCTACACTGACTTAAAACCGTCGAGTACAGCAACAGTGTTATGTCCAAGGTCGTCCACTGCGTATCCACCCTCAAAGACAAACAGTGTCGGCAAGCCAAGTTTTCCCAGCATGTTGCCAATTTGGGTGTAGTTGTCCCGGTTCAGCTTGAAGTAGCTGATTGGGTCATTTTCATAGGTGTCCATACCCAGGGAAATCACCAGCACTTCCGCACCGAACTCTTGGATTTTCGCCAGTGCGGTTTCCAGTGCAGGGCCATAAAGTGACCAGTCAGTTTTCTCCTGCGGCAACGGCAGGTTGAGGTTAAAGCCTTCACCTTCACTTTCCCCGGTCTCATCGGCAAATCCCAGGTAATGCGGGTAATCGTAGTCCGGGTCGCCGTGGATGGAAACGAAGAGCACATCACTTCGGCTGTAGAAAATACTCTGCGTACCGTTGCCGTGGTGGTAGTCGATATCCAGAATCGCCACTTTTTTATGGCCGTTGCGGATAAAAGCCTCGGCGGCAATCGCGGCATTATTGATGTAGCAGTAGCCCCCCATCAAATCCGGCGCAGCATGGTGACCCGGTGGACGGCAAAGGGCAAATGCGCTTCTCTCACCACTTTCAACCAGTTCTACCCCTGTCAGGGCGCAGTCAACCGCAGACTGAATTGCTTCCCAGCTTCCGGGAGTAATGGCTGCCGTCATGTCAAAACTGTAGTAACCGAGCTTGCCTTCAATGTCCTTTGGACAATGGTTACGCAGGTGGCGGCGTGGCAAAAAGCAGTATGGCGAGGCATCCCGGTCTGCACCGAAACGGGCTTCCCATTCATTCCAGGCACTCCCCAGAAATGCCACGTAGTCTGCGGTGTGCACCCATTTCATGGGCTCAACACCAAATGCCTGTGGTTCGATAACCTTAAAGCCACCGTGGCTGTTAATCGCATTCAGTACCATGTCAGCACGTTCCGGCTTTTCGAAACATGGTGTCGGCTCACCACCGAGAAATTCGTATTTCACCCGGTGAAGGCGCTGCTTGTCGCTGTAAATTACCTTCATCATTTCTTCAGCTCTAACCAGTATTTCTCGTAGATAGCTACCGCTTCACCCACATCTGTGAGGAATTGGCCTTTTTGCTTCACCTCTGCCGGCGGGAAAATCACTTCACTGTCACGCACTTCTGGTGCAAGGTGAGCCAGTGCAGCAAGGTTCGGGATCGCATAACCAATCTGCTCCACCAGTACTGCCTGATTTTCAGGCTCAAGGATGAAGTTAATGAAAGCGTACGCGGCATCTTTGTTCTCTGCGTCTTTCGGGATCACAAAGTTGTCCATCCAGAAAATTGCGCCCTCTTCCGGATAAGCAAAACCGATAGACGGGTTCTCAGCCATAGCCCGGTAAGCGGTGCCATTCCATTGCATGCCAACATTCACTTCACCGGTAATCAAGGGAACATGAGGCGCGTCTGAGTTAAACAGCACCACATTCGGCTTCAGGGAGGAAAGTGTTTCATAAGCCTGCTTGATCTGCGCTTCATCCCGGCTGTTGACGCTGTGCCCGTTCATAATAAGCGCCATGCCGAAGACATCACGGACGTCGTCAGTCAGCAGCAACTGTCCGGCAAAATCCGGGTTCCACAAATCCTGCCACTTTTTCACCAACGCTGGTTCAATCAACTCACCGTTGTAACCCATTGCCGTACTGCCCCACATATATGGCAGAGAATACTGGTTATTCGGGTCAAAGCTCTGGTTGAGGATAGTGGTATCTAACGACGGGTAAGCCGGAATCTTGGCTTTGTCGAGCGCGTGCAAAAGGTTCTCTTCTGCCAGCTTGGAGACGTAATAGGTTGAAGGAACAACGAGGTCGTAACCCTTGCCGCCCAACAGTTTCAGCTTGGCGTACATGGTTTCATTGCTTTCAAAGGTGGCGTAATTCACCTTGATGTCGGTTTCTTTGGTGAACTTTTCGATAAGTTCAGCCGGCAGATACTCAGACCAGTTATAGATATTCAGGATGTCGGAAGCGGCGGTGGCGGAAGCGCTCAGGAGCAGCCCGCCCAGAAGGGAAGCAACAGGATTTATTTTCATTTCAGCTACTATCTACGCAAAACATAACGGACAAGAATGCGGCGCAGAATTACGCCGGCGGCATTAGACAGCAGTTCTGAATCATCGGCAAGATTATTTTAATATCATATAGTTATGGTTACGATTCGCTTGAAACGCATTCACGAAAAGCATTTATAAAGACGCGAGATTTACGCCCATTACCGATACTGTTTCGCCGTGGTAAGTTTCCGTTTTCAATACCTGCCAGCCGAGCGTCTCATAAAACCAGGACTGTCCTTCCGTAAACAGAACCAGCTCTGAAATTCCTCGTTGCTTCGCGAGCGACATGACTTCTCGGATTAACCAGGAACCGATACCCTGCCCTCTGATTGCCGGAATCAGGTACACATTCGCCAACCAAGGACCGAGCTCGATATTGGTTTCCATATCCTGTTCAACCAACGAGGCCGTACCTACCACGTTTTGCTCGTCCACCAACAGCCAGGTTACAGGAACCAAGGAGTCATCAAGGCATTGGTGAAGTCCCTGTACAAAGTCAGCCAAAGTTTCACCCGGGTAGAGGTGCCCCCACTCATCAAAGTGCCATTTGGCTATAACAGGGATAACGTCGGGCTGTTCGGTGAGATTGATGATTTTCAAAACAAGAAATTCCGGAAATGGAAAGGAGCCATAATTGACCTTCCAGTAGCTATAACCTTTATGCTGCCAACCAAAAGATTGTCTTTATGGGATGACCATGGCTTACGCAACTTACCTACGCCGCCATTGCAGGATTTCAGGAACAAAAGAACAACTGGATTTGCTGTCAGTGTATCTTACGAAAAGTGATCTGGTCAGTGAATTTACATTGAGCAAAGGCAAGCTCAGTATCGTTTATGATGTGCGTTACCTGCACTTTACTGAACTGTTGGCCATGATTGAAAAATGCGGTGCCAGAACCAAACGTACTCTTTTCAGCAATTGGCGCTACAACATGTATGATTCTGCTGATCTTCAGGCAAGAGACAACTTTCGAATCGAACCATTTTGTTGTTCGAAAGTGCCTTTAAGAAAAGAAAATTTATGAGTGACAACTCAACTGTATGAAGCTGCGGGCCAAGCAGGCCCGCAGCAATGCTTTACCTTTTAGTTACAAATACACCATAGTTTGCATTTGACTCAGCTCCCCCAAGTGTAACCCTAACTCCCTCACCAAGAGGCTTCTTGTATAGGTCATAGAAGTAACCGGAAAAATGCAGTTGATCAGATGAATGCTTAACCCACCCAGTCCCTCTCAACCAGTCAGGTAGATTGGTTTTGCGCGCATCAAATGCAACCCAAACCGTCACATCAGTTTCTACATCAAAGGAAATGTAGTCAGATTTTGACTCTCGTTTGTCATCATTTGCGGTTAAGAGATAAGGGACCCCGGTTAGGAAGTCCGGTAAAGTGGACCAAATATAGCCGCGATCTGTGTAAACCTTCTGCCCCGTTGCAGAACTTATAACCCAACGGTAGCTGCGATGGGAGTTAACTGCGAACTCATCTTCCAGATCGGTGATTAGCAATTCAGGATCATCTGCCAATTCTATCTGCTTCAGGTACGCTGTTAACTGCTGTTTTTCCTGAGCTGTAAATGACTGCCCGGTATGCGACTCCGTCAAGGTATCTTGCAGTGTCGCAGCTGAGCCATCATGGAAATAAGGAGCCGTGTTCCATACACCCAATAGCGTTGGCGTATCAAAGCCCACGTTTTCCAGAGGTACACCTATGCCCAAACCCGAGCTCGGTTTTATTGTGCCCACATCATGTTTCTCCCCATCCCGGAAATCCACACCACTGTGGCAATCAACACAGCCCCGCGTGTTAAACAATGACCCACCTATTGATGCTTCCAGCGTCAACGACCCGTCAATGCGATATGGGCTCTCAGGTGCTTCGGACAGGGAGGCGACATAAGCCGCAAGATTGTCCAAATCCTCGCTTCGGCCGGCTTTTTTCTCAGTACCCAGAGGTTCACGGGAAATTGCGTAATCCTCATCGGTCATTAACCCGGTACCAAGAAACACTTCACGTATTTGGTTTTCAAAGTCCTGAATTTCATCAAAATTGGCAGTCCAGTGAACCAGTCCGTGTCTCATTCCCCCTTTGCCAAGGAGAGATGGCGTATTACGAAAACCCTCTCCTATTTGAGTCATGTCCCATACCCGACCGTCGTCCCGACCTTCAATGTGGCAAGACGCACAAGCTACATATCCGTCCAGTGCCATGCGGAGATCTGAGGAGTAAAAGAGTTTTTTCCCTTCCAGGACAGGAGTGCTCAATTGCTCTGTGGAAACAGTAGGTGTGTGTTGCAACAAATGCATGACATTCGATTGCCCCACCAGTAAACCAGCCACATCAATAGAAGTACTGCTTCTACCCAGGAAGTTATGGGTGTAAAGCCTGTTACCAGAAATCGCTAATCCTTGCGGAGCTGCCTGTGTATCAACAGATGAGATCAGGGAGTGTGTTTTACTGTCTCTCGCCTCGACAACGTTATTTCCTTGGAAACTTACAAAGTACACATCGCCCAAAGGTGAATACTTAACAAAGCTTGGCAGTTCCCTATTGTCAAAATCAAAACGGCGAGACAAATTTTCCTGTCCTGACTCCAGATCGATCACCGAGACAATTGAACGAATTGTATTTTGGAAGTCCAGAAGTTTTCCGTCTCTGAATTGTCCTCTGGCAATATTGGCCTTAAGTGAACTGACAATCAGTTCCGTTCCCTGCGGATTAATTGCCAGTGAAGACAAGTAATTAGGCACACCTCGGCCGCTCGCTTCAGTATCAAGAGTTTGGTCGAAAGCCAGTTTAATAACATCCACATCCGTGAAATCATCTACCCGAACTTTGGCAACACGCCCGGCATCATCATCACTGATGAACTGCGAGATATAGGCGTATTCCCCACTGGCATCTACCGCAATTGCCCGAGCATCTTTAATCACCGTCTCCCTAGCCGCTACGGTTCCATCGACATTGAGTTTCAGCAGTTCACCGGTACCTTGAAGGGAGGCTAGCGCGACATTTTTACCGGGAACAAATGTCAGTGCAGCAGGGAGGGACGCTTGAGGAAGAACGATGTCTGAAATAAGACTGCCATCAGATACGTTGAGTCGGGAGATCGTGGCACTCAACCTGTTTAAGACCCACAACTCCCCCCCCGGAGATTGTGAAACCGAAACAGGTTTTTCACCCACACCAACTTCCCACAATGTAGCACCAGTTACCGGTGAAATAGCTGTTACACTGTTGTTGTCAGGGTTAGCTTTAACAATCACAGAACCGGAAGCACTAGTGTTCAACTTTGCTTCAATAATTGCTGTTGACTGAACTGGCTCGTTTACAGTTAAGGCACCATAAACTATTTGAATTGCGCTGCAGTTTGTTAAACCTGCATCATTCCTGACTCTAAGGATCACCGGATAACGGCCACTCTCCTGGTATATATGGCTGGAAGACGCCAAGTTAGCACTCATCTCGGTTTGCGTCCCATCACCAAACGACCAAGAATACTCAACTCCCTGCGCATGTGAAACATTGCCCGAAAACGCTGCTGATGCCCCCACTTCAACGGGATCTAGGTCACCTATCAGGCATCTGGGCAGTTCGGTGTCTACGGATCGGGGTTTCGCTGCGACAACATAATTTGAGCCAACACCACTACCTCCACCGTTAAGCACCCCACCTAAGGTCAGGTTCCCCGAGCCAAATTCTTTATGGTAGATATCGAAGTTCCAGAATTGAGTTCCAGATCCATAAGAGACACCATTTGGTAGTTTTGTATATGTGCTATCCAACCAGGCAGGAAGCGTTCTGGCTCTGGCATCGAATACTACATAGAAATCCGTTGCCCGGTTCATTGACAGGGTCAAATAGCTGTCACTACTATTTCTCTTGTCATTATTTGCTGTTCTCACTAATGAAGCACCGTTTAGAAAATCAGGAACGCCTGCAAAAACATATTCCCTGTCAACGTATACTTTCTGTCCATCGCTAATGACGTGTGAGCCATCAGCCGAGGATGGTGACAACACATCCCAAATGGGACCGATATGGTTTAGTTCTCCCCCTTCCCCAGTTGTCAGGACTGTCTCAAAATGGGGAGATTCGTTCCCAACATAATCTTTGACTCCCTCTATCACTACGGTATAACGCGTGTTCGCTTGTAAAGGCTCATTAGGCGTAAAGTTAACCACAGTCCCTTTGACTGAATATTTCCCAGCAACAGGAACACTCGAACCTTCTGAAATTACGGAAAAACTGGAAGAATCCACAGAACTGAAGTCAACACTGTCACTCATTGAAACGCCAATTCGTGAGGTTAATGGCAATGAGACAGAGCCAGGTGCAGGGTGCATCCACTCAACTTTTGGCGGCTTAGTATCAGGCTGAGTATCATGAACGAAGATACCTGTACCATAATGGTGATCGTTACCTGCAAACACCAGATTGCCTAAGACTTCTGCAAAGTCTTCGTCTCTTCCACTGAGTCCCGAGGTCATTTTGCCAAGTACGGCACCATTCGATAGATCGTATTTAACTGCTGCTGAAGATACCCCTTCGAAATAGTACCCATCCTGGTATGTGCCATAACCGCCTCGGTTTTTAATGAGATTGGAAGTGGTGAATTTCTCGGCAATTATCCCATCATGACCCACTCTGTGTACTGTCACTTTTCCAGTAGAGTTCAAATCAGAGCCAAATAAGTAGCCAGCGGCGAAATTGGAGCTATAGCTAGACGCCGTATTGTAAATATCTACAAGTAATGGGCTTTCAGGATTAGCAATATCTATCGTTGCAATTTTACCAGATTGAGGTGGCGTCCCTATAAGTAGGTTCCCTACCGCATGCGGCATGCCAATATTTGCATCTCCCAATTGTGTAGGTGGGACAGTAGTAATATGTTCATATTCAAGATCATCATCTACCCGCACCACAATTACCCCAAGGTCTGTAGCACCGATATACAGATAAGGTGGCTGCCAGGCTAATGACCATGAACCGAGATAGCCACTTTTCGTAATTTCTTCAATCTGGATATTCTTCGCTAGAAAAACATTCGATGGATCCGTGACATCCCAGATTTGGGCCCCTTTCATAGCAGTCATCATGAGCAAGTCACGTTGCTGTCCATTAACAGTGTACGAATTGGATAACACAAAGCCATGAGGTTCTTTTAGCCAATGTGTGTCTTCATTGTCATACCTATATTTCAATTCGGGTAATTTGGGATTACTCACATCCCAAAAGGTTATCCCACCATCGTTATAATTACCGCCACCATCAGACGAGTATAGTACCATTAAATACCCATTTACCATGGCAACACGCCCATGGCCATAGTATTCAGATATGTGAGAAATAGAAGTAAATAATTCGTCGTCCGTATATGTCAAGTTTCCAAGGCCAGGGCCATCGTCGGCGTACACACTAATACACCATGGCAAAATAACGTATCCTGCCAGTTTGTTTAATAACTTCATTCCGTGAATCTCCTTTAATAAATTTAGAGAGCACCCACACCTTTAAAATTTACTTTAAATTAATTTCAATTATTTCAAATGGTTTTTTTGCTTTATCACAACTTCCATCTGCTTTCCAATAGTTCTCACCTTGGGTTGAAGTAATAAATACCCTATTCCCTAAAGCGACAAATGTGGCCGGAGAAGGCAAATCATCCGCCAGCGTTATAACTTCTCCTGTTTCAACATTAATAGCATTCAACTTGCCCGTTCGCCCTTTTTCTATTGCTCCCAATCGACCATCCGGCAAGAATCTAATTCCATCAGCATTAAATTTTCTACTCAGTGAAATTTCTTTTATTTCACTCGCTTTTTTATCTTTCGAAATTTCAATATTAAAAATTTGTCCCGTTTTTTGGTTAGTAATAAATAAGTCTTTCCCAGTTTCAGATAGCTCTATACCGTTTAATGTCCAAAGTCGGTCAGATAATTTTCCGCCAATGGCAAAAACTGAAACTTTTCCACCGTCATATTTCATGACTCTCCCATGGTAGGAATCGGTTGCATAGATAGTACCATCAACATCTGATACTAAATCATTGCAAAATCCTCCTCCGGGGAAATCAACACTTTCCAATGGTTTCCCATTTTCTAAATTAAAAATTTTTATGCCTGACGGACGACTTCCGTCAAAGCGGCCATCTCCAACATTTTGATGAATAAGCCCAGGATCTGCTGAACAGGCGAGTAGTCTGTTGTTTGGTTCATCAACATACACACCAAGAGTTGAGACTAACCCATTACTGTTAGCTTCTATAAACCTGTGAGCTGTTTTTCCACCTGTAGATGCCCTTAATATACTTCCTTGCTGCATAGAGCCTATATATAGCGTTCCGTCTCTTGATGCTGAAATTCCCTCTGGAAAAATACACTCCCCATCTAGTGTAATATCCGCCACCGCGATAGATGAAACAAAACACGTCGATATTAAGCTCAACAAATACTTTTTCATTTCAAATTCCTTTTAATGTATATGATCTTATAATTTTTCGTAGCTAAGATTTTTATATATTTTCTCTACGGTTTCTATAGTCAGTAAGTTTGAAAAAGCAGAAGTTGAAAATTCATCGCCATTAATTAAACAATGAATAAAATGATGAGTTGCGGTTTCAAATGGTATACAATAATCATTCATTATTTCTTCAATTGAAGTCGAACCACCATCAGATACAGTAATGCTAGTGTTGGTTATAATTACTCGCCCATTTTCCCCAAGAATTTCCAGTGTATCTGTTGGCAATGAGGGTGAACCAGCTGCCGCAAAACTACCATCAAGTGTAATAACCACATTATCTTTGTTTTTAAAGACCACCAATGCAGTATCTTCACCAGACAGGTCTCTGGTATTTATATTTGTCGCAGATGCATAGTCAACATCTAACTTTCCAAATAAGCTTATTAATACATCAACATGATGGATAAGAGATTCGAAGATGAGCAGATTTTTGAAATCAGACAAATAGGGTTGCCTGTTTAGATAAAAAGGCAATTTATCATTATTTTCTCGAAAGTAACCACTACTACGTACTGTAAGGTTAACTCGAACTATTTTCCCTAACACTCCACGATCAATAACTTGCTTTGCTGACAAAAAATGTGGTTTAAAGCGGGTATTTTCATGCACCATCACACGAATTTTCCCCTGGCAATATTCAACCAACTCTTTCGCTTCCTTGGCTGTAGCAGCAAGAGGTTTCTGGCAAATTACATCAATTCCCTTGTCCGCACATAACTTGGTCAAAGGAACATGAGTTTGGACAGGAGTTATTATATCGACAGCATCCAAACTCTCGTTATTTAGCATTTCTTCTGCATTTTCATAAACAGAAGGAATAAAAAATGCCTCGGCCTTTTCTTTTGCCTGTTCAAGGTTGATGTCCGTAATTGCTGACAGAACAGCATCACTACTCTGATTCCAAGCACGAAGGTGATATTCAGAAATGGCACCTGCGCCAATAATACCGACTTTTAAATTCCTATTTTTCATATGCCTGCCCTGGCTGAATAAGTATGCTTCAAAGGCCGATTAATCGACCCTTGAAGCAAGGGGAGATGTTTCGAGCATTAGTAAATAAAGGCGTTTTGCCCCCAATCCTTGTAAGCCTCACGGTAAGCAGAGTAGTGTTCCCATACTTTTTTGAATGTGGGGCTGGACTTAACTTCTTCTTGAATGACCTTGTCCTCCCAAACTTCCTGAAGTTTGGCTAATTCATCATATGGCCAGCGATGGAAAGTCACACCATCATTTTCTCTCAACCGCACCATTGCCGGTCCTTGAAGAGACTCACCTTCAGCCAACGTCAAAGTCAGATTTTGATCACAGGTCATTTTGATAGAGGCTTGTTGGGCTGGAGTGAGTTTATCCCAGGCATCTTTGTTTATCAGAAGATCGTTAAGACTGGCCTGTTGTTGCCATGCAGGGAAATAGAGGTGCTTCATGATTCTTTGGAAGCCCTGCTTCTCGTCCACTGCTGGCATAGAGTATTCTCCTGCATCAACAGTTCCCCGTTCAAATGCAGCATACAACTCGCCGCCGGGAATAAGCTGGGCTGAAATACCGAATTCATTCAATACTTTGCCACCCAATCCGAACATCCGGAATTTCTTCCCTTTGAGTTCATCAAAGGAACCAACAGGTTCCGGATACCAACCTCCGCTCTCTGCCGACTTAACAGAGCAGAAAAATCCAACCATATTATGTTTGGCTAGAATTTCATCGTAGAATTTTTTACCCCCGCCATACATTAGCCATGAGAGATATTCAGGGACCTGGGGGCCAAACGGCACCGCTGAAAACATCACCAAGGCAGGTTCAACGCCCTGACTGTACCCGGGGGTACCGAAAGCTGCATCAATAGCCCCAGTAGAAACGGCCTCCCAATATTGGGTAGCCGGGACCAAAGCATTCGGTTCAAACACCTTAACTTTAAAATCACCGCCAGAAAAAAGCGCGGTATTGTCTACCAAACGCTGCAGTGCGGGTCCGTCAATTGGTGTTGAGGTACTAAATGAACTGTGTACTTTCCATGTTTGCTTTTCGGCCTGCGCAGGAGCGACCATTACTCCTGCGGCAACCGCGACAGACATTACCGTCCTTACAAATGTCTTCACTTCCTATTCTCCATCTAAAACATGTGAATGTGTGATGTTGAACTGCCAAGGCGGCAAACACCGTAACAATTCAGCAACAATATGAGGATAGGCCCTTTAAAATATGTCTGTCAACTTTAATCACACATCTTTTTGTTCAATGTCTATATCGTAGAAAAGTCTGGACTGCCCTGACAAGATATGTTCACGCATCGCGTTTCGGGCACCTTGAGGGTCACGATCGAGTATCATCTGATAGACCTTTTTATGTCCTTCAAGAACATCTTTCTGACGGTTTTCACCTGATAACAAAGACATGCCACGTGTAAGTTTCATCCCTGTGATTATCTGTTCAGAAAATGACTCAAATGCTTGAATAAAAAACGGATTTCTACTTGATCTCACCACAGCATAGTGAAAAGCAAAATCACTTTTTTCCTCTAAGCTTTTTGATTCAAGTGCAACGGTAAGGTTGGACAGTGCCAACTCCATGTCCTGTAATTCAACCCGCGTTGCCCGCATTGCAGCAAAGTACGCAGCTTCAGGCTCAACACTGCGACGAAATTCAAGGCAATGCTGTAAATCTGCAAGACTGGATATCTTGGCAACCTGTCTGACTACTTTATCCGGTGTTGTTGCAATGAAAGTTCCGGAGCCTCTCCGGGACTCAAGGACCCCATCACTTTTCAGGCGGGCCAAAGCCTCTCGAATAATTGATCTCGAAGAGGAAAAATCTGCACTAAGCTCTGATTCAGAAGGAATTTTATCACCAATACAGTATACCCCCTCTACGATACGCCTTTGCAACTCATCATAAATTTGATCAGAAAGTCCCATTAAATTCTCCCTGTTTACCATCAAAAAAATATGTATATCTTTCGATCAACCATTGACAATAGTTGTCCTACAACTATAGGTTATTAATATGTTAACACCACCAAGGATGGTTAACTTGTACAGCCAAGTTACCAGTATTCGGCAGGAGCCGCGATGAAAATTATCAAAGTTGAAACCATACAATGCCAAGAATTCAGCAATATTCTTTGGGTACAGATTCATACAGATGCAGGTATTACGGGGGTAGGGGAGACATTTCGAAATCCTCACGCAGTGTCCTCACACCTTCATGAAACATGCGCACAGTACCTGCTTGGCAAGGACCCGATGAAAGTTGATTACTTGGTAGGACAACTTCGTCACGCAATTGGCAGCTATTATCGCGGTTACCCAACCCGGAGTGTGGAGACCCGGGCAACATCCGCCATTGATATTGCGTTATGGGACATTGTCGGACAAGCACTCAATACCCCTCTTTACACACTCTTCGGTGGGTTGGTTCATGAAAAGGTTCGTGTGTACAACACCTGTGCCAGCCCACAATACAATGCCGTCAGCCGAACCGGACGCGAGACAATCGACCCTGCTTCTTTGCTAAATAACACAGAGTCACCTGATGATCTCTGGGCTCAATTCAACGCTCCGGAGGAACTTGCAGCAAGCTTGCTGGACCAGGGAATTACTGCGATGAAAATCTGGCCTTTTGACAAGTATGCATACAACTCTCAAGGCCGAGAGATTCGCCTGGAAGAACTCAAGCATGCCTGTGACCTGATTGCCCGAATTCGAAAAACAGCAGGCGACAAGATGGATATACTATTGGAGCTCCACGGTCTTTGGCTCCCGCAACCAGCACGCCAAATCGGAAAAGCAGTTGAACAGTTCGATTTGTATTGGGTTGAAGAGCCGATGGCAATGCACCGGATGGAAGACCTCCAACGTTACGCAGAGGAAATAGCGATCCCTGTTTGTGGTAGCGAATGCATGGGTACCAAGGAATGGTACAGAGACGCCTTCAGCCGTGGGGCTGTCGATATAGCAAACTTTGATATTGCCTGGGTCGGAGGCCTTACTGAGAGCAGGAAAGTTGCCGCTTTGGCCGACAGTTTTGGTCGCACAATTGCCCCGCATGATTGCACCGGACCAATTGTCCTGGCAGCAAACAACCACCTCGCTATGTCACAAAGCAATACGTTGATCAGTGAATGTGTCCGCTCTCACATTGACGGGTTCTATCAAGACATCGTCACAGAGTTACCTACTATGAGAGAAGGTTATATTTACCCAACAGAAGGCTCCGGGTTGGGAACCCGGCTTAGCGAAGCCTTTTTATCAAGGAAAGATCTTACCGTCAGGGAAACGACACTATGAGCAGCAATTTAAAAAAAGTTCTACTCGTTACCGGTGCTTCCCAGGGAATTGGAGCAGCAATCGCGTCTCTGGCATCCCGCGAAGGCTATACCGTTGCCATTCATTATCACCAATCAAGGGCAAAAGCTGAACAGGTACTCAGGGAGTTAATACTCCATGGAGGGGAGGGCTCTATATTTCAGGCTGACCTACGGAGCGAGCCTGAGGTTGTCCGGCTTTTCGAAGAAGTTCGACTGGCTTTGGGATCTGTTACCCATCTGGTTTGTAACGCAGGTGGCAGTAAAGACATTTTCTTACGTGATTTTACTGAAGAAAACGTCTCTGAAATGCTGAACCGGAATTTCATCTCTACTGTCATGTGCTGTCGTGAAGGGGCAAAACACATGTTGGAAGGCAGTGTGATAGTGAATATATCTTCCAGGGCAGCGGTACTGGGCGGACTTCCAGGGAGAACACTTTATGCTGCGGCAAAAGGCGCGGTTGATAGCTTCACAATAGGCTTGGCGAAGGAGCTCGGGCCTTATGGAATCCGGGTTGTCGGGCTTCGTCCGGGCCCCACAGTCACAGCAACTCACGACGGACGGGGCGGTGAAGAACGGTTGAACGCCATCATGCAGGGTACAGCGGCAGGCAGAGCTGCCAAGCCTGAAGAAATTGCTGAAGCCGTCATATACCTATTGTCACCAAAAGCCTCGTTTGTTGCCGGCACCATGATTGATGTCAGTGGAGGACGTTAGCTGTGTTAACCCAAATACTTACCTTCTCCCAAAGGTTGGACAACTTTGTTTCCAAAATCGGGCAATTCAGTGCTTGGTTAATAATCGCTATGGTGGCTGTATCCATTGCTGATGTGATTACCCGACGCTTTTTTGTTTACGGTTCTGCCGCAATCCAGGAAACAGTCTGGCACCTTCATGCAATTCTATGGGCATCTTGTCTGGCCTGGGGATACGTTGAAAACACACATGTCCGCATAGAGCTGTTGGGGCGCTTTTTCTCCCGCCGAACCAAGCACACCATTGAGCTTATCGGGTGTCTGATATTCCTTTTGCCCTACTGCGCCATCATGACTTACTACGGGATTGAGTATGTGACACGGGCATTCGCTATTAACGAAGTATCGGCCAACCCGGGAGGACTTCCGTATCGCTGGATTAGCAAATTAATCATCCCTTACTGCATGGCTTTACTGGGTATTGTTGCCCTTTCAGGCTCGCTACGCTCACTTGTTGGGATTATCTCTCCCTCTCTCGCAACGCTGCATTGTGACGAAAAAAATCAAAAGGAACTTGAGCAATGATTGAAGCTGAAACGCTTGCTGTCCTGATGTTTATTGCTCTGGCACTTTGTATCTTCTCTGGCTTACCAGTTGCCTTTGTTATGGCAGGTGTAGCCTGGATATTCGGTACGATTGCCATAGCCATGGATCATTTAAGCTGGATTAACTTTTTTGCGATTGTCCCAAGAATATTTGGTTCAGCCGCTGAGACCATGGTTCTTTCGGCCGTACCACTGTTTATTTTCATGGGATGCATGATGGAAAAAAGCGGTATTGCCAAGGACCTGCTTACTGCCTGCCAGTACTTGCTTCGCCGGGTTCCCGGCGGTCTCTCCCTAGCTGTTGTCATGATGGGAACGGTATTAGCGGCCACTACCGGCATTGTTGGGGCATCTGTAGTCATGATGAGCGTTTTGTGCCTTCCCATGATGCTGAAAAATCGCTATGACCCTTCATTTGCAACCGGCACCGTTGCTGCATCTGGCACTCTGGGCATACTAATACCGCCAAGCATAATGCTGTTGGTTTTAGCTGAAATGTTGTCTATATCCGCCGGGATCCTTTTCATGTCTGCCATGCTGCCAGGTCTTTTGCTGGCAACACTGTATATGTTTTATGTTATTGCCGTAGCCAAATTCAAACCCCACCTGGCTCCCCCATCAGAAGACATATGCACACAGGAAACCTTATTTTCAGCGCTTCAAAAACTGATTCCTACTGTCATGTTGGTTGCTTTGGTTCTGGGTTCTATTCTTGCCGGTTGGGTAACGCCCACTGAAGCATCTGCCGTGGGAGCCTTTGGCGCTCTAATACTTGGTTATTTTTCTATAGTTCTTAAGAAAACAACTGGCAACGAGCAAAAAAACTCAAAAAAAGCACGCAACATAGAATACATGTCTGTTCTTTCCACGGCAGTCAAAAACACGGCACTTACAAACGCCATGCTATTTGCCATCATCATATGTGCAACTGCATTTTCATACATATTCCGGTTGCTTGGAGGGGATGATGTCGTACAGGACCTGATTCACTCTTCGGGGTTAACCGCTTGGCAGACTCTTGGTGTGGTCATGCTGATGACATTTATTTTGGGCTTCTTTCTGGAGTGGATCGAAATCAGTTTGATCCTCCTGCCAGTATTTGGCCCTATCGTGGCAGGCCTGGATTTCGGAGACCATATACAGAGCTACAACATCCTGTACTGGTTTGCAATTCTAATGGCGGTGAACTTGCAAAGCTCCTTCCTTACACCACCGTTTGGAACTGCCCTTTTTTATCTCAAAGCTTCTGCTCCAAAATCAATCACATTGACGCAGATATATAAAGGAATCATTCCTTTCGTACTGTTGCAACTTTCCGGACTGGCTATAGTAGCTCTGTTCCCGGCGCTAGCAACCTGGCTACCGAACGTCATGAAGTAACGGGGAAAATGTCATGGATACATTAAAAAATAAACTCAGAGCCCGTCAGGTGTTATTAGGAATGTGGATTTCTATACCCAATACTTACCAGTTAGAAGCCTTGGCATCTGCAGGTTTTGACTGGCTTTTGATTGATATGGAACATTCCCCAACGCAGCTTGGGGATATTGTCCCCATGCTGCAAGCCTCAAAATCTGGTAATTCTAATATCATTGTTCGCCCAGACAGCCATGACCCCATACAAATAAAGCGACTGTTGGATATGGGAGTAACCAATTTCCTGTTTCCTTACGTCCAGACAGAAGAGGAAGCAAAATGCCTGGTTCAAGCCACCCGCTATTCCCCTGAAGGTTTTCGGGGGGTAGCGGGTTGCACACGAGCCAGCGAATTTGGGAGAAATCCAGACTATCTTGCTAATGCAAATGACGAAATTTGCCTCATCGTACAAGTCGAGTCAGCATCTGCGATCTCGGAAATTGAAGGGATAGCCAAAATTGCAGAAATTGACGGAATTTTTGTCGGCCCAGCAGATTTGGCTGCAGATATGGGTTATCTCGGCAAACCAGACCACCCGCAGGTCAGAAAGAAAGTAACCAGTGCTCTTGAAAAGATAAAGAAGGCAGGGAAAGCAAATGGGCTACTGACTTTTAACCAGCCATTTGCCCAAGAGTGCATTAAGTCCAATTGCCAACTGGTTGGAATCGGCGGTGATCTGTCATTGTTGGTTCAATCCAGTCAACGATTGCTGGGTAACTTCCGACCGGAACACAGTCAGTAATCCTGTGTTTCCAATTGGTCGTTTTTGCCCGCACTATCCTGCGGGCATTTTTTGATCAAATCACGCGTTAGCCGGGTACTTTCTCATAACTCGCCAGCATCTCTTCCGGCGCAATGCCGTATTCGCCATTGGCGAGATAGCCACCTTTGTAGACGATCATACCGTCTGGGTTCCAACTGACTTTGATGCGAGCCGTTTTGCCATCCTTGCTGCCTAACAGGGTGAGTATCTGATCATCAATTTTGATAGCCTTGATGGTCTTGAGGCGTTGGTATGGTTTGAAATCAGATGAGCTCGGCAGCTTGCCGTATATCTCTTTCCACTTAGAAAAAGGCACGAGCCACTGATTGTAGATATGTCCAACAACCGGTTTGGGATTGCGGGCAATGACCACGTCTTCAGTCACTACATTGGTGGTCTCTAATTTGTAGCCCCCTTTTCCATTCGATACGTAAGTGGGGAAATCCGTATCGATCTCCTCGTTGTATGGCAGCCTGCCGAAGGTTACCGCTTTTTTTCGAAACGTCTCGGCATCGTCAAACCGGCGCATGATGTCGGGGATTTTCTGGATTTCCACCGGCTGGGTCGCACGCTTTTCAGGCACACTTGCGATCTTGTGGCCTTCAGCAGCATAAGGCTGTGCTGAAAGCGCCAGCAGGGAAGCGGCAAATAAAGTTCGTCGTTTCATATCCATCAACTACAGTCAGGACGGGAAACGCACACTAAACTGACTTGTCCCGCGGTGCAATCCAAACTTTACCCTTAGAGAACCCTGATCAAAGTTTCCCCCGGAACATGATGGTTCACCCGACAGATTTTCCACAAAAAAATGCCCGCAATAAAACGCGGGCCAAGCTGCTAACTCATACCAAAAGTTAACGAGAGTTCGTTTCAAACCGGTATGTTGTGGTGTGGCGGTATTGTTCACCCGGACGAAGCGTACTGTCTGGCCATTCCGGGTGGTTTGGCGCATCCGGGAAGAATTCCGTTTCCAGGGCAACACCGCTGTAGTCTGCATACTCTCCTTGCCGGGAAGGGCATCCTGCAAGGTAATTACCGGTGTAGACCTGAATGGCTGGCTTGGTTGTCAGTACGGACATTGACAGCTTGCCGTCTGCCGATACCAGTGTTGCAGCAACCTTTTCACCGTTTTGCACTTCTGGGTCCAGCACAAAAGCGTGGTCATACCCTTTCGCCTGCTTCTGGTCCTCGTCGGTCAGAAAGTCTTGCTTGATCACCTTGCCCTGCCGGAAGTCAAAACCGTTTCCTTCTACCCGTTTGAGTTCACCAGTCGGAATACCGCATGCATCAACAGCTACATACTGAGAAGCCTGCATTTGAAGGCTGTGGTTGAGGCAATCAGTACCACTCTCTGCACCCTGCAGATTGAAATAGGCATGGTTGGTGAAATTTACCGGGCACGCCTTGTCTGTTTGAGCGGCATAACAGATAACAAACTCGTTTTGCTCGGTCAGGGTGAACTCAACAACTACCGACAAATTCCCAGGGAAACCCTGATCACCGTTCTTGGAAGACAACGTAAAACACAGTGACGATTCGCCGGTGATTTCAGCGTGCCAGCGGCGGTGGCTGAAACCATTGGTTCCACCGTGCAAACAATTTCCGGACTGGTTTGCCGCGAGCACATACTCAACGCCGTCAACGGCAAATTTCCCACCTGCAATACGGTTGGCATAGCGGCCAACCGTCGCACCAAGATAGGCACTCTGGAATTGGTGCCCTTTCATGTCACCTGCACGCAGCAGGACTTCACGCACTTCTCCGTCAACCTGCACAGAGCAATCCAGCCAGGTTGCTCCAATATCCATCAGGGTGACTGACATACCACGATGGTTACTAATAGAAAACACCCGGGCAGGACGGCCGTCAAAGGCCGCCGACTCACCCATTACATGGGAAATTTCCTTGATCATGCTTCTGCAGTCTCCTGCAGGAATACTTCGCGTGCTCCGTTCATTGCCTTACAGACATAGACTGTCTCTTTCAGCCCGGTTTCTGTCTCATAACGTGCAGACACTGCTGCTTTTACTTTGTCCACCAGCGCCGGTGGAACCAGAGCGACAATGCAACCACCGAAACCACCACCTGTCATACGGACGCCACCCTGTTCACCGATGGTTTCTTTAACAATTTCAACCAGTGTGTCGATTTCCTTCACAGTGATTTCGAAATCATCACGCATGGAAGCATGGGATTCTGCCATCAGTTTACCGAGACGCGACATATCACCAGCTGTCAGGGCATCAGCCGCCGCCAGGGTTCGGGCATTTTCGGTAATCACATGGCGGGCACGCATGGCAACAACCGGATCCAGCTCGTTTTTGCGGGCTTCAAACTGCTCGATAGTCACGTCACGGAGTGCTCGCACGCCAAAGACACCGGCAGCTTCTTCACACTGTGCGCGACGGGTGTTGTACTCACTGTCGACCAGGCCACGCTTCTTGTTGGAGTTGATGATCACAACCGCCATGTCTTCCGGCATAGATACCGCACGGGTTTCCAGCAGGCGGCAGTCAATCAGCAGTGCGTGGTTTTGCTCACCTTCAGCAGAGATAAGCTGATCCATGATGCCGCAATTGCAGCCCACGAATTTGTTCTCGGCCTGTTGGCCATTCAGAGCGATTTCCTGCTGGGTGATTGGCAATTTGTAGAGGGTTTTGAACGTCTGGCCGATCACTACTTCAAGCGCAGCAGAAGAGCTCAGGCCCGCCCCCTGTGGCACATTGCCGGTCACGGCAATATCAGCGCCGTCAAACTGGTAGCCACGCTCCATCAGGTATTTCACCACACCGCGGATATAGTTCGGCCACATACGGTCTGTATCGAAAGAGATTTCCGTATCCAGAGAGAAAGTATCGATGTCATTGTCGTAATCCACGGACACGACACGTACCGTACGGTCATTACGTGGTTTCGCCGCAACAACCGTCTGGTAATCGATAGCACAAGGCAGGACGAAACCATCATTGTAATCGGTGTGCTCTCCAATCAGGTTCACACGACCAGGGGCCTGAATCAGGTGGGTAGGGGCATAACCAAGGACAGTTTCAAATGCCTTACTGACAGTTTCCAGCTGTAACTTATTCATGTTCATCTCTCTCTGGATTGGGAAAGCGGCCTTCTAACCGCTGTTCCACCGGTAAATTGTTATTGTTCTTTGTAGTGCACATCACTGACGGCACGCAGTTTGTCTGCGGCTTGTTCGGCGGTCAGATCCCGTTGGGATTCGGCCAGCATTTCATAACCCACCATAAACTTGCGTACAGAGGCAGAGCGGAGCAGTGGCGGGTAGAACAGCGCATGCAGCTGCCAGTGATCGGTGTTTCGTCCATCCTTGAAGAATGGGGCGTAGTGCCAGCCCATGGAGTACGGGAATGAGCACTGGAACAGGTTGTCGTAACGGCTGGTCAGTTTTTTCAGGGCTTCAGCCAGATCGTCACGCTGTTCATCGGTTAAATCATCCATGCGGCGGACATGTGTTTTTGGCATCAGCATGGTTTCGAATGGCCATGCTGCCCAGTAAGGCACTACGGCGATCCAATGTTCCGTTTCCACTACAGTGCGGCTGCCGTCTGCCATTTCACTTTCGGCATAGTCCACCAGCAGGTTACTGCCGTTTTCCTGGTAATAAGCGAGCAGGTTCTCTTCCTTGCGGGCAATTTCATTCGGCAAGAAAGAGTTCGCCCAGATTTGCCCGTGCGGGTGAGGCTGGGAACAGCCCATCAGGGAACCCTTGTTCTCAAAAGCCTGAACCCAGATGTAATCCTTGCCCAGCTCTTCAACCTGGTCATTCCAGGTATCAATCACACCGCGAATGGCCTTGAGGGAAAGTTCAGGCAGGGTCTTGCTGTGATCCGGCGAGAAACAGATAACCCGGCTTAGGCCACGAGCACTTTCGGTACGGAACAGCGGATTGGTACCTAATGGCGCATCCGGTGTTTCTGTCATCAATGCAGCAAAGTCATTGGTGAAGACATAGGTGCCGGTGTAATCCGGGTTTTTATCACCCGAAATGCGGGTGTTGCTTGGGCACAGGAAACACTCCGCATCATAGGAAGGCAATTGCACCAGATCCGGCTCATCAGACTGACCTTGCCAAGGGCGCTTAGCACGGTGTGGTGACACCAGAATCCACTGCCCTGTCAATGGGTTATAGCGGCGGTGCGGGTGTTCTGTTGCATCAAATTGTTCGTACATCCCAGTAAACTCTCTAAAAATCTGTTGTCACATCAATCCGGGGGTATTCACCGGGGTATTATTCGTATCCGTTCGGGTTGGCAGACTGCCAGCGCCAGGTATCCGCTGTCATGTCTGCAACGCTAAGGGTCGCTTTCCAATCCAGCTCACGGTTGGCCTTTGCAGTATCGGCCCAGCACTCAGCGATATCCCCCGGACGGCGAGGGCAAATCTGGTAAGGGACAGGCTTGCCGCAGGCTTCACCAAATGCGTTCACCATATCCAGTACGCTTGAACCCTTTCCTGTTCCCAGGTTGTAAATGTGCAGGCCAGCTTTACTTCCGACTGCTTTGAGGGCGGCAATATGGCCCTCCGCAAGGTCAATCACATGGATATAGTCACGAATCCCTGTGCCATCATGGGTCGGGTAGTCATCGCCAAACACGGAAAGGCTCTCCCGGCGGCCAACCGCTACCTGGGCAATAAATGGCATCAGGTTATTGGGGATGCCCTGAGGGTCTTCACCCATGGTGCCTGACGGGTGCGCCCCGACAGGGTTGAAGTAGCGAAGCAGTGTCACGCTCATTACCGGGTTGGCTTTCTGGATATCACGCAGGCACTCTTCCACCATGTACTTTGAGCGACCATAAGGGTTGGTCACCTGTCCGGTTGGCGTATCCTCCGTGATGGGCACCTGCGCCGGATCACCGTATACCGTGGCTGAAGAGCTGAAAATCAGGCTGTTAACCCCTGCTGTTTTCATTGCTGAAACCAGTACCAGGGTGCCGTTAACGTTGTTGTCGTAATACTCCAGCGGTTTTTCTACTGACTCACCCACCGCTTTCAAGCCGGCAAAGTGAATAACGGCCTCGATATCATGCTCACTGAACAGCATATCCAGGGCTGTCTTGTCACGAATATCACCTTCCACAAACTGCGGTCGTACCTTTGTGAGCGCTTCAATGCGATCAAGCACTGCCGCCTTGCTGTTGCACAGGTTGTCAAAAATCACAGGTTCCAGCCCTGCTTCAATCATCTGTACACAGGTGTGGCTTCCGATGTACCCCATACCGCCGGTTACGAGAACTTTCACGTTAACTCCTTCTTTTACCCTAAGGTTGACGTCATGTTAGTTCGCCTTTTGGATCTGTACCGTGATCCATTCCGCAATTAGTGTAAACGTTTCCACAAGCAGATGAAATATGCACCAAGAATAATAAGTATAGCCAAAACGCCAATTTTTAAGCCTTTGCGGCGAGCGTCTTTAAATCAATACCCATACAATAAACACTCATTACGGCCACTTTCCAGCCAACAGTGGTAACGTTACTACTTTCAGGAAAAATTAGAGCAATTTCAGGAAAAGCCCATCAGGACAGAAAAACAAAACCCCGGATCAGGTGGCTGATCCGGGGTTGGAGGAAATCAAGTTGTGTGATCTTGATCAGGATCTCATTGCTTTAACCGGAACAGCAGCCGGTAGTTGAACTGCTTGTGTTCAACGAGGAATTCAGGGTGCACACTCGGGCTCCAGGAGTCATCCCCGCCCACACCCATATGAGCTGCATCAATATTCAGGTAATAATGGCCGTCAGTAACCAGTTCATTGGTATGTTGGGCTTTCGCCAACATTTCTGAGGAATATGGGCTCAAACCGAAGTGAAACTCCCCTTCCACCCTGAAACCGGCAATATCAAGCAACCGGGTATCGCAACGCAGGCCATTTTCACTCGGGTAGATATAGGGTGTATAAAGCGTTTCCGGATCAGCAGAATAGCGACCTAACCTGGCTGCTGACTTACGGTCAGGGTAGTTTTCGAAAGGTCCCCTCCCGAGCCAGGTGACCTTATCAAGCTGTTCATTGGCAATAGAAAGCTGAACGCCAATTCGAGGCAGTGGCGGCAGGCTTTCATTAAACTGACAGTCAACATCCAGGGTTACGGTGCCGTCCCCTTTGACGCAGTAACGCCATTGGGTGGCAGCAACGAGGTTATTCCGGCTGTCGTGATAGCTGAAACCGGCCTCAACCATGACCTTTTCCACTGTCGCACAGTAGTTGATATGCTCACACCGGCGCAGCCACTGCCCCACATCCGCATTCTGCCAACGGCTTACCCACGCATTTTGGTCAACAGCATCTGCTTCGCTGGTGCCGATGTCATTATCAATCGGGGCTCTGTAGAAATTGTCTTTCAGACCGGAAAGCCCGTCGGAACAAAGAAGGCCCGTCACCTTATCCCAGATAAGGGTGAAACCATCCCCTGTGACGGTGAGGTTCCGGGATGTCTCGTTGACATAAAGCGGCTTTGGTTGTTCCTTGTCAGCCGGCACCAGGGATTGTGGGTTGGCAAGCGCGAATTGTTCAGTAGCAAGGAGATGCCCTTCTTCACTCCAGGCCGTGGCGGAGTCCTGGGTTACATCGAGATTCAGGTGGTAAATTGCACCGGCTTTGCCATCAACCCCAAAGTCCAGTGACAGTTCCTTGCTCTCCCCCGGCTCCAGCTCTATAGGCAGGTTTCCGCTGGCAACCGGGTCGCCGTTTTCTAGGACGCTCCAATGCAGGGAAACATTTTCCAACCTGGCAAAAAGAAATTCGCTGGCGACTCTAACGACTGCCCCACCAAGTGACAGGGCAGGGGACGAAAACTGCAGCATTTGCTGACAATAGCGGGCTTCTTCCAATGTAGGGTGAGGAGTCCTGTCGGGAAACACCAAGCCGTTTATACAGAACTGGCGGTCATTTTGAATATCACCAAAATCTCCACCATATCCCCAGTAATGCCTGCCATTGTTATCCCGCTTACTTATCCCCTGGTCAACCCAGTCCCAGATAAAACCGCCTTGCAGGCGCGGATACTGCCTAAATGCCTGCCAGTACTTGTCAAAGCTGCCTAAGCTGTTACCCATCGCGTGCGCGTATTCGCAAAGGATAAGTGGCCGGTTCTCACCCGGCATTGCCACCCATTTTTTCACCGACCATTTAGGCACTGCCGGAAATGGCTGGTCCTCATCCACGCGCGCGTACATCGGGCAAATGATGTCTGTGGCAGCTGTATCAGCCCCGCCTCCCTCATATTGGACCGGGCGGGTTGTATCAAACGCTTTGCTCCAGGCATACATCGCATCATGGTTTGCGCCATAACCGGATTCGTTGCCGAGGGACCAGATAATTACCGATGGGTGGTTCTTGTCGCGCTTTACCATCCTCGTATACCGCTGAAGGTAAGCGCTGCTCCAAAGGGGATCCTCTGACAGGCGGGACATAGGGAACATACCGTGGGTTTCGATATTGGCTTCATCCACCACGTACAGGCCGTACTGATCGCAAAGCTCATACCAGCGGGGATGGTTTGGGTAATGGCAGGTTCGCACCGCATTAAAGTTATTCTGCTTCATCAGCAGGATATCCTGCACCATATCCTCTTCCGTCACTGTATGGCCGTGTTCGGGATGGTGTTCATGGCGGTTAACCCCGCGGATAAGAAGCGCCTTTCCGTTTAAAAGCAGCAGTCCGTCTTTGATCTCCACATTGCGAAAACCTATTTCACAGCTTTCAACATCATGGACATTGCCGTCCTGGTCTTCCAACGAAATCACCAACCGGTAGAGGTTAGGTGACTCTGCGCTCCACGGCTTGGGTTCGCGAAGGTTGATTCGGTGGAAGGTACGGTCATCCCAGCTTCCTTTTTCATCAACAACCTCAGTACCGGGCACCGCTTTAACACTATCTGATACCGGGGTATCCCCTTCGAAAAGCCGGGCGACAACCACTGCCCCTTTTTCAGCCGTAATCTCTGTTTCCAACTCCAGCAAGCCATCACGGAAGCATGCATCCAACCGGGCCTTGGCGAAGAAATCGCGGATCTGCTGGCGGGGTTTGGTCAGCAGGGTAACGTCACGGAAAATTCCGCTAAGCCACCACATATCCTGGTCTTCGAGGTAACTGCCGTCGCTCCAGCGCAGAACCATTGCCGCTACGGTATTTTCACCGACAACAAGGTATGGCGTTAAATCAAATTCGGCGGGCAGGCGGCTGTCCTGACTGTACCCAACCCAATGGCCGTTGCACCAAAGGTAAAACGCAGAATTTACACCATCGAAGATAATCCGGTTCTGGCGCTGGAGATCCGCATCTGTCCGGATAAAACGGGTACGGTAGCAACCGGTAGGGTTTTCAGTGGGAACATGCGGTGGCTCTACGGTAAAAGGATATTTCACATTGGCATAAATGGGTTTGTCATAACCGTGCATCTGCCAATTGGATGGTACAGGGATCGCGTCCCAGCCGCTGTCATCAAAACCCGGCTCAGGAAAACCGTCATTCACAGATTCTGGATTCTCATAGAGCCTGAACGCCCACTTCCCGTTAAGGGAAACCCGGCTGCAGCACGCGCCATTAAGCGCGTCCTCCAATGAGGGATACCCAAACAACGGGGAATGGGCAGCAAGCGTATCTACATTGAGGGTCTGCGGGTTTTCCCAGTCTCGTCTGGAGAGTACGACAGATAAAGGCAGAAGACGGTTCATCAGGAAACAATCCTTGTCGAGGAAAAATTAACGTATGATTCTCACACGCCGTTCGATTTCCGGACGTGTAGCAGAGCACACTATTAATAAGTGGTCAGACAATAATTCCACTCATTCATCAGGTTATAAACGCACGGCCACAGCTGGCATATCCCTTGCGTTATAATCCTTCCAACACGTTCACAATATAACCAACAACAATAAAATACCCCTTGCCTCACGCCACACTGTTAAGACTAAGCCCGTATTTCAGTACACCGCCTGAAGAGGGTGGCTAAGCTTATCTGGCAACAGCCCAGATACGTTTTATGACATGGAAGTGTGGTACCAGGAGTACGTATGATGGCGAAAGTGAGCAAAGATGACCGGTATTCGCACCCGGAAGAAAACGCGAATATCAAAGCCCGGTGGGAAAAATTCATTTCCGGATCCATGTACCCGATGGAGGGAGGATCAGTGCCGGATACCCACCTGCGTATGCTTATCCAGGAATCATGGCTGCGATGTCAGTCAGGGAATGTAGATCCTTTGCGCTACCATGCCAATGACCCCCTGGATGCAAACCACCTTGCTTCACTTCGTGCCCGCCATGCCCGGCTGATAGACGCCAGCACACCCTGTATGGCTCAGGCAAGGGACATCCTTTCCCCGACCGGGACAGTAATGATACTCACCGATCCGCAAGGCACCATTCTGGATGTTGAGGGAGATTCCAGTTCCCGGGTACAGGATCCCCTCCAGGATGCAAGGCTGATCCCCGGAGGCTTGTGGTCGGAGTCCATTACCGGTACCAACGCCATAGGGACGGCGCTTAAAACCGGGCAACCGGTGCAAATTCATGCAGCAGAACACTTCTGTGAAGGCATTCAACGCTGGACCTGTTCCGCGACTGTAGTACGTGACCCGGTGGATCGCTCTGTCCTCGGTGTTATTGATGTGTCCGGTCTCAGTGCCAACTATAGCCGCCATAGCCTGGCCCTCGCCATGACGACTGCCGACCGGATCGAAAGCCGTCTGTCCCGGCTTGAAATGGAGCACCGCTACAGTCTGGTAGAAAACAGTATGAGCCAGCTTTCCGCCAAAAGTGGCGACGGCATAATCCTGTTTGACCGCCGGGGCTTTATGGTCAAGGCAGAAAGCCGGGCAGCTGCCGTCCTGGCGAAGAGCGGGCTGGATACAGTTAACAGTAACCTGCGCATTGGTGGCTTAAACCTGGACATCCCGGAGCAGGAACGCCCAGCCCTCCCTGAATGGCTTTGTGGCGAATGGGTCGAACCGGTAATGATAGGCAACAGGATTGCCGGAAGCATCGTGCATATCCCAATTCCAAGGGTAACCGGTTTTCAGGCCAAGCCATCACGGCTTTCGTCCCCTGTCACCAACTCTGGTTTTGAAAAAGTGCTCGGGCGGTCACCAGCCATTAACGATGCTCTTGCCAAAGCCCGCCACCTGTCAAAGTCCCGTGTCTCTGTCCTCCTTCTTGGCGAAACCGGCGTTGGAAAGGAGCTGTTTGCCAGTGGCATCCATCACGCTGGCTCTTCGACAAAAGCCCCGTTTGTTGTACTCAATTGCGGCGGGCTTTCAAAAGACCTGTTGAGCAGCGAACTGTTCGGCTACGGTGACGGTGCTTTTACCGGTGCCCGCAAAGGCGGCCTTGCAGGGAAAATAGAAGCGGCCAACGGCGGGACACTCTTTCTGGATGAGATTGGCGAAATGCCTCTGGATATCCAGCCCCACCTGCTACGGGTACTTGAATCCGGTGAAATTTACCGGCTTGGGGAGAACGCTCCCCGCAAGGTGAGCTTCCGGCTTATTGCTGCGACAAACCGGGACCTGCGCAAAGAGGTGAGTGAAGGGCGTTTCCGGATGGATCTGTTCTACCGCATCGCCGTTACCAGCATCCGGATCCCTTCTCTTCGCGATCGGGCTGGGGATATTCCCCTGCTGGTACACAACATGGTTGCAAGCCTTTGCAAGCTGCACAATGTACCGCCGAAATCGGTATCACCGGGTGTCATCAGCATGCTGGAAAGCTATAACTGGCCGGGGAATGTCAGGGAATTGCGCAATATCATCGAATCAATGCTGCTGATGTGCCCGGAAGAAACACTGGCCGAGTCTGACCTTCCACCCGAAATCCTGCCACAAACCGAAACGCAGGAAACCCTGGCATTGTTCAGCAATGAAAGCCTTCACTCACCCGTTACCCTGGAACAGTCGGAAAGTGAGCAAATCAGGCACACGATCCATGCCAGTGAAGGCAACCTTACCCTGGCGGCCCAAAAACTGGGAATCGCCAAAAGTACCCTCTACCTGAAACTGAAAAAATACGGCCTCGGCAAAGAAGTGGAAGCTATACGAGCCAGCGAGCGGTAGCCTTGCCCGGCATGTTTTGCGCTCCGGTGCCTTCCACATAATTTCATCCCTGATCTGACGTTTTTTCCTACGTTTTCCCCTTTCCCGTCCGACTTCTAATCGGACGGGAAACGCTGCCCACAGATCACAGATTACCGTTAACCGATTGATTAAAAGCCAGTTAAACATCCCATTAACACATGGCATAGCCGTTGCTCTCTGGAGACTAGGGCAGCCAATACTACTGGCGGCCCTTCACTGGATGAAGCGATAAAAATCCTTCAATAAGGAGAGAGCTATGCAACAGCAAGAAGGAACGGTAAAGGTATTGGGAATAGATGCCGGCGGCACAATGACCGACACCTTTTTTGTCCGCGAAGACGGCAGGTTTGTTGTCGGCAAGGCGCAAAGTAACCCGGATGATGAATCCGTGGCAATTTACAATTCCTCAGAAGATGCACTCGCCCACTGGAACCGGGCGATAGATGAGGTGTACCCGGAACTGGTGACCGGTGTTTATTCCGGCACCGCCATGCTCAACCGGGTGGTACAGCGAAAAGGCCTGAGTGTCGGGCTTATCTGTAACCGGGGATTCGAACAGACTCACTCAATGGGGCGCGCTATTCAAAGTTACCTCGGCTATGCCCTCGAAGACCGGATTCACCTCAACACCCACAAATATGACCCGCCTCTGGTGCCACTTTCCCGCATCCGGGGTGTCACCGAACGTACCGATGTCCAGGGCAATGTCGTCATCCCCTTGCGAGAGGCTGAAGTCGCCATTGCAACTGAAGAGCTGGTAAAAGCCGGTTCGGATGCCATTGTAATTTGCCTGTTGCAGTCCCATAAAAACGAGCGCAATGAGCAGATTGCCCGGGATATCTGCAAAGAAAAGCTCAAGGATATGGGGGTTGATATCCCGGTGTTTGCATCGGTTGACTACTACCCTTCCCGTAAAGAAAGCCACCGCATGAATACCACGGTGCTGGAGGCCTATGCCGCAGAACCTTCCCGCCAGACCTTGAAAAAGGTCAGCGACCGTTTCCACAAACACGGTGCCCACTTTGACCTGCGGGTCATGGCCACCCACGGCGGTACCATTTCCTGGAAAGCCAAAGAGCTGGCAAGAACCATTGTTTCGGGCCCTATCGGTGGGGTAATTGGCTCAAAACTGTTAGGGGAAATGCTCGGTTATGACAACATCGCCTGCTCCGACATTGGCGGTACCAGCTTTGACATGGCGCTGATTACCAAAGGGAACTTTGCCATTGCCGCTGACCCGGATATGGCAAGGTTGGTACTTTCACTGCCACTGGTAGTGATGGATTCCGTTGGTGCCGGTGCAGGCAGTTTTGTGCGCATCGACCCTTACAGTAACTCCATCACACTCGGCCCAGACAGTGCCGGGTACAAGGTAGGTACATGCTGGAAAGACAGTGGGCTGGATACGGTCTCAGTCACCGACTGCCACGTTGTGCTTGGCTATCTCAACCCGGACAACTTTCTTGGCGGCGCTATCAAACTGGATGTAGAAAGGGCACGGAAACACATTAAGGCGCAAATTGCCGAACCGATGGGGCTTTCCGTAGAAGACGCTGCAGCCGGTGTCATTGAACTGCTCGACCTCCAGCTCCGTGAGTACCTTCGTGCCAATATCGGAGCTAAGGGGTACAGCCCAACCGAATACGTCTGCTTCTCCTATGGTGGAGCGGGGCCGGTGCACACCTACGGCTACACGGAAGGACTGGGCTTCAAGGACATTATCGTCCCGGCCTGGGCTGCAGGCTTCTCGGCCTTTGGCTGCGCCTGTGCCGATTTTGAGTACCGCTACGACAAGAGTGTCGATATCGCTGTTGCGCAGTTTGCACCGGACGGCGAAAAGGAAGCGGCATGCCGCGTGATGCAGTCTGCATGGGAAGAACTGGCGGCCAAGGTGGTCGAAGAGTTTGTGATCAACGGCTTTAAGCCGGAAGACGTGATATTGCGTCCCGGGTTCCGTATGCAGTACATGGGCCAGCTCAACGATCTGGAAATTCTCTCCCCTATCACCAGTGCTGCGACCGCCACTGACTGGGACAAGCTGGTTGAAGCCTTCGAGGAAACATACTCCCGGGTGTACGCCAGTGCAGCCCGATCGCCTGAGCTGGGCTTTTCGGTCACCGGTGCAATCATGCATGGCCTGGTCGCCACGGTAAAACCGTCCCTGCCGGAAGATGAGGAAACCGGCGAAATCCCACCAGAGTCTTCCCGCCTAGGGCACCGCCCTTTCTACCGCCACAAGCAGTGGGTCGATGCCCAGCTCTACAAGATGGAAGCATTGAAACCCGGCAACCGCATCACCGGGCCGGCGATCATTGAATCTGACGCCACCACTTTTGTTGTACCGGACGGCTTTGAGACCTTCCTCGACAAGCACCGCCTGTTCCACCTCAAGTCCCTCAAGGAGGACTAACCCATGGATGACATTACCAAAATCAAAGGCCATGCCGACCTTCTGGGGAACGGCGAGTCACTGAAAACGTTCCGTGACAAAATTCTAGCCAAAACAGCGGCCACCGGATTTTACAACGGGCTGGAAAACCTGGAATTCCGCGAGAATGACCCAATCCGTTATGAAAAGCTGTTTTCAAAAATCCGCGGCGGCCTGGTGCATGCGCGGGAGACGGCGAAAAAGATCGCAGCCAGCCCGATTGTAGAGCAGGAAGGGGAACTCTGTTTCACCCTGTATAACGCCGCCGGCGACTGTGTGCTGACGTCCACCGGCATCATCATCCATGTGGGTACCATGGGTGCCGCCATCAAATACATGATTGAGAACAACTGGGAGGTCAATCCCGGCATCGATCCCGGTGACATGTTCACCAACAATGACTGCTCCATCGGCAATGTCCACCCTTGCGATATCGCTACCATCGTCCCCATTTTCTGGGATGGAAGGCTTATCGGCTGGGTCGGCGGGGTGACACACGTCATAGATACCGGTGCTGTCACGCCGGGCTCTATGTCCACCGGGCAGGTTCAACGTTTCGGGGATGGCTACATGATTACCTGCCGCAAAACCGGTGTGAATGATGAGCCGTTCCGGGACTGGCTGCATGAATCCCAACGCTCCGTCCGCACACCGAAGTACTGGATCCTTGACGAACGTACCCGGATAGCCGGATGCCATATGATCCGGGATCTGGTGGAGGAAGTGATCCGCGAAGAAGGCATTGAAGCCTACGAAAAGTTCTCCTACGAAGTGGTGGAAGACGGCCGCCGCGGTCTGCAGACCCGCATCAAGGCCATGACCCTGCCGGGGAAATACCGCAAAGTGGCGTTTGTGGACGTCCCCTACGCCCACCCGGATGTACAGACCCCCTCTGCCTTCGCCAAGCTCGATACGGTTATGCACTCACCGGTAGAAATGACCATCCGGGGTGACGGTTCATGGCGGCTCGATTTTGAAGGGGCAAGCCGCTGGGGATGGCACTCGTACAATGCCCACCAGGTAGCCTTTACCAGCGGGATTTGGGTGATGATGACCCAGACACTGGTACCCACCCAACGCATCAACGACGGAGCCTATTACGGCACGGAATTCCGGCTTCCCAAAGGAGCCTGGATGAACCCGGATGACCGGCGGACAGGCCATGCCTACGCCTGGCACTTTCTGGTTTCCGGATGGAGTGCATTGTGGCGGGGTCTGGGGCAGGGCTACTTCAGCCGGGGCTACCTGGAAGAAGTAAATGCCGGTAACGCCAATACCTCAAACTGGCTTCAGGGCGGCGGTATCAACCAGGACGGTGACATCCACGCAGTAAACAGTTTTGAGGCATCATCCTGCGGCACCGGCGCCTGTGCCATCAAGGACGGGCTGAACCACGCCGCAGCAATCTGGAACCCGGAAGGCGACATGGGGGATGTCGAAATCTGGGAAATGGCGGAACCGCTTCTTTATCTTGGCAGGAACGTAAAGTGCAACTCCGGGGGGTATGGCAAGTACCGCGGAGGGTGTGGCTTTGAATCCCTGCGTATGGTGTGGAATTCCCATGACTGGACCATGTTCTTCATGGGTAACGGCTACATGAACAGTGACTGGGGAATGATGGGAGGCTACCCACCGGCAACCGGTTACCGTTTTGAGGCCCATATGACTGGCATCAAAGAACGTATCCAGCAGGGTGACAGCCTGCCACTCGGTGCGGATCTCAACCCGGCCAGCCCAGATTACGAAAAACACCTGTCTCCCGGTTCTGTGGTAAAACGCGACCAGCAGTGCATGACCACTGAAGACTGTTATGACAACCACGACCTCTACCTCAACTACCTGCGTGGCGGCCCCGGTTTCGGCGACCCGCTGGACCGCGATAGTGAATCCATTGCACATGACCTGAATGAAGCCTTCGTGCTGCCGGAATTTGCCCGCAAAGTTTACGGTGCGGTACTCCACCAGGATGAAAACGGCGTCTGGTCTGTCGATGAAAAACAGACAGCAATTCGCCGGGCAGAAATTCGAAAAGAGCGTCTCGCACGGGCAGTCCCAACCCGGGACTGGATGCAGAAAGAGCGCCAGAAAATCCTGGATAAAGACGCATCTTTGCCGGTCAAACACATGTACGCCACCAGCTTTGGCCTGTCCCAGAAGTTCCTGAACCAGTTCAAGTCATTCTGGGAATTGCCGGATGGGTGGTCCCTGCCGGAAGAAGAGCTTGGCGTGCCTTCATACGGTTCCAAGTACCGCATGGATCTTTCCCGGATGCCGGACGTTTCTACGATCACCCTGGTTGAAGAGTGAGCCCTAACCTGAAGGAGAAGCATTATGTCTCAGTATACCGACGAACAGGTCGAGAAATTGGTAGAAGGTAAGCTCGACTGGAAAACCACCATGCGGATGTTGTCGATGCCGAAGGATCAGTCCCGGTTTGCGCAATATGTTAAAACGTTGCAGGCCAAAGTGGACTGGCAGGACAAGATTATCCTCCCTCTTGGGCCGCATCTGTACATCGCGCAACAAAAAGGGACAAACAAATGGCTGACAAAATGCCGCTGTGGCCATGAATTTGGCGATTACCGGGAGAACTGGAAGCTAAGTGCCGTGGTGTATGTCCGCGATACCAAAGACGCCATGCTGGAAGTCTACCCGGAACACATGCACCCGGATACAGACTGGCAGGTTTACCGGGAATACTACTGCCCCACATGCGGCATCATGCATGATGTGGAAGCGCCTACGCCCTGGTACCCGGTAATCCATGATTTCGAACCGGATATAGAAACCTTCTACAAAGAGTGGGTCAACCTTCCTTTGCCAGAAAAGACCAATTGATTTTCCCGCGCTAGTTGGGTGCTCTTTGGGCTTCCATTTGGGGGCCCTTTTTTAGTCAAATTTGATCTTCAAAAACTGCGGAGTAACTCATAAATATTTATCACATGAAATATAACCATCACCAAACCATCAAAAAAATATATTAAAAGTGTCATCTCGTAATATTTCTGCAATATAACGTTCATAGCATGCTCACCAATGACATACATAACTGATAAAAATCACTGCGGAGTGAGCTTATGAGCGTCCAGTCGAGCGCCATTAAACGGCCACAGTCGGCCACCCCTAACCGTGCCCTTCAATGGGTTGCCCTTTTGGCAATGCTTTACCTGTTGCTGGTGTCTGTAGGTATGATCGGAAGCGGCTTTAAGTGGGCTGCCGGTGAACAGGCAAAAGAGCTGTTTGCTTTTGCATCGAACCCTGTTGCCGGCTTGATGATTGGTATCGTGGCAACCGCCCTTATCCAATCATCCAGTACCGTCACTTCCATCATCGTAGGCCTTGTTGCCGGTGGCCTCCCGGTAGAAACAGCCATCCCCATGGTGATGGGTGCCAATATCGGTACAACGGTAACCAACACTCTGGTCAGCCTGGGTCATGCCCGCTGCAAGGATGAGTTCCGCCGCGCCTTTACCTGTGCAACGGTTCACGACTTTTTCAACCTCTTTGCCGTTGTCATCTTCCTTCCGCTTGAAATGATGACTGGCCTGCTGAGCAAAATTTCTGCGTGGCTGGTTGCGCCATTGATGCACGCTGACAACCTCAGCATGAAGAGCCTCAATTTCATCAAGCCGATTACCAAACCGGTAGTTAACGGTGCCAAGTCCGTATTTGACGTACTGCCGGGCAACCTTGGCGGTGTCGCGCTGGTTGTATTCGGTATCCTGGCGGTGATTGTTGCTATTACCGTAATGGGCAAGCTGATGAAAAGCCTGATGGTCGGTAAAGCACGCGAAGTGTTAAACAGCGCCATCGGCCGAGGCCCGATCCACGGCATCGCTTCCGGTACCCTGGTCACCATTCTGGTTCAGTCCTCTTCCACCACCACCAGCCTGGTTGTACCGCTGGTAGGCACCAACGTATTGAGTGTCCGCAAGGTTTACCCTTTCACGCTGGGTGCCAATATCGGTACCTGTGTAACTGCTCTGCTCGCAGCAACAGCGGTAACCGGTGACAACGCAGTATTTGCCCTGCAAATCGCTCTGGTTCACCTGACCTTCAATGTGCTGGGAATCCTGGTTATTTTCGGAATCCCATTCCTGCGCGAGTTGCCTCTTAAGTGTGCGGAAATCCTGGGTGATTACGCTGCCAGAACCAAGCTTGCAGTCGTGGCATACCTCGGATTGGTATTTCTTGTATTGCCAGGTATTGTGCTGTCAGTATCCTGACCACAGGCATTAAAACCTGATCCAAATATTAAGGGGCGGAATCGCCCCTTTTTGCATTGACGCAAGCAACGAAATCCAGTCAACAGTGTATTTACCCAAACCTCTACACTGTTTCTCACATTCCCCTACAAGCCTTCAATTGCCCCGTTCGCTATGCAAAGTCTATGCAGCGTAAAATCAGTTCCATTCATTAACATTGGGGTCGTTTGTGCCCTCCGTTACTGCTTTACCCGGTTTGACACTATCCAAGACAGACCAACCGGAGGATAGAATCTATATATGCGTAACACATAGTCCCGAACTTACATGTACGGCACTACGACAGGCATTGCGCTTCATTCTTCATTGTGCGAAGCCTTGCAGGCGAGATGAATGTATAGCGAGGAAAACGTTTTGCAGCGATACCTAATTCAGCAGGGACATTGCAGGGGGTAGCGAGAAATGCGGGTTGTCATTCCCGATCAAAAAAAAAAGGGCAGTGCAGACTGCCCTTCGCCAAAACTTATTCGGTGGTCGGCGAGTAAAGGAAGATTTAGTTTATTGGGCCCACTGGGGCAGCCAGTCACCGTGCGCTTCGCGCAGACGGTCCACCAGCGCCCATATCTGGTCGAGGTCCAGTTCAGCGCCTGTATGCGGGTCCATCATCGCTGCATGATAAATATGCTCCGGGTTTTCCGTCATCAGTGCTTCAACGACCAGGGACTGCACATTAATTGAGGAGCGCATGATCGCAGCAAGCTGTGGCGGCAATTCACCGATATAAATCGGCTGGATACCGTTATGGTCAACCAGGCATGGCACCTCAACTGCGCAGCCATCAGGCAGGGAAGTAATTAGGCCGGTATTGGCAACATTACCGTAAATGACAGTCGGTACCCCGGTCCAGGCGGCATTAATGATTTCAGAGGCGTATTCATCGCTCTTCCTGATCTCAATTTCCGCTGCCCCTTGCAGCTCTGCCGACTCTTTCTTCCAGTTTTCAATCTGCTCAATACAGCGCATCGGGTATTCATCGAGAGGGATGGCAAACTTCTTAATCAGGTCATCACGGCCTTCTTTGATAAACCAGGGTGTGTATTCAGCAAAGTGCTCTGAGCTTTCTGTCACGTAGTAGCCGGTACGTTTCATCATTTCATAGCGGACGATGTTCTGGCAGCGCTCAGACTCCTGGCTGATAGCCCTTGGCAGCACGCCGTCGGCATAGCCTTTTTGCAGTTGCGGGTAGAGGTCGCGGTAGCTGCCGTCTTCCTGCCTTTCTTCATACTTGAGGAAAAATGCCTGGTGGTTAATACCGGCACAGCGGTACCGGATTTTGCTCATTGGGATATCCAGCTCTTTCGCCAGCAGCTCTGCGGTATGTTGCACGGAGTGACACAGGCCAACCTGCTTGATCGCCGGGTATTTTCTGGCAATCGCCCAGGTATTGATCGCCATCGGGTTAACGTATTGGAGCAACAGCGCTTCCGGGCACACTTCCAGCATATCTTCACACACTGACCACAGGTGCGGCACAGTGCGAAGGCCGCGCATAATGCCGCCGATACCCAGCGTATCCGCAATGGTCTGGCGCAGGCCGAATTCTTTCGGAATTTCAAAATCGGTTATTGTACATGGATCGTAGCCGCCGACCTGGAAAGCAACGATGACGAAATCAGCGCCTTCCAGCGCCTCTTTCTGAACCAGGTGCGTTGAAATACACGCATCAACGCCGAGCTTGCCCACCATACGGTTAGCAACCGTTTCTGATTCACGGAGCCTTACCGGGTCAATATCCATCAGGGCAACTTCAGCCCCGCTCAAGGCATTGCGCTGCAGGATATCGCCGATGATATTTTTCATGAACACCGTCGAACCGGCACCGATAAATGTGATTTTTGGATACTTATTCATGATTTTTGTCTTCCTAAATACCCGAAAGTGAATTTTGGTTTTCCTCTTCTCAATATTAAATTTAGATCTATACGTCTTGTGCTTTCTTCCGGAAAAAAACACTTCATTTCCGGAAATCAGCAATTGAGTTGAAGCATTGATCGAACTCGACCAAAGTTAATTAAGAGGTAGGAGGACCGATTAATGTTGCGAAGTGTTAATGAAAAGAGATTGATGCAAGAACCCAATGCTGAACCGAGCAACGTTCCGTATCAGAGGGCTATTTTGCTCGAGCACCACAAGCCGGAAATATGGGATAGTGTCTACCACCACCATGCTTCTATCGAGATTAACTTCCTGAAAGATTGCGATATGACTTACTCATTTTCTGAGCATAACGCACAGCTCCAGGGAGGATTCCTCACCCTTTTCTGGGGGACCTATCCACACCGGGTCATTGACGTAAAGGGTGAAGGCACGATTACCAATATCTACGTTACCTTATCGCAATTTTTGCAATGGTCATTGCCTCAACCATTTATCAATGCGGTTCTTTCCGGCGCTGTCATCACAGCAAAAGAGCAGCGTATTGATGACTACTACCTGACTAAACGCTGGGCACAGGAACTGTGTGAACAGGACAGCGAATGGGACCGGCTCCATGCACTTGAACTTGAAGCCCGCCTCTATCGGCTGGCAGTTGAGGGGTGGAATGAACTGATTCCTTCACGCCAGAAAGATGACCTCAAGGTGGTTGGCGGGAAAGCCATACTGCACTTCGAACGCATGCTCCGTTACATGTCCCAGAATTTTCCCAACCCTATCTCAATCCAGGATATTGCTGAGAGTTCCGGTGTTTCAGTGAGCTATGCGGTCATGCTGTTCCGCAAATTCCTGGGCCGTACCATGAAAGAACACCTGACGGAATTACGGCTCCAGCACGCCAAGATGCTGCTGACCGAATCCAACGCAAAAATTGTGTCTGTAGCCATTGAAAGCGGCTTCTCATCGATCTCCTGTTTCTACGATACCTTCCAAAAACATGTAAACACATCTCCGGCTGAATTCAGGAAAATCTCCAACCAAAGGAAAGTTCTCGTTGACTGATACCCGGCAAACGGTCAGTTAGCATGCGTTTTTCGGTAAGCCTGGGGGCTGATACCGCGAATCCGGCGAAACTGGCGGCTGAAGTTGGCGAAATTATTAAAGCCGACCTGATGGCTGATCTCCGCAATGGCATCATCCGTTTCATTCAACAAAACACAAGCGCGCTGGATACGGACGCGGTTAACAAAATCAGTAAACCTGTGCCCGGTAGCATGGTGGAAAAAGCGTGAAAAGTAGGTTTCTTTCATCTCCAACAAATCAGCAACCGTCTTGAGCCGTATGGGGTGATGGAAGTTATCCATGACATATTCAACCACCACATTTACCTTGCCTTGCAGGGAATCCGGGTCTTTGACTTCGCTGGCTGGGAGACTGGAAAGTACCCGTGTTGATTTGGTACTCAGCTGGTTAAGGAAAGCAAGGAATTTAAGCAGCCTATCCATTCCGCTGGCTTTGCGGATTTCCAGGAATTTTTCCTTGGATTCGCTGAAAGGTACATCCGTAAATTCAATGCCCATTTTAGCCTGTTCCAGCATGCCTTTTAGCGCCACCAGCTCTGGAAAGACCCTGAGTGCATTCGGGATAAGCTCCGGGTTGAATTGGATAACCAGATCGCGTAGTTCGTGGCGTTCACCGGGAGCGAGGTTGCTCTCCCAATTGTGAGGCATCCACGGCCCCACCAGGGTCAGGTGGCCGGGAGCAAAAGGGCCTATGTAGTTACCGATCATCACTTTTCCACAGGTAACTGTTATCAGGTGAAGTTCGTACTGCTCATGGACGTGCCAGTGAATTCTTTCATGGGGTACGCCATGCTCCAGAAACCAAAATGACTCTTTGAAGTCAATGTACTCCCAGACAGGTTCGTCTTTGATTCTACTGGCCAATTGGCACCTCACACCCCTTGGTAATCAGCGGTTTTTCACCGCTTCAATTGCCTGCCATTCGCTTAGTCCGTGGTTTTTCATATTCCTGGTACAGCGCGGTAAACTCTGAATACTTGTCGCTGTATGCCTGATGGTTTTCCCTGTCAGGCTCGATCACCGCTATTACGTCAGGCTTGTGGCAAACCTCCGACGGCGTGGCACAGGAAACCTGGATTTGCGCCAGCCTGGCAGCGCCAAGGGCCGGGCCGGATTCGCTGTCTCTGTACCGGACGACAGTACGATTGAGCACATCAGCAATGATTTGAAGCCAGAATTGGCTACGTGAACCACCACCAATGGCACCAATGGCTGGCACCACAGTGCCAGCCTCTGACATAGCCTGCTGACAGTCACGAAGGGAAAACGCAACACCTTCGAGCACCGCCTGCACCATGTGTTCCCGGGTGGTCGCTGCCGTTAGCTGATGGAAACTTGCCGCTGCGAAAGGATTATTGTGAGGGGTGCGCTCCCCGGTCAGGTATGGCAGATAAACAGTTGGCATATCAACCCGGTATTGCTGTTCGGTTTCCGCCAGCAGTTTCCCGATATCTTCACCGCCACTGACACCGGCAAACCACATCAGGGGGCTGGCACCGTTGAGCATGCAAGCCATCTGGAACCATCGCGCCGGCACACAGTGGGCGAAACTGTGGATCAGGCTTTGCGGCCAGGGTTTGTAGCTATCTGTGGCGACAAAATACTGCGCCGAGGTACCAAGGGAGATAAAGGCATTCCCGTCTTCCACCGCGCCGATTCCCGCCGCGCCGGCGGCCGCATCACCGCCTCCCGCAACAACCGGGATTCCCAATTTCAACCCCAAAAGATCCGCAGCTTCCCCGGAAAGAAAACCGCTGCATTCCGTGCCTTCCATTACATCCGGCAACTGGTTAACCCCCAGCCCACTCGCCTCTACCAATTCCGGGTGCCAGCGACGTTTGGCCTCATCAAGCCACAGTGTCCCGGCAGCATCACACATATCGGTGACAAAGGTACGTGTGAGTTGGTACCGGACATAATCTTTTGGAAGTACCACGGTGTGGATGGCATTGAAGATCTCTGGCTCATGCTTTTCCAGCCAAAGTAACTTAGGAGCAGTGAAGCCGGGCATCGCAGGGACACCGGCTTTGTCACCTAAGCCGGAAACCTGCAGCTCAAGTTCAGCACACTCAGCAAAAGCCCGCCCGTCGTTCCAGAGGATGGCTGGGCGCAGCGGTTTTCCTTTGGCATCCAAAACTACTGCGCCATGCATCTGCCCGGACAACCCGATACCAACTGTATCCTGATAAGCATCAGGATGCGTCTGCTGCAACTCTGACAGCGCAGTTATGGTGCCATGCCACCAAGTATCCGGATCCTGTTCTGACCACAGTGGTTGGGGCTGACTGGCCGGGTAACTTCTACTGGCAGAACCCACAACCGAGCCGGATTCGTCCATGAGAATGGCCTTGACGGATGAAGTTCCTATGTCGATGCCGAGAAAATGCGCCATGTCTGCGTCTGTCCTTTGATTGCGTTTTCTTACTTGTACCGTCAGTTAAGTTGTTTATCAACACAACGTCAGCCCACTCAGCTCATCACGTTGCCCCCATCAACGTTATAGGTCTGGGCAGTGACATAGTCCGACATCCCGGATGCCAGAAACAGTGCCGCGCCGCAAATATCCTCTGGCACCCCCATACGCCCAAGGGGTACGTCTTCCCCTACCAGGCGCTTTTTCTCACCGGGCTGACGATGTTCATACCGGGCAAACAGACTGTCGACGTGATCCCACATGGGTGTATCCACCACGCCGGGGGAAATCGCATTTACGTTGATACCGTGCGGAGCAAGGGCCAGTGCAGCTGACTGGGTGTAACTGATGACCGCAGCCTTACTGGCGCAGTAGTGGGAAACCAGGGCTTCACCCCGTCGCCCGGCCTGTGACGCCATATTGATGATTTTGCCGCCGTTTCCGGCATTGACCATCTCATCGGCAACCGCCTGCATCAGGAAAAACATGCCGTTGACGTTTACTCGGAACAGTCTTTCATACTGGGCTTCATCGCTTTCCAGCAAAGGCCCCATGTCGAATACCGCCGCGTTATTGAAAAGAATGTCGATACTGCCAAAACTTTCCGTGCAACTTTCTACCAGTATTTTGCGGGCTGCACCGTCGCAGATGTTGGTCGGGACATAACGCACTGCTCCCGGATACTCAGCCATCAGTGCCCCGAGTTCCTCTGACGGGCTTTGCGGCAAATCCGCCACCACACAATTTGCCCCGTTTTCAGCAAATCCCCGGCACACCGACAATCCAATCCCACCATTTCCTCCACTGACTAGCGCTGTTTTTCCTGACAGCGCCGGCTTGCCATCTATTTCGATTCGGATATTCATGGGTACTGTTTCCTGTAATGGGTCATGTATTTATCGATTTCCTTTTTCAGCGCCTCCCTGAACGCTGGGTACCGCTGATTACAGCCTTGCCAGAGATCGGGGCTGTCGAGAAAGCCATCCACCGGGTCTTTGCCTGCGAACCAGGCTTCAGCCATTGGCAGGTAAGGGTCGGCGTAGTTGAATACAAACTTCCCTTCGATATAAAGAGCCAGGAAACAATACCAATGGGCGATGAGCACCCGGGCGTTGGCTGGGTCGCGGCCCGCTTCCAGGGTGCGCTCGACCGAGGGAAGGATAAAACCGGAAAACTTGCTCAGGCTGTCGGCGGCAATCCGGGCAATGGAGTCGGTAATATAACGGTTACTGAACCGTTCAATGATGGTTGCCCGGTAGGCTTCCAGATCAACCGGCGGGTTCTCTATGGTGGGAATCACCTCTTCCCGGTGGTAACGGAGCAACAACCCGTTGAGTTCATCATCACGGATATTCTCATCATATGTCTGGTACCCACGAAGCGCCCCGACATAGGAAAGCAGGAAGTGGCCACCGTTCAGTATCCGGATCTTGGTTTCTTCAAAAGCGTGGACATCCTGGGTGAAAGTGACACCTACCCGGTCCAGCGCCGGGAAATCGGCAGCAAATTTGTCTTCAATCACCCATTGTTCAAAGTCTTCCCCCATCACCGGGCAGGCATCCGATTCCCCGGTTTCAGCAAGGATATCAGCCGTCAGGCCAGCGGGGGGAACCGGTGTAATGCGATCGACCATGCAGGCTGGGAAGGTCACATTGGCATCAAGCCATGTCAACAATTGGCTGTCGCCCTGCGCGGCTAAAAACTGCCGGAATGCCGCTTCCAGTCGGGCACCGTTGTTACGCAGGTTGTCACAGGTCAGCACGGTGATCGGCTCCCCGGTTGCCTGCTGGCGAATACGCAACGCCCGGGCCAGAAACCCGTAAAGGGTGACAGGTTGGTTGGCCGGGTTTGTATCGGCCGCCACCTCCGGGTGGTTGAGGTTCAGGTCATCGCTGTCAGTAAGGTAATACCCCCCTTCGGTGACAGTGATCGTGACGGCCTTGACGGCGCTTTCTGCAAACAACGAATCAAAACCGGCCAGATCTGAAGAGGCATCCACCAAAGTTCGGATTGATTCAATTTTGTGGTAGGTACAGTCCCCGGATGCAGATATTTTCTTGAACCAGAAAGCGCCTTTTTGGCCTGCCAGTTGCCGCACAAGGGCACCACTTTCTTTTCGCAAATTCACACCGGTGTAATGCCACTGTTCATTGGCATCACCCAGGTCATTGAGGCGCTGCACGTAGTAGGCCTGATGCCCACGGTGGAATGACCCTACTCCGAAATGCACCAGCTTTCTTTGCTCAGCCATCGACAAGCTCCTTCCAGTCCGACGTCTGGTAGTTATTCAGCGCCCGTCCCAAGGCATCAAAAAGGTATATCTGCTTTCTGTCCAGCCTCACTCCTACATGCTGGTTAAGCTTGGGCGACAGTTTTGGTTCAGCGCGTACCACCAGGGTTTCACCGCTCAGGGTACGCACATAAGTAAGGGTTTCAGAGCCCAGCTGTTCAACCACCTCGACATCCCCTTCCACGTCGCCCTGTTCCGGTGTAGTAAACGCCAGGGTCTCGGGCCGGAACCCGATACGGCGGATATCCCCGGCGCTTCCGTTATACCGGGCAGCGTCGAGCTCAACCGGGCGGCTGTCAGGGAAACTGACCCGAAGCGTATCACTTTGCCCACTGGCCTCCTGTATCTGGAGGGTGTTCATTTTCGGGGTACCGATAAAGGTGGCAACAAACTCGTTGGCAGGCTGGTGGTAAAGCTCCAGCGGCGAGCCTATCTGCGCCACTTCACCAACATCCATGATCACCACTTTGTCAGCCAGCGTCATGGCTTCAACCTGATCGTGGGTCACATAGATCATGGTGCTGCCAAGCTCGTGGTGAAGACGCGACAGCTCTATACGCATCTCCACCCTGAGTGCCGCATCCAGGTTTGACAACGGCTCGTCAAACAGGAATACCTTGGGGTTTCGCACTATGGCACGGCCAATGGCAACCCGCTGGCGCTGCCCGCCGGAAAGGGCTTTCGGCTTGCGGTCGAGGTATTCTTCCAGCTTGAGCGCCTTGGCGACCCTGCCAACCTTGTCCTTGATTTCCTGCTCCGGCCGACCGGCCAGTTTCAGGGCAAAAGACATGTTTCGCTCAACCGTCATGTGGGGGTAGAGCGCATAACTTTGGAACACCATCGCCACATCACGCTTGGACGGATGCAGTTCAGTGATGTCCTGCTGCTCAATATGGATACCGCCCTCAGACGAGCTTTCCAGCCCGGCAATGGTGCGCAGCAATGTCGACTTGCCGCAGCCCGAAGGCCCGACAAACACCACAAACTCACCACGTTCAATATCAAAGTTGATGTCTTTCAGTGCGGTGTGCTCACCGTACTTTTTATAGAGGTTCTTTACTTGCAGATAACTCATTTCACAGCCCCAAACGTCAATCCCTGTACAAGCTGCTTCTGGCAGAACCAGCCCAGTACGATAATCGGTGCACTCGCCAAGGTAGATGCCGCCGACAACTTGGCCCAGAACAGCCCTTCCGGGCTGGAGTAAGTGGAAATCATGGTCGCCAGTGTCCCGGCATTGGCTGAGGTCAGATTGATTGACCAGAATGCTTCGTTCCATGCCAGCACAATGGACAGGAGTGCGGTGGATGCCACGCCTCCGAGCGACAGTGGCAGCAACACATGGCGGATTTCGCCCCAGGTATCGGCACCGTCCAGGCGAACCGCTTCAAGAATGTCTTTCGGGATATCCTTGAAGTAGGAAAACAGCATCCACACCACAATCGGCAGGTTCATCAATGTGTAGATAATGGTCAGCGCCAGTGTGCTGTCCAAAAGCCCGGCATCCTTGCAGAGGATGTAAATAGGCACTAATACGCCCACCGCAGGGAGCATCTTGGTAGAGAGCATCCAAAGAAGAATGTCCTTGGTGAACCGGCGTGGGTAAAACGCCATTGAATACGCAGCAGGGATCGCCACAATCAGAGCCAGAATGGTGGAGCCGAAAGCGGTGATGAGTGAGTTTTTGGCAAACTTCAGGTAATCACTGCGCTCCTGGACAATCTCAAAATTTTCCAGCGTCGGCGTAAACACAAAGCTGGGGGGGACTTCGATAGCCTGTTGCTCGGTTTTAAGCGAGGTAACCAGCATCATGATGATCGGGAAGAACACCAGGATGGCTGCAGCCCAGCAAATCAGGGGGCGAATAAACCCGGTTTTTTCTGAATTCATCGTTTTCTCCTCAGGTAACCAGGTTCTTGCCGATCGCTCGGACCAGGAAAATCGCCACAATGTTGGCGAGCACTACGGCCACCAGCCCGCCTGCTGACGCCACGCCCACATCAAATTGCATCAGCGCCTGCGCAAAAATCAGGAACGCGAGGTTAGTGGACTCATAGCCGGGACCACCGCCTGTTGTCACAAAAATCTCGGCGAATACCGACAGCATAAAGATGGTTTCAATCATCATGACCACGGCAATAGGCCGGGCGAGATGCGGCAGGGTCAGGTAGCGAAAGACCTGAAAACCGGTTGCGCCATCCAGGACGGCCGCTTCTTTCTGTTCGTGATCCATTGATTGGAGCGAGGTGATAAAAATCAGCAGGGCAAAGGGCATCCACTGCCAGCTGATCATTGCGATGATCGAGCCAAGGGGAAATTCAGCCAGCCAGTCTACCGGTTCAAGCCCGACACTTTCCCAAAGCCATGCCAGTACGCCATAAACCGGGTGCATCATCATGTTTTTCCAAAGCAATGCGTTGACCGTCGGCATGATGAAGAAAGGGGAAATCAGCAATATCCGCGCGATGCCCCTGCCAAAAAACGGCTTATCCAGCGCGACGGCCAGTAAAACACCGAGCACTACCGTACATACCAACACCATTGCAACCAGGAAAAGGGTATTGCCAACCGCCGGCCAGAATGCATCGTCTGTGTAGAAAAATTCAAAGTTCATCCACCCGATAAAATTGTGTTCCCCCGGGTAGAGGAGGTTGTAGCGGATCGTGGAGAAATACACTGTCATCGACAGCGGGACAATCATCCACAGCAACAACAAAATAAACGACGGTGCAATCAACATCCGTGATAGCCAGTTCTGCATCGTCAGAATTCCTTAAGTTTGAAAGAGTGGCCGGGTAAGCGGTCCCGGCCAAAAAGATGGCCTGCCGGGGCAGGCCGCATACACGTTGGTATCAGTAGTAACCGGCTTTACGCATTTCGCGATCAGCCGATTTGTTGGCGCTCTCCAGCGCTTTCTGAACACTTTGCTTACCAGCTACAACTGCACTGAACTGTTGCCCGGCAGCGATACCAATCGCCTGGAATTCCGGGATTGCAGCAAACTGGACGCCGATATACGGAGACGGCAGCAAGGTGCTGTTGTCCGGGTTAGCGGAGCTGATGGCAGTCAGTTCTGCATTGGCAAACACGGCCGCTTCAAGGAACTCAGGGGTTTCATAGGTTGAAATCCGGGTTCCGGTAGGCACATTCGCCCAGCCATTGTTTTTCGCCACCAACTTGATGTATTCCTTCGATGTCGCCCACTTCACAAACCGCTCTGCTTCAGCCGCTTTTTGTGTACTGGCAGGAATACCGAGCGCCCATGCCCAGAGCCAGTTAGCACCGCGCTTGGTCACCGATACCGGTGCCTGTGCGAAGGCAACCTTGTCAGCCACTTTGCTTTGCCCAGGGTTGGAAATGAAAGACGCAGCGATGGTGGCATCAATCCACATTCCGCACTTGCCTTCATTGAACAGTGCCAGGATCTCATTGAAGCTGTTGGAGCTTGAGCCAGGGGGGCCAAAGTTGGCCAGGAGATCGGCGTAGAAAGAAACGGCATGTTCCCAGGCTGGTGTATTCAGCTGTGGTTTCCAGTTTTCATCAAACCAGCGGGCACCAAAAGAGTTGGCCATGGTTGTTATGAATGCCGTGTTGTCACCCCATCCTGGCTTACCGCGCAGGCAGATCCCGTACACACCGTTGTCAGGATCATGGATCGCCTCGGCAACATCACGGACATGGCCCCAGGTCGGGTGATCCTCAATGGTCATGCCTGCCTTTTCCACCAGATCCTTGCGGTACATCAGCATAGAGCTTTCACCGTAGAAAGGGACTGCATACATCTTGTCGTCTACCGACAGTCCCGCTCGCATTGCCGGGAGCAAGTCATCTGCGTCGTAGTTGGCGTCATCAGATATTTCTTTCAGCCAACCGCGCTTGCCCCAGATCGGTGTTTCGTACATGCCGATTGTCATAATATCGAACTGGCCGCCCTTGGTGGTGATGTCGGTGGTTACGCGCTGGCGCAGCACACCTTCCTCAAGGGTTACCCAATTCAATTTGATATCCGGGTTTTCTTTTTCGAATTCCTTACTGAACTTTTGCATCTCAATCATATGGCCGTTGTTCACTGTAGCAATGGTCAGCTCAGTGACCGCAGCAGCGTTAAAAGCCAGTGAAGCCGTCAGGGCGCATACTGCGGCCATAGCAACGGGTTTAAACATGCGTTGTCCTCCAGGTTCATTCTTCATCGAACATTCGATTAACATTCGTACAACAACCCAAGGCAAAAAAAGAACGAAACAGGTGAATTCAGTGCATAAAAGTACTTTTCTGGTAGGTGAAATATCTTTTTTTGACTTTGCCAAGTGTTAAATCATGGTTGCATTGCATCCATGTTCAATATTGATAGGTGACTCACTAAAGATTTACACTTGGTGTAAGCCGACCTGTACATGGAAATGTTGGGGGGCTGGATTGAATTTGCTCACGAAAGGACAGGGAAATGTGAGACGAGTGGTCTGCTTTGCAATTATTACCAGTGTTTTAACACTGCCCGCTTTTGGTAAGTCACTGGCCAGATTTCCTGACGACCTCAAAACGTGGGATGTATTAAAACAAAGCTTCGTTTCAGACTCAGAGCGTGAAACCCCTTCAAGTGCAACCGAATATTGTTTGTTACCCCTGACAGACATCCGCCATGGGAAGGATACTCGCCTCTCTATCCAGGTTCCGAACAAAAACTGGCCCTATTTTCCATCCCTTGAGCCGGACAGAAATGGTTTGATCGTTGCGGTCGAGCTGACAGACATCGATTTGATATTGGTGACAGAACTCTTTGAGGGACTGCCCCTGTACGGTACGTACGACCTTAAAGGCAATGACGTAAGCCACAGGCATCCTTCAATACAGACAGACAAATGTATTTTATGCCATCGGTAATGTGTGTGATTCAGTGCTCTGGGAAAAGGGCTGACAATACAACAGGGATTGGAATGTGAAGAAGTACGCCAGCCTCAAGTACAAGCTGGTATTCATATACTGGCTCATCATACTTGCCGTTATTATCTGCATGAGCGTTTTTCACTACAAAGATGAGTGGGACAGGGCCAAGACACGGGCAGATAAGCATGTATCAAGCCTCGCCGGTTTGCTCGTTACACCTATTTCTTCGGCTATTGCTGCCGGGCAATATGCGACTTTGACAGACTCTGCATTTTCCAAACAACTCTCGGCTGTGCCTTCGCTTTATTATTTCAAAGCCCAGGGAGTCAGTGAAATTAATGCGCAACATTTTGAAGTCACCTACCTGAAAAGCCAGGGGCCACCATGGCGAAGTACGTTCCCGGAGGGTTACATAGAACAGTTGGACATTAAACTGCTCCAGCTTAAACGCAGGCTGGAAAGCGACCCCTCCGAGGTTTCCCGCATTACGTTTCTTCTCAACCGTCTTTCTGCTTCCAGGCAGCTTTACCAGCAAGTTCAGGAAAAAACGGCGTTTTCAAAATCACATATGGCCTATCTGAACTACAAAAATGTAGACGGGCTTGACGCTGGCAATTGGCTCTACACCCTCAACTTGCCGTCAACAAATTTAAATGGCGGAAAAATAACGTTTATATTTGACCTGAGCGAGCTAAAAAGTATTCGTGAGCGTATTCTTGTCTCTGCTTTTGAGGAAATATTGCTTGCCATGTTTGTTGCTGTGTTGCTACTCACCCTCACCATCTACTGGCTGTTTAAACCGCTTGAAGAACTCACCCAGTTTGTATCCAATCATATTGATGATATTGAACCCAATGAGTTGCCAGGACTTAAGAGGGATGATGAAATCGGCGAATTATCACGTAAATTCAAAACCGTACTTCATGATGCCCACATACATGTCAGGGAGACCAACCGCCTGGCATTGACAGATCCGCTGACCGGGCTATTCAACCGTCGCCACTACAATCAGATTGTCCAGGGTGAAATCTATCAGGTTACCCGTTCCTCTGAAGTACTCTCATTTTTCTATATCGATATAGACCGGTTTAAAAGCTACAACGATACCTATGGCCATGCTCAGGGGGATACTGCGTTAAAACAGGTAGCACTGGCGTTGGCCGCTGTTGTGAGGAGGGAAAATGATTTCTGTTTCCGGTTTGGCGGAGAGGAGTTTTTGGTTATCTGCCGGACTCAAACGGAAAAAGATGCCCTGCTGTTAGCAAGGGGGATACGCAATACGATCCTGTCAATGCAACTTCCCCACGAGAACAGTGACCCGCTTAAAGTACTCACTGTCTCTATTGGTATTTGCACAGTCAGACCTGGGTACCAACCATCAGAAGACGAAATGCTGCAGACAGCTGATCAAGCGTTGTACGAGGCTAAGGCCACTGGCCGCAACCGGGTTATCCAACGCCTGCTGCGCAATGAGATGGAATTACAATCAAGCTGAGTGTGCAGAGAACAGGTTAACGATTACTGAACCGGCCAGAATCAAACCCATTCCTAACATAACCGGAAGGCTCAATTTTTGACCGTAGGCAAACCAGCTGAATGCAGTAACCAATACAATTCCAGTTCCACTCCAAACAGCATAAGTTACGCCAAGAGGGACACTTTTGACAGTGATGGACAACAGGTAAAAAGCTATTCCGTAGCCCGTCAATACTACCAGTGAATACAGCGGCTGGGTGAATTGCTGCGTCCTTGGCATTAATGATGTTGCGATTACTTCAGCAACGATGGCACCAGCCAGCAGGAACCAGGCTTTCATCAAAAGACCTCACAAGATAAAGCAATACAGTGCACTTCCAGATACATGACATAGGTCACATTTTAAGGCGGGCGATTCTACCGTTTTTATTGACCCTCTGCACGTGGCATCGCACACTCAAAATGTACACTTGACTCAAGCCCCACGTACCACCTCCAAATCAGCCAGCGAGAAATCAGATGATTAACTGGAATGAGATCCTGCGCCGAAGCAACGGAATGAACCTCCCACCGGACAAGCGGGTGGAAAAGTCGCCAGACGAGTGGAAGCAGGAACTGGATGAAGAAACGTACTATGTCACCAGACAAAAAGGGACAGAACACCCATTCAGTTCTTCAATGTGCGGCCTTTTCAAACCGGGCTTGTACCGCTGCGCCTGTTGCGGGACTGCACTGTTCAATGCGAACGAAAAATTTGACTCAGGCACCGGCTGGCCTTCTTTCACCCAACCGGTCGGTGAAAACGTCGTTGATTACATCGGTGATTCAAGCCATGGTATGCAACGGATAGAAACAACCTGTTCGACATGTGATGCCCATCTTGGCCATGTATTCCCGGATGGCCCACCGCCTTCAGGACTGCGCTACTGTATTAACGCCGTGTCTCTTAAACGAGATGAAAATGACTAACACCTAAAAACTTCCTCAAGGTATGTGGACACCTTGCCGTTAAACATAGAAGCACCGTTAACTAAATAGTTTTCCACATTCGCAACACCCAAATGGCCAGGGAACAATTCGAACATAAAAGGACGTAATCATGAAATCTGTAAAGCTTCTTACCCTTGTTACCGCGACAGCAAGCGCACTGCTCTTGTCATCTCAGGCTGCTGCAGTTTTGCCGATAAGCGTAAATGCAAAGGCTGGTGCCTCTGATGTTAAATATGGGGGAAAGAGTGCAACAGGTTATACCTGGAGCGTATCGGGTTCCTATGATGTAAATACATTCTCATCGATAGACCTGGGGTATGCCGAAACAAGAGCAACAATTCCCGATGCTTCAGATGTTGACCGTGACTATAAAGCTTACTATGTACCGCTTACCCTTACTTTACGCGCACCGATAGTTGTCGGTGATGCATATGTCCGAGGTGGTGGCAGTTATTACAACAATACTTATTTCAATGAAGAAGAAGACGGATATGGATTTATAGGTGCTGTTGGATTACGCATGTACACCGGTCCCGGACCAATTTTTTCCATTGAGGTAGGATATTCTGACAACGGCTCAGCAGAATCGACTACGATTTCCATTGGTGCATCGCAAAGCTTCTGAAGCCATTAATCAAAAAATACGCCATATCTTGTGGAGATATGGCGTAGCCCGGTACTGACGTATTTAGTGAGATGTTCCGAACAGAACATCAAGGCTTTTGTGAGCACTTTTGATTTACGAATACAGACTTTACACACCATATTTAACAGTTTGATTTACCGTCCGTTACAGTTTCACTTACTTTCCCCAATCTAAGCTTCCCCGAATCAATAAAAACAGCTTGCCCGTGTTTCAAGGAAAGAATATTGCCCCCACCCCGGTTATTTGTACTGAACAGGCTAACATTACATTTTTATACCCAAACCACCTCAAGGGGCGTGATTCAGAGTGATTTCAGTGCTTGTAATCCGACAACTAATTCTGTTCCTAATAACCGTACCTTTCCTCACACTTGCGGGGGCATCTGAGATGCCACTTGCATATTTGCAAGCTGGAGCAGCCAATTCTGACACCCGAATTATCTTTATACACGGATCTCCCGGCTCCAAAGAGGGCTACCAGGCCTATCTTTCCAATGAAGATTTATTGAACCGGGCACAACTTCTATCCGTTGACCGTCTGGGTTTTGGCAACTCAGGGAAAGAAGTGGTGACCTCCCTGCAACAGCAAGCAGAGGCAATTCTCCCGTTTCTGGATAGCAGCCGGAACAATATTCTGGTTGGTCACTCTCTCGGCGGACCGATAGCTCTGCAACTGGCGCTGATTTCGCCGGAATCCATCAGTGGCATGGTGCTAATCGCCTCCGCGTTTGACCCGGCTCTTGAGCAGCCAAAATGGTACAACTACCTTGCAGATACCATTGTCGCAAACTGGATTCTTCCCGAAGATATGAACCGTTCAAACCGTGAAATGATGGTGCTATCGCAGGAATTGAAAGAACTGGCAGACCAAAGCTGGCAGGAACTGACCATGCCGATCCGGCTCCTGCACGGTGACGATGACACCATCGCAGCCCCTGGAAATTCACTCTTTGCATATGCCCGCCTGCCCACACAATCCACAACACTGCATATGATGAAGAATGAGGGACACTTCGTTCTCTGGCAAAATGTTCCCCAAATTGTCAGGGAAATTCTGTCGCTGATTGAGGACAAGTAAAAGTACACCTAAAAGTATGCTGCTAATTAGGTATACTCTTGCAACACCCCTACCCTGCGACCAGCGGACTTGCCATGAAAAACCCTACCATCCACGATATCCCTTCCTTGCAACATGCGCTGGCTGAATTCGCCAATGAGCGTAACTGGGAGCAATTCCACACCCCAAAAAACCTCGTAATGGCATTAAGTGGCGAAGTAGGTGAACTGACAGAGCTTTTCCAGTGGCTAACCCCGGAGCAAAGCCAGTCGTTCCCAGCAGAAAAAAAGGAATCACTGGAGCACGAACTGGCTGATGTGATGATGTACCTGCTGAGGATCGCCGATATCTGCGATGTCGATCTGATGGAAGCTTGCAACAATAAGCTTCAGTTAAACAAGGAAAAATACCCCGTAAAGAAGTGTTTCGGCCAAGCCAGAAAGTACAACGAGCTTTAAGCTGTAAAAATAGACGAAAAATTCATCACACAATTCTTTACAACGTTGACGATTAAGCGTAAACAGTCGCATTGAAACCTTTCCCTTATTCAATCCGGAACCGTTTAAATGAATCGTCTCGCTATCGGCAATGTACTCGCTGCATTGGCGTTCGTTGTGTGGGGCTTACAACCTCTTTATTACCAATACTTGCCAGCGGCAGATATGAACGAAATGCTGGCAGTGCGTGTTGCTGGCACGCTGCCGCTTGTATGGCTGTGCGTCTTTGCGTTCAAGGGGCATGCACTGAATATCAAGGAGCTGTTCACTGACAGGCGTTCCTTTTTTGTCAGTGTAATCGCAGGCATTGTAATGTGCTTTTCCTGGTATGCTTTTACCTGGGCGCTCACAAACAACAAAGTGCTGGAATCGAGCCTTGGCTTCTTCATTAACCCACTCTTTGTTATCGCATTTGGCGTAATTTTCATGAAGGACCGACTTTCCAAAGTTCAGGGCATCGCGGTACTGCTGGCTGCCTTTGGTTTGGGTTACCAAATATGGAAATACGGTCAGCTGCCGTTGGCTGCTCTGACGATGGCATCTTTCTTTGCCATCTACGGGCTCCTGAAAAAATACGTCCGCTACGATGCAATGACTGCGCTTTTTGTTGAAACACTGGTTCTCTTCCCATTTTCAGTTGCCTATCTAGGCTGGGAAATGGCCAATGGCACCAGTTCTGCCTTTGGTCACGGCTGGACAACTGCGCTCCTTTATTTGGGATCCGCGCCAGTAACACTGTTGCCATTGGTTCTTTTCTCTATGGCGGTTGCCCGAACCTCCCTCAGTATGATCGGTTTGATGCAATACATTGAGCCATCCCTGCAATTCCTACTGGCTACCTTACTGTTCGCCGAACCCTTTGACGAAATCAAGGCGGTGAGCTTTGGCCTTATCTGGACAGGACTTATCCTTTGTACACTGGAAGGTTTGTTCAGGCACCGCAAGCACCAGGATCCCCACCAGCCGGCAATGCCTTGATATAAGACCATACTGACAAAAAAGCAGAGCATATTGGCTCTGCTTTTTTTTATTCTGGATTAACACTCCTACGTATTACATCGCACCTTACTATCTAAAAAACAAGACAACTCAATACCATCCAACACCCCTCATAGGCCCTGTGTTGCACACCAAGAGTTTAGCAAGCTTAATTAGACATCTATCACTATGAATAGTTGATACTTTCTTACCACGCAGCAAAACAAAAACAATTCATTATAAACTGAGAAATATTTTGATCTCATCCAAACAACAAGAAGTTGAGGCAGCCACTTTGTCTCATTTCTGAGTATGCTAAGCCTGATCTGAAAATCATTCAGACTAAAAATCACACAAAAATAATCAAATAAGCTTTATAGGTTTCAGGTGAGGGCATGCCAGATATCTTAACTTTTCCCGGGTTCAGCTTGCTGATCGGATTAACGTCGGGAATTCTGCTGTTGGCGGGGGGATTTAGCCTTTTTATCTGTCAGGAAAGACAGTTTAGGTCTCTCTATGTGCCATTTTCTGTAATGGCATTCAGTGGAGTCACGTATCAAATTGCCTACTGGGTAACGATGAAAACACCAGACCCGGAACTAACGGTAACAGGCCTGAAATGGCAGGTTACCTCTCTCGCAGCTCTTGGCCCGGCCTTCTATGTTTTTACCACACGCTATATTTCCAATTATTTTTCAAAACCTTTTTTCCTGTTTCTGCTTACAGCATCACTCCTCGCCATACTTGGCAATCTCTTGATGCCCTATTCAGGCCGGTACCAGGAATTAAGCTCAATCGCCCTGCCTGACTACCTGTGGGGAGAAGAGGTCTTTACACCATACGGTACGAATGGATGGCCGGTTTTACTGCTCTATTCCCAGTTTTTGACTCTTCATGTTTGGAACATCAGTAAAGTCATAGGCCTTTACAAAAGGAAAATGAAACGACGCTTCTACCCGGTTCTGGCCTCGGTTATCACCCAGGCTGTTGCCATTGTGCTGATGTTGGATAACCAAATAAGCAACACTGAAAACTTGTTCCTGGGCGGGTTTATTGTTTTTATCCTGGCCTCAATTATCAGTGTCAGCCTGGGGATAGACTATCTGCAGATGGTGGTAAAGCTGCGTAGCCGAAATACCGATCTGTACAGGGAAAAGTCTCGTCGACGGGCGATTGAGCGAGATCAGGAGAAATGGCTTCAGGTTGTTGACCAGACTCCCGTATGCCAAATTATTGTTTCCGTAAAAGGCAATGTTGTTAGCCAGAATCAGGCAAGCCGCCATTTCTGGGGGGAAGACTTAACACGGAGAAACGACGTTAAGTTTTTGGATATTATAAAACTCCAACACCCGGATATTGTCAGTCGGCTTTCGAAAAATATGGGGCATGATGACAACGTAATATGTTGTGTTTACTTCGACGGGAATACCAGCCAATCAGGGCTGACTCTCCCCAATGAGTGTTGGCTTGAGTTTTCTCTGTTCCCTATCAGGTATCCAAATGGCACGCTGAAAGAACTCGTCATCACCCACAATGACATCACACAGGAAAAATTTGCGACGAATGCCATTAAACAGATAGCGTCCGGTATCGTGGCATCTCCAGGTGATTCCGTACTGGATGAAATTGTTGCCAGTCTTGCTCGGGTGCTCAATGCAAAGTACACATTTGTCGCCCTCCGTGCGGAAGAGAACCCCATGTTAGTACGTACGGTAGCCGTAAACATTGACGGCGAAAAAGCCCCCAATTTCTCATACTCACTGAAAGACACCCCCTGTGCCAGGGTGCTCCGCACTTCCACCTGCATCTATAAAATGGGCATCCAGGAAGCATTCCCCAACGACCACCTGCTAAAGGAGCTTGGCATTGAAGGCTATATCGGTTCACCGATTACTCACCCCAGCGGAGAGAGCATGGGCGTGATAGTCGCTCTGTCAGATAAGCCTTTTGACAATGTTGATCAATTTAATGACGTACTGGATATATTTGCCTCGCGAGCCGGTGCTGAAATTAACCAACAGCGAACAGAAGAAGAGGTAAGGAAACTCGCATACGAAGACTACCTGACACAATTACCCAACCGAGCAGTACTTTTGATGTCACTTTGTGAAAGGCTGGCTCGGTGTAAAGACGAAAATACCCATGCATCTATGGTTCTGATTGACTTGGACAACTTTAAAACAATCAATGATGCCCTGGGTCATGACGTGGGGGATGAAGTTCTGGTTAAAGTCGGGCACCGTCTCAGACATTACTTACCCAATGATCATCTGCTTGCACGTATCGGGAGTGATGAGTTCGTGGTATTGACCCCGTTGCGGGAAGGACCTTGCCCTACTGGGTGTGAGCTGGCAAACAGGCTGATGGCAATGCTTAATGCCCCACTTCCAGTCGGAGACGGGGAAATTCATATCAGTGCCAGCACTGGAACGGTTCATTTCCCTGTCCAAAAGCAGTTCGGTACACTCTCCGAGCTTGATGTGCTCCGGTTCGCAGATATTGCACTATCCCAATCCAAGAAAGCAGGCCGGGCACGCTCATCCGTTTTTGAAGCAGCCCACCAGCGCGAGCTTGAAGAGCTGGTCACACTGGAACGCAAACTTCGCCAGGCAATTGATGATAATTGCTTAAGCCTCCACTATCAGCCACAGGTAGACTGTGCGGGTAACCTGAAAGGTGTTGAAGCACTGGTACGCTGGTTTGACAGCGAAATGGGCTTTATCTCACCGGCAAAATTTATCACTTTGGCGGAAGAGAGTGGTCTTATCCAACCTTTAGGGCGTTGGGTGCTTAACCGTGCATGCGAACAAATCAACCAGTGGTCACAGCAAAATACACCTTTACCATGCTCTTTATCGATCAACATCTCAGCCTGGCAATTTGCTAAACCGGACTTCGTTGATGAATTGAACAATATAGTCGGCCATCATCAGCTCCAACCTAACGCTCTGACGTTGGAAATAACAGAAACCGCTCTTCTACAGGATATAAATGAAGCCCGTTCCAAATTAAACCTACTTCGCAAAAAGGGGTTTAGGATGTCCCTTGATGATTTTGGTACAGGTTACTCGTCCCTTGCATACCTGCGCGCATTACCATTGGATGAGCTAAAAATAGACAAGGCATTTATAGATGAAATTACTCCTGACCGGGAACATCCGCTGGTTGAGTCCATCATCAACATGGGCAACAGTCTCAAAATGTGTGTGGTGGCAGAAGGTGTCGAGACACCTTACCAAGCAGAAAAACTGCACGACCTATCCTGTGATCTTCTTCAGGGGTACTTGTTTGCCAAGCCATTGCCTGCAGAGCAGTTTGCAACGTGGTTAGAGAAACCTGTCGTGAATGATACGGACGAAATGCAACATCACTCATATTCAATTTAATAGTAAAAATGCTAAGAAAGAGCAACTTTTGTTCGTTCAACACAGTTGGGCATTTTTTCTCTTTACACCATTCAGCCAACCCATTATTATCCCAGCCCTACGGAGGGATGGCTGAGCGGTTGAAAGCACCGGTCTTGAAAACCGGCATACGTTAATAGCGTATCTAGGGTTCAAATCCCTATCCCTCCGCCACATTAGACAAAGCCCGCTTAATCGCGGGCTTTGTCGTATTTGAAATATCGCAATCCGGGATAGGGTGCAGAAGCCTAGACGGGAGGGACGGTATGTCTTCAGCCGAGCGAAGCGAGACAACGTTGTCCCGACGAAGTCGGAAACAGGCAACGGCCCGAAGGGCAAGGGAGCGAAGCGACCGCGTCAATCCCTATCCCTCCGCCACCTTAGAAAAGGCCACTGAGTTTTCAGTGGCCTTTTTGCGTTTTTGTCGCTGAAAACTCAAAAAGCAGGGTCGGTATGTTTTCCACCGGGCAACGCGACCACATCAACCCCTATCCTTCCGCCTTTTCTCAATAAAGCCCTCAGTCCTCAACCTACACATTCGGTTTCCAACGTATTTGATCAACAAAAGGGACAAATACGCATCGTTTTGGATGGTTTCCGACCGGGCAACCCCAATAACGGTTAAAGACTAATCACTTGAACAAAATAGACTTTACACTCCTGTCAGGTGACATTATTATGGCGGCCGTACGGAGGGATGGCTGAGTGGTTGAAAGCACCGGTCTTGAAAACCGGCATACGTTAATAGCGTATCTAGGGTTCAAATCCCTATCCCTCCGCCACTTTCAATTCCCCCTTAGTTCAGTCGGTAGAACGGCGGACTGTTAATCCGTATGTCGCAAGTTCAAGTCTTGCAGGGGGAGCCAAATTTAAGGGCCTGGTCGAAAGACCGGGCCTTTTTCGTATAGGGTCAAAACTGCTGTTTGACCCTCACTGACCTGATCGGCCCCGTCGAAGCTCCGACAGGGGAACCGAATCTGGAGACCCGAGCCTTTACGTTTGCGGTTAAAGCGCTACTTTTTTGGCTCCTGTTCCTATTTGCCCCTATCTGACTCACAATTTCCACAATAAGCAGTTAACAGCCATCTCTGATTTCGGTTTACTGCGCATTGAGCCTTTGAATTCGCAACCGAACTTGTCCGCGCATCTTGTCATTGCCCGGGCAATCAAAAATAGACCTAAATATCGGTGCGAACTGGTTCCGGTTTACCTGCCGGCAAACAGTTCGGATTCAGGCGTCTTTTAATGATTCAGGACAGTAACGTTTTCAAGAGGATCGCTGGATGTTGAACTGCGACTTTCTGGTTGTTGGTGCAGGTATTGTAGGACTCAGTACTGCTCATCAGTTGTTATTAGAATTTCCGGGCAGCTCGGTCATTGTTGTTGACAAGGAAGATACCATTGCTGCCCATCAAACCGGGCATAACAGCGGCGTAATTCACGCCGGTGTCTACTACACGCCGGGAAGCCTTAAAGCCGAATTCTGTAAATCCGGTAATAGTGAGATTAAGGTCTTTTGCCAGGAACATGCCATTCCCTTTGAAGAATGTGGAAAGCTGCTGGTGGCAACCAATGAAGCAGAGCTCTCCCGCATGCAGGGCTTAATCAATCGGGCAACCGATAATGGCCTTGAGTTTGAAGTACTTACACAAGACCAGCTCCATGAAAGGGAACCCAATATCCGTGGATTGGGCGCTATTTTTGTACCGTCAACGGGCATTGTTAGTTACACCGCTGTCTGTAAAGCACTGGTACGAGAAATTGAACGCATGAGCGGACAAGTACTTCTGGGACATGGGGTGCAAAAGATCCAGGAAACAGACGAGGGCATCACTGTCGTAGCTGGGTATGAAACCATTGTCGCTGACCGATTGGTAGCCTGTGCTGGGATTATGTCTGACAAGATAGTCAAAATGCTTGGATTGGAACCGGATTTCAAAATGGTACCTTTCAGGGGAGATTATTTCCTTCTGTCACCCCAGCATAACCAGATTATCAACCATCTGATTTACCCCATACCAGACCCTGATCTCCCATTCCTCGGAGTCCACCTGACTAAAATGATTGATGGAACAGTAACGGTGGGCCCCAATGCAGTAGTAAATTTCTCCAGAGAAGGCTACAGCAAGCTCGCATTCAATATTGCCGACAGCTTTGAAATGCTCACTTACCGAGGATTTCACAAGGTGGTGGCGTCCAATTTCAAGTCAGCGTTGCACGAGCTTAAAAATGGCCTATGGAAGCCGGGGTATCTCAAACAGGTACAAAAATACTGCCCTTCCCTGAAATTGTCAGATCTGCGTAAATACCCACCGGGCATCCGCGCTCAAGCAGTTACTTCAGATGGCAAACTTGTTGATGATTTTCTATTCTACCAGACCAACCGGGCACTGGTGGTTTGCAATGCCCCCTCACCTGCAGCAACGTCCTGCTTCCCCATTGCACGGCATATTGTAAGTCAACTCTATCAAGGTAGTTAGAACGGTGTTGGAAAGGGAGCTGTTACTGGGAACTGACGTTATCCAGCGGTTGGCCAATGCAGTGCTCAAAGATATTCACTAGAGGCTGGTAGTTGCAGTACACCCCTTCGATGTTGGCAGCAATCCAGGTATCCCGTGTGATTCCCTGCCAACTTAATGAAAACCCGGCATTCACTATCAAGTGCTCAAACAGGATGCGTTGGGCTCGCCCATTACCTTCCCTGTATGGATGGATCATATTCAGGTCGGCATAAAATTCCGCAACGCATTCCACCAACGCTTCCCTTGGCAAGCCAACGTAATATCCCTCGTTGGCTAACCGGTTAAACAGTTTGACCGCTTCCGGCTCTATCCGGTTTACGTTGCAAAAGTGGGTATCACCTTTCGAAATATCCACGGTTCGCAATTGCCCCGCCCAGTGATAAATTTCGCGAAACAGGCGGAAATGAATCTGGTTCAGGTATTGGAGATCATAAGGAGGTTCGCGGAACGGTATGCACTGGGATTCCAGTGTAGTCAATTCATGTTCGGCACGTTCAAGCTCATCCGGGTCAGTCAACCCGAGCCGGTTTTTTAGGGTCTGGGTACCATAGATCACATAGGGATCCTGGTCTGTGCCGTACTTTTCACTCATAACATGATGCTTTAATCTGGTATTTTCTGAAGATAGCTTCCTTACTTTGTTTTAGTTCACTCTCGGAAGATATTTCAAGTTTGATTGGTTCATGACCTTCGAGGCGGAGACTCTCCTGATAATTCTGGTAACGAGTCTTTTCGATCTGCTTTTTCTTTATGTCCAAACTTGGCTGCGCCATACAATTACTCAAAAATAACAAGTGTCTACTAATTATACCAAAGGATGTAAATCCCCGCCTGAAACATCCCTGAATCAATAAAAAATGCGCCCTTGAAAAAGAGCGCATTTTTCTTACTTATGAAGCAGTGAGTCCTGTTATTTGGACATCAATTATCAGGCTGCCGTATCTTTGTCTTTTTCCGACGCGGAAACGGGAGAAACACCGTCCTCAATTATGGTTTCACCGCTACTGTTCTGATCACTCAGCACCTCCGCCAGACTTGAACGGGAAAGCATCCCTTGAACCTCACCGCTTTCGTCAACAACAGGCAAAGGCAAATCACTTTCCAGCGTGTCAGGAATAACCGCTTCCAGCAGGGCATCACCCTGAATGGCAGGAACTTCCTCAATAATGGACTCACTGATTGCTTGCCCTGAATCTTCCGCTGCCGCTTCTTTGAGTGCCTTCTGACTCAGCGCCCCTTGATAGCCCTCATCGTTCACGTAATAGCCAAAGTCGGCTTTTTGCTGCTTCATTTGAGCCAAAGCCTCACCAATGGTCTCCGCGCTTATACGGCACCACTGAGGCTGCATAACGGTGTCTACCGTCAACGCCCGAGCTCGGTTGACGTCCTTGACGAAAGCTTCAACGTAGTCGTCTGCCGGATTCAGCAAAATATCGACAGGTCGGCCCTGCTGAATCAGCTTTCCGTCACGAAGTATTGCGATACGATCACCAAGGCGGAGGGCTTCATCCAGGTCATGGGTGATGAAGATAATGGTTTTGTGTAGCTTTTCCTGGAGCTCGATAAGCTGATCCTGCATCTCACTGCGGATAAGCGGGTCAAGGGCAGAAAATGCCTCGTCCATCAACAAAATTTCCGCATCGGTACAAAGCGCTCGGGCAAGGCCTACACGCTGCTGCTGACCACCGGACAACTGTGAAGGGTATTGTTGTTCATACCCGTTCAGACCCACTGTATCCAGCCATTCTTTGGCTTTGGTTTCACGGCTGTCTTTGTCCACACCCTGGACCTGAAGACCATAGGCAACGTTCTGCAATACCGTACGGTGGGGCATCAAGCCAAAGCGCTGAAATACCATAGACATCTTGTGGCGGCGAAAATCCTGCAGCCCTTTCGCATCAAGCTGCATGACATCCGTTCCCTCAACCACAATCTTACCTTCCGTCGGGTCTATGAGTCGGTTGAAATGACGAATCAGCGTTGATTTACCGGAACCGGAAAGCCCCATGATCACAAAGATCTCTCCCGGCTGGATTTCAATATTGATGTCCTGGAGGCCAACGGTATGCCCGGTTTCAGCAAGAATATCGTCCTTGGATTTACCGGCTTTTACCGCAGGAATTACACTCTGTGGAGACGGGCCAAAGATTTTGTAGAGACCTTCAACCTTGATAAGCGGTGTGTTATCAGCCATGGTCACCTCCACCTAAATGCTGCTGCGAACGTTTGGCATAGCTTTGGGACACTCGGTCAAAAATGATTGCCAGCGCAACTATGGCAAGGCCGTTAAGCAAACCCAACGTGAAGTATTGGTTGGTAATAGATTTCAATACCGGTTGGCCAAGGCCTTTTACGCCAATCATAGAAGCAATAACCACCATGGCCAACGCCATCATGATGGTCTGGTTAATCCCGGCCATGATAGTGGGCATCGCCAAGGGTAACTGGACACCAAAGAGGCGCTGTTTGGGGCTGGCACCATAAGCGGTTGCGGCCTCGAGCACTTCTTTGTCAACCAGCCGGATACCCAGGTTGGTCAATCGAATTACCGGAGGAATCGCGTAAATCACCACGGCAATCACACCTGGAATCTTACCGATCCCCAGCAACATTACCACCGGGATAAGGTACACAAACGCTGGCATGGTCTGCATGATGTCAAGCAGGGGGGTGACCAGAGACTGAATGCGGTCTGAACGCGCCATCGCAATCCCGATAGGGATCCCAAGCCCGATAGCCAGCAGGGTACACACAAGGATAATGCTCATGGTTCGCATGGTGTTATCCCACATGCCGAAGTAACCAATAAGCACAAAAACAACTACCACAGAGGCAGCCATTTTCCACGACCGACTGGCGACGTAGGAGATACCGGCAAGAATCGCTATCACCAGCCACCACGGGGTAGCAAGTAGCAATTTTTCGAACCAAATCAGGAATGAAAGCAGTGGGTCAAAGAAGGATTCAATGGTATCGCCGTAATTACGGGAAAATTCTCGGTAGGCACCATCCAGCGTTTTACGGATGGTAAGAAGGTCGGCTCTATCCATTTCGGGGATATCAGTGAGCCACGATTTGTCAGCCATGAAAATACAACGTCCTTTGTTACGAAGCCGGCTTAGCGACACCGCCCCGGCCGGCTCCCAAGTTTTACACTGAGGTTACAGTGCGTTTTTTACCTTTTTAGCAACATCTTCAGAAACCCACTGGGTCCAGATTTCAGGGAAGTTCGCCAGGAAATGTTCCCCTGCAATTTCACCGTCAGCCTGGTTATCTTCCATCCATGCCAACAGGCTGTTCATCTGTGCATTGGTAAACGAACGCTTGCTCAGGTAGTCAACGGCAGCAGGTGCGCGCTGTGCAAAGCTCTCGGTGATCATAGTATCCACCGCTGAAGGCGGGTACATGGTTATCTTAGGCTCCAGACAGTCTGCACTGGTTGTACAAGACTTAAAGTGCTCTTCATCAACACCGGAACCGAAGTCTACTTTCACCATTTCATACTTACCGAGAACGGCAGTAGGTGCCCAGTAGTAACCGAACCAGGCTTCACCACGCTCATAAGCTTTCGCAATAGAGCCTGAAAGGCCGGCACCTGAACCCGGATCAATCAGTTCGAATCCCTTGTCACCCAGGTTCATTGCATTGAAGAGATTTCCGGAGGAGATCTGACAGTTCCAACCGGCTGGACAGCCGTAAAACGCCGATGCGGATGGGTCTTCAGGGTGGGTAAACAGTGCGGCGTTCTTTTTGATACCTTCGATGGTTGCCAGACTTGGGTCTTTTTCAACCATGTATTTAGGTACCCAAAAACCTTCTTCACCGCCATCAGACAATGACTTGCCCGCATAACGTAAACGCCCTTCCTCAACACCTTTGTCGAGAGCCGCTTTCAGCGAGTTGCTCCAGAATTCAGGTGCAATGTCCGGCTCGCCCTTTTCAATCATTGATGTACCGGTTGGCATAGTGTCGCCGGGCACCAGCTCAGCATCACAATCGTAACCGTTGGCAAGAATAAAACGGTCTACGTTGGCAATCAGGGTCGCCGAATTCCAGTTCATATCAGCGATCGTTACTTTCCCACACTCTTCAGCCTGAGCATTGAGAGAAAAACCGGCAGCAACAAGTGCTACGGCGGAGAGAGTTTTTTTCATAGAGAGTTTCCTTCTCATCAAAAAATGTGTGTCCATCAAAACGGCAGTCAGAAGAGAGTTGCCCTTCCCTTCTTGTAAATTGCATTCAACTCTAAGCGATGAGACATCCACCAGCAAGTATATGCAACCCACCTTAAATTAAGATTTTTCTTTTATAAAACAGCATAAAATCATAATAACACGTCGCATTCTAACAAATGACCAGCCAAAAAATAACCATGGAAGATGTAAGAAAACCCCAAAAAACATTAGATGCCTAATGAATTACACACCGCCAAGGTACGCTATCCGGACATTTCTTTCATCGAAAAACAAAGATACAAATTGCATAATGTGCAACTTAAAACGTTACCCGTTGCAAAAATGCGGCACATGTTACGAATAGTCAGAAGTTCGTATAAACTATGAGTTGGATGTATCGAAAACCAACGGATGGATGGGACGATGAAATCTGTAAAGCCTCTCTTCATTGGTGTGTTGTGGATAGCCGCCTTACCCTCACTCGCAGTGACAAAAGATCCCAATTTCAAAGGGGAAACCGTCTCAGAAAAAAACGAGTCAATCTGTAAAACCATGTTTGTACAAGGCTTGGTCAATGAGCAGATGAAATTCAGCAACACTGGTAATGATGTCGCTGTAAGACGTCTCTCTGAAAGACGGATCACCTCAGCAAGACAAATCTTTTCAGAAACCGGCAGCTACTGTCAGGCGTATGAGGAGCTGACAAAGGAAGTCTCATCAGAAACCCGTCACCAAAAAGGCGAAGTCCATCTGGGCAAATAAGTACCGTTTTCCAAAAAGTCACTTTCCTGCCAATCTTGTTGTACCCAATTACCGGCAAGGCCATCTTTAATTGCCACTGAGCTTTGACTGCCATCAGGCTGTATGAGCTATTTCAGTTTGTCCGGATAAGCATCGAATTAGTCTGGCTGGTATCGCTATTTGAGATTGTTATTTCCTGATAGAGCATGTAGCGTGGTATCAGCATGTTAGACCGTTTATAAGGAAGCAGCCATGTTCAGGAAAGCCGCCTTTGTTCTTCTGGCCTCAAGCCTGCTGTGGGGCTGTGACAATAATGAGGTTGGCGATGTCTCACTTGGTATGTTTACAACCAAGGACATCAAAATCGAAAGCTTGGATGACCCGCAGGTCACCGGCGTCACCTGTCACATATCAAGCATTGAGGCAGATCTGGATTTTGCAGACCCGTCTGACTCCAGCATCAGTTGCCGCCAAACGGGTGAAATAACACCAGAGATGATCGAGGGAATCGATAAATCTGCCAGCGGTGAGGTGGTGTTCAAAAAGTCGAAAAGTATCTTGTTTAAAACACTCAAGATCCGGCGCATTTTTGATGAAGATGACCAGACACTGATCTATCTGTCATACAGCACCAAAGAAACACAAGGCAGCTATAAGCATGCCATGTCTACCGTCCCCCTGTGGGGAACCAAAGCGTATGTAGATCCGGCAAAGGGTGAAAAGTAACCTTCTATATTCAAACTACCCCAAGATGTAGGTTTGGGTATAGTCCAATAAGGTCAGAAACAGATAGACAGAGGCACCCCAAGGCCGGTTTACATTGTAAATCGGCCTTTTGCTATCAGGCGCTTATGCAGCATCCTGTCGCCAGTATTTTACCTTCGAGGGCCAATTCGAACCTGTCTCCCGCACTAATGATTCCTACACCTTCAGGTGTCCCGGTCAGAACCACATCCCCGGGTTGCAAAGAGAAAGTCTGTGAAATATGGGCTATCAGAGAAAGAACGGGATAGAGCATCATCTCCGTTTGTCCGGTTTGTTTGCGAATGCCGTTAATATTCAGGGAATAATTAAGCCGCGCATAGTTAATATCAGGCCAAACGGGAACAAATCCTGACAACACACAACTGCCATCAAATGCCTTCGCTCGCTCCCAAGGGAGTTGTTTTTGCTTAAGGGTTGATTGTACTTCCCGCAACGTGAGATCCAAGCCGATACCCAAACCGGCAATCGCTTCTTTTGCCTGCTTCTCATCAGCCTGGCTTAAAGGCTTGCCAATCAATACCGCTAACTCCGCTTCATAGTGGATTACACCAAGGTCAGTACGCAGCAACACATCTCCCTCGGCGGAAACACTACAAGACCCGGGTTTAATAAAAAGAACAGGTTCATCAGGGATTGGATTGCCGAGCTCTTCAGCATGTGCCGCATAATTTCGTCCAACACAGACGACTTTCCCCAACGGGAAGCCAATGCTTTCTCCCGACTCACACCAGCGGTGGTTGTATGCCATAAACCCTCCTTGTCTCATCATCCAATAACCAACTGTCCAAGCAGACTGTTGACAGTATCAATGGGGAACAACCCCGCACATGTAGCCATCAAAAATCCGCACTTTCAGGGTGTTAACTTGCCACACTCCCCAGAAAAAATAAAAGAATGCCAACCCGATGCGAACTCTTTGCCTTCTCAATGAAATTGGTCTCATTTTGCAGATTCCTCGGGCAATAGGCTGCGCAATTTGCCGGAATATGAGCCAGCGCAGAATTATCAATCCGGTTCAAGGGGAAACGGCGATCTACAGCAAATTATCATTCAAATATCAGTGAATTCCTGATTGTTTCAGCCAATATTGATCACTGTACAGATGGTCAGTAACCGTCAGATTATCCAGAGGTCAATCAGGCATACGTTTAAGTCAGAACCAACTCGGAGAGAAATTACGCAATATGCCCTCACAACAACAGATTGCAACAGATTGTGGCCCGATTGAGTGTGTCATCTTTGACTGTGACGGCACCTTGGTTGACAGCGAGATCCTGACTCAACAGGCTCTCGTTAATGTGTTTGCGAAATACGATATTGAATTGTCCCTGGAAGACTGTATGAACCGTTTCCAGGGAGGAAAAATCACAGACATTTTGCGTAAAACCTGTGCACTGGCAGGTGTGTCTATCAGAATTGACGAACTTGAACCTCAGTTTCGTGATGAATGCACACGGTTGTTTGACAAGCATCTGGATCCGATCCCCGGCGTACCGCAGTTGCTGGACAAGCTGAAAAAAGCAGGCATTGAAGTCTGTGTCGCATCAAATGGCCCTACCACTAAAATGGAACACACCCTGAAACTCACCGGCCTTTATGACCATTTTCACGGAAAGCTATTCAGTGCATTTGATACCAACACCTGGAAACCGGCTCCGGATCTTTTACTCTTTTCCGCCATGAACATGGCTGTACCGGTTCGGAATTGCCTGTTTATCGATGACACTGTGCTCGGCGTGGAGTCCGGCATTAATGCCCAAATGAATACCATCTATTTCCGGACCATGCCCGGCAAGGCAGAAGTCCATCACCCTCTGGTAACAACTTGTTCCTCAATGGAAGAAGTTGAAGCAGCCATCTTCCCATAAAACACTGGTTGAAACTGTCAAAACAGGAATTTTAGATTGCCTGTAAGGCGCTTTATCCTGACTTTTTATGCGGGTAAAGTTAGCTCCGTAATCAATTTACCCGGTCATGTTCATACCTATTGAGTTTATTACCGGTGCCGGCAATCCCGGCGGGAGATGATGTTCCTCCTTTAACCGCCACTGGCAACACCAGGGCTGATGACGTCTGACAACAATGGCATTGAACAGCCGATGTGGGCCATCCCTATTTCTAATGATAATTCAGGGCTCCACGTCCGAGACGTTGTCAGATCGCGCCTCCGGCCAACGGCTGTTCTCTGTCGATTTTTACCTGACAGTGAGACCGAGCAATGCAGTATTCCGCAGAAGTTCAGAATATGTGTCCCCTTTCCCGCGGGCCACAACACGCCTCTTCTCCAATTCCGGTAGAAGGCCGTTGGATTAACCCGAAAGACGTTATCGCGATTTCCGGCCTAAGCCATGGTGTCGGTGCCTGCGCACCGCAGCAAGGTGCAGCCAAACTCACCCTGAACGTTAAAAACGGCATCATCGAAGAAGCACTGATTGAGACTATCGGTTGCTCAGGAATGACTCACTCTGCGGCAATGGCGGCAGAAATCCTGACTGGCAAAACCATCCTCGAAGCGCTGAACACCGACCTGGTTTGCGATGCTATCAACGTAGCAATGCGCGAAATTTTCCTTCAGTTTGTTTACGGCCGCACACAGACCGCATTCTCTGAAGGTGGCCTGCCAATCGGTGCAACCCTGGAAGATTTGGGCAAAGGCCTTCGCAGCCAGGTGGGCACCCATTTTGGTACCCGCGAGAAAGGTCCCCGTTATCTGGAAATGGCAGAAGGTTACATCACAAAAGTGGCACTGGATGATAACGATGAAATCATCGGCTACCGCTTTGTAAATATCGGCCGCATGATGCAATTCATCGAAGAAGGCGTACCTGCCGGTGAAGCGATGGAAAAAGCCAGCGGGCAATATGGCCGCTTTGACGATGCCGTCCGCACTATCAACCCTCGCCACCAGTAAGTCAGGAGAACATCACATGGCCATGTTTGAAAGCTATGACCGCCGTATCGACCAAATTCAGCCTGTACTGGCACAATACGGTTTTAACTCTCTCGACGAGGCGCGGGAATATTGTGAAAGCCGCGGCGTCGATGCCTACCAGATTGCAAAAGAAACCCAACCAATTGCCTTTGACAACGCAGGTTGGGCTTATACTTTAGGCGCTGCTATTGCGCTGAAAGAAGCCGAGAAAAAAGACGGTTTGCTGTCTGCTTCTGAAGCTGCAGAATGGATTGGACAGGGCTTGCAAACCTTCTGCATCCCAGGCTCTGTTGCAGCCCAGCGTGAAGTAGGCCTCGGCCACGGACGCCTCGGCGCTCGCCTTCTGAGTGAAGAGACAGACTGCTTCTGCTTCCTTGCCGGTCACGAGTCCTTTGCCGCTGCAGAAGGTGCAATCAAGATTGCACTTAATGCCAATAAAGTTCGCCAAAAACCGCTACGCGTAATTCTGAACGGCCTGGGTAAAGATGCGGCGTACCTGATTGCCCGTATCAACGGCTTCAACTACGTTCAGACCCAATACGACTACAACACTGGTGAACTGAATGTTGTAAATGAGCGCCGCTTCTCCCAGGGAGCCCGAGGTGACATCAACTGCTACGGCGCAGATGACGTGCGTGAAGGTGTGGCTATCATGCATCGTGAAAATGTGGACATTTCCATTACCGGTAATTCCACTAACCCAACCCGATTCCAGCACCCTGTTGCCGGTACATACAAAAAAGAACGCCTGGAGCAGGGCAAGGCTTATTTCTCCGTGGCCTCAGGTGGCGGTACCGGCCGTACCCTGCACCCGGACAACGTGGCTGCGGGCCCTGCGTCATACGGTATGACCGATACCCTGGGTCGCATGCACTCAGATGCCCAGTTCGCAGGTTCTTCATCAGTACCGGCTCACGTTGAGATGATGGGGCTCATCGGCATGGGCAATAACCCAATGGTAGGTGCGACAGTCGCGGTTGCCGTTGCAGTGGCACAAAGCCTGAAACCGTAAGCGTTGATGCATGAGTGGGAACAGCAAGCCTGTTCCCGCCCTTTCATTTTGGACACTGAATGATTTATGTAACCGGCCATACAAATCCAGACAGCGACTGTATCTGTGCAGCCATTGCCTGTGCAGCTTTCCTCAACGCGCGCGGCTGTAATGCCACCTCCGTCCGCCAAGGCGACCTGACTCGAGAAACACAGTTTATCCTTGATCTCACAGGTCAAAAAGAGCCTGAGCTTTGCCCGCCATTGGCAAATAAAAATGTGTGGCTTGTAGACTTTTCTGATACCAACCAGGGCCCACCTGATCTCGCCAACGCAGCCATTCTCGGCGTCATTGACCACAAGCCACTCGGTAACCTTACCACTAAAGGGCCAGTTGAAGCCTGGATATGGCCAGTGGGCAGCACCTGTACCATTCTCTTTAACCTCATGGTTCAGGAACACTTCGAAATCGACGTATCCATGGCAAAGCTGTTGCTGGCCGGTGTTGTCAGTGACACTATCGGCCTCACATCGCCTACAACAACGCAACGGGACATCCGGGCGTGCAATCAACTGGCAATGTTGGCAGGACTGTGCCTCAGCACCTTTATTAAAGACCTGCTGATTATCAAAACGTCGATTGAAGGCATTGATCCCAACACATTGGTAAACAGGGACTTGAAAGTCTATCCGTGGGCAGGAGGAAAAATCGGTATCGGGCAAATTCAATTAGCCACGTTTGATCAGGTTCAGGACATTAAGCCCCAGCTAAATGCAGCTATGCTGAAAAGCTCAATTGAACTGGATCTTGATCTGGTTGTCCTTATGCTGAGCGATATCCGGCGGGAAGTCACACGCCTAGTCTGGCTCGGTGACTGGGAAGAGCATCTCAGCCACCATGCTGAAAATGGGGAAATCGTCATGACGAAAACCCTTAGCCGAAAACAACAAGTATGGCCCTGGCTGCAAAATATTCTGTCTGTCAGCGGTATATCAAATCACGCTGCTAATTCTTAAGGAGTCCAAAATGTCCCCGTATAAAACGATTCTTCTGGCAGTGAACCCTAATGAAAGTGATGCACAAAGCCTGATCAAAAAAGCCTGTGGCATTGCTGCATTTCACCAGGCAAAACTGCATTTAGCCTATGTTGAACCAGGGGTTGGCGATCACAGCTACAACGATATCGAATTTGGCCTTGCTGAATACGGAGAAGAGATCTCAGAACAACGCCTGACGCACCTCGCTTCACTGGCCAAGGATGCCGGCTATGAGATTGCCGCTTTCCACATGGCACGAGGCGACGTTGCCCGACAGGTAAAAAAGCTCAACAACGAGCTGGGTATTGATCTGGTTATTTCTGGACACCACCATCACCATATGGGCTGGCTTATGGGGGACATTGGCGCAGAACTTAGCAAAAAGCTGGATCGTGATCTTCTGCTGATCAAGGCCTGACCTTCCTGTCACCGGGATCTGTTCCTTGATCATTTTTCCGGGAAATACTGCCCCAGAATCAGAAAACCCGCATTCGCAGATGCGGGTTTCTGTGTAATACCAATTGGATGAATTTACTGGCCAGAGATGACGGAGAATACGTCCTAGTGGTTCAATATCAATCCAGTGTTTCCAATTTACGCTCGTATTGCTCAAAGCGTGTTTGAATATCCTGCGGTGCTCCGCCAGTCAATTTGCTGACAACTACGATTGCAGCACTGGCAAAAATAAAGCCGGGGACAATTTCATACACATCAAACAATCCACCGGAAAGCTGTTTCCATACCACAACAGTGATACCACCTACCAGCACACCGACGATCGCCCCTAACCGGTTCATGTCCTTCCAGAACAGGCTCAACAGCAATGCCGGGCCAAACGCTGCACCAAATCCTGCCCATGCGTAAGAAACCAAGCCCAGCACTGTACTGTCAGGGTTCATAGCAAGCAGCAGGGCAACAATAGAAAGCGCGACAACAGCAACCCGGCCAACCATAACCACTTCCTGCGGAGACGCCTCTTTTTTGAATACCTGCTTGTAAAAATCTTCTGCCAGGGCTGAAGATGACACCAGAAGCTGGGAGTCAGCCGTACTCATGATTGCCGCCAGAATTGCTGCCAGTAAAATCCCGGCAACAACCGGGTGGAACACCGCGTTCACCAGCACCATAAAGATGGTTTCACCATCAGCCAGGTTTCCACCCATATTGGCATCCACATAAAGAATACCCACCAGGCCGATAAGAATCGCTCCTACCATGGACAAAGCCGTCCACCCTACCGCAATGTGTCTTGCCGTATCGATGTCTCTGTTTGAACGTGCCGCCTTGAAACGTGCAAGAATATGGGGTTGCCCAAAGTAACCCAGCCCCCAGGCAACCAGGGAGATGATCGCCACCGCGGAAAGCGGCTCGCCTTTCACATCATTCCAAAGTGTCATCAACTCCGGGTTTTTGGCCGTAAGGGATGCAGAGAGGTCCGAAAGGGAACCGTCTAGCGCGACCACAGGTACAATCATCAATGCCGCAGCCATCAGCAAACCCTGAACCAGATCCGTCCAGGATACAGCGAGAAAACCGCCAAACAGGGTATAGGAAACCACACATACCGTACCTACAACCACAGCTACGGAGTAGTCCAGCCCAAATACGGTTTCAAACAGTTTGCCACCAGCTACCAGACCAGAACTGGTGTAGAAAAGGAAAAACAGCAAAATGAAGAAAGCTGAGATGGTTTGCAAAAGGTTGGAGCTGTCCTTGAACCGGCGGGCAAAGTATTCCGGGATAGTCAGGGCATTGTCCAGCTCAATGGTATAGGTTCTCAGGCGTTTGGCGCAGATAAGCCAGTTCAGCCAGGTACCAACCAGGAGTCCCCCCGCCAGCCACAGGGACTCCATACCAGCTGCGTAGGCATATCCGGGCAATCCAAGCAACAGCCAGCCACTCATATCTGACGCACCGGCAGAGAGTGCTGCCGGCCAGGGACCGAGGGATCGCCCTCCTAAAAAATAATCTTCAGAATTTACTGTGCGGCGGTAGGCGTAAACACCTATAGCCAGCATCACCACCAGATAAACGATAAACGTCGCACTAATCGCAAAAGTATTTTCAATCATTCCATTTACCTCATTGTGAGCGTCTGTTCCTGACGCTCTTTTTGTTCCCCGAAACCTACAGGCGCCAGGTATATTTATCCGCTTCCCAGTTCTAGCAGCGTTGCATTACCGCCTACGGCGGTAATGTTGATGGTGCGGGTACACTCAGTAACAAACCGCAGTAAATAGACAGGGGATCCCATTGATGAAAGGTTGGCAGGATCATTTTCCGCAACCACCTGTATCAAGGCGCCTTCCCTGTGTGAGAGCGCGACATCCTTCGCACGGGATACTTGCTCACCGCCACAAAAAGCCACGCCATCTATCCCGGGGACAGTAGCAAGTTCATGTTCACTGACATTTGCGCACTGCTGTACCACTCGATCCGGGCAGCCTGCTTTGGCAAGATCAGCAACCAGGACGCCAGCGTGTTGCGTTTCATCACACAGTACAACGGTATTTCCGGCAACCAGTGCAGCGGCAAGCTGCCCCGCCAGCGCCGTACATCCCCCACCCTGAACGAGGAATGTCCCCCTGCCGGAGCAGTAAAGTTCATTGGTTTCTCCCGTAGGCCCAGGCATAAGTTCCGTTTCTGCAATCAGTTTATTTGCCTGGGCACATTGAAATTGCACCATGTCTGCGGCTTCCGAAAATTGGCTTCCGCGATGTCGCAAGTGGTTTCCCCACTTTTCAAGCACTGCAACCCGGGATTTAACGCCGATTTCATTCCATTGCTCCCACACCGCCCGGCTTTGCTCGATGAAAGCTTTCAATTCAGACATTCTCTTTCTCCTAGAACAATTAGGCAGTTAATGGGATACAACTGTCGGCTTGGTAAATCGGTACAGGTAGTGTGGCCCCCCGGCTTTGGGCCCGGTGCCAGACAATCCCTGGCCACCAAAGGGCTGTACGCCAACCACAGCACCAACCTGATCGCGGTTGATGTAACAATTTCCCACCCTAGCCCGTTTCTCTATATGCAGGTAAGTCGTTTCGTTCCGTGAATGCACACCGAGCGTCAGGCCGTATCCGGTCGCATTGATTTGATCGATAACCTTGTCCAATTCATCTGCCTTGTATCGGACAATATGAAGAACCGGGCCAAAGTTTTCAGTTTCCAGCTGGTTGATATCATCAATCTCAAAAGCGACCGGAGCGATAAAGTCTCCATCAGCGCAGTTTTCACCTAGTTTCACTTCGTACACCAACCGACCCTGTTTTTTCATGTGCTCAACATGGGCAGCCAGCTTCATACGTGCCTTTTCATCAATGACCGGGCCAACATCGGTACTCAGCATTTCCGGCGAGCCGACTGACAATTCCGACATGGCACCTTTAATCAAAGGAATAATCCTGTCGGCTACATCTTGCTGTACAAACAGTACCCTGAGAGCTGAACAGCGCTGGCCGGCAGATGCAAAGGCAGACCGGATTACATCGCGGACAACCTGTTCTGGCAGGGCGGTACTGTCTACCAGCATCGCATTCTGCCCGCCTGTTTCTGCAATAAGCGGTGCGGTTCCACCTCTTCGTCCAGCCAGTACACGGCTGATATGTTGAGCAGTTGGTGTCGAGCCAGTGAATGCAACACCGGCAACACGTTCGTCCGATATAACTGCTGCCCCAACACTGGCACCATCACCTGGTACAAACTGGATAACACCCGGCGGGATACCTGTCTCAAGCAGCATCTCTATTGCCCGGAATGCAATTAGCGACGTCTGTTCTGCCGCTTTGGCAATAACGGTATTACCCGCAATTAGAGCCGCAGCAACCTGCCCAATAAAAATAGCCAGCGGGAAATTCCAGGGACTGATACAAACTACAACGCCCAATCCTTCATGTTGGATCCGCATTTTCTCCCCGCGAAATGAAGTGAATACTTGCTCACTTCCAAACCGCGAATTTCCCTGTTGTGGGTAGTAACGGAGAAAATCCACTGCCTCTCTCACTTCATCAACAGCGTCCTGGATCGTTTTACCCGCCTCACGGTGGCACAAAGCCACTAATTCGGGTGTATGGCTTTCTAACCTGTCGGCCAGGGACAGCAGGAAGTGCCCCCGTTCCCTTACGGTAAGCTTCTGCCAGGCTGGTAAAGCACTGGTGGCACCATCAAGTGCTTTTTCCACTGTTTTAGTATCTGCCCAGTCAACAGCACCTATAGCGGTGCTCCGGCTATGCGGGCAGGTAACCAGGTGTGTTTTCCCAACGGACTTTTCCCCGTTAACCAACGGCATTGCGTGCCAGCGGTGGTCACCCATAAACAGGTTAACCGCTTCAGATAAGGGGACTCTCTGGCTGTCTATTGCCAGCGGCAGCCCCCATGAATTTCTGCGTAAATTTCCGAATATGTCCCCCGGCAGCGGTATCCGGTCATTATGGAAATGGGCATGGGATTTCAGCGTCACCGAAGGGTGTTCCGTCAACTCAGAAACGGGGCAACGGGCATCCACCAAACGGTGTACAAACGAGCTGTTTGCACCGTTCTCCAACAAACGTCGAACGAGATAAGGCAGGAGATCCTTATGGCTGCCAACCGGCGCGTAAATTCTCACATCACAGCCATGCTTTTCCCGTACATGGCTGTAAAGTGCTTCCCCCATGCCATGAAGACGCTGAAATTCAAAATCACCATGGCTAGCCATTGAGGACACAGCGGAAATAGTGTGTGCATTGTGGCTGGCAAACTGAGGGTAGAGATATCCACGAACCGGTTGACTGAGCAGAAAACGGGCACAGGCGAGGTAAGAAACATCCGTCCCTTCTTTCCGGGTAAATACCGGATAGCTTTCCTGACCGCGTTGCTGGGCCAGTTTTATCTCACTGTCCCAATAGGCGCCTTTTACCAGGCGAACCGGAATACGGTCGCCTTGCTCTTTTGCCAGTGCTGTCAGCCAGGCAAGTACTGGCAATGCACGCTTTGAATAAGCCTGTACCACCAGCCCTAATTCCCCCCAGCCTTTTATTTCCTCGTGCCGGTAAAGTTTTTCAAACAGCTTTAAGGACAGTTCAAGGCGGTCTGACTCTTCAGCATCGATGGTAATGGCTACTTTCTTTTCGCGGGCATGCTTTAAAAGGGTCAGGACGGTTGAATACATTTCCGTCATCACCCTGTGCTCCTGGAACACTTCATAGCGAGAGTGGAGGGCTGAAAGTTTTATTGAAACTGATGGTGCAGGGCCAGAACCGTCTTGGAGTGCTTTACCAACTGCTTCGATAGCATGCAGGTAATCTTGGAAATACTTTTCTGCATCTTCCCGGGTCAGTGCCGCTTCCCCGAGCATATCAAACGAATAGGTATAGCCGCTTTGCCGGGGTTTACGGCCCTTATCCAAGGCTTCATGGATGGTTCTACCCAACACGAACTGGTGCCCCATGATTTTCATTGCCTGGTTCATTGCCTTGCGGATAACCGGCTCAGACATTTTGTTTACCAAGCGGTTCAACACTGACCCGGCATTACCTTCCTGTTGCTCATCCAGGCTGATGACTTTCCCGGTCAGCATCAGTCCCCAGGTGGACGCATTAACAAAAAGTTTGTCCGAATTTTTGAGGTGGGATTTCCAGTCTGCGACACTCAGTTTGTCTCGGATCAACGCATCAGCTGTCGCCGTATCCGGGATCCGCATCAGTGCTTCAGCCAGGCACATCAGGAGGATCCCTTCTCGTGTATCAAGGCTGTATTCAAGCAAAAGGGCATCAATAAGCTGCACGGCAGTCTTATCATTTCGAACCCTTTCTATAAGATCCGCTGTATCCTTCTCGATCCTGGTATTTTCATCCGGTGAGGGCTCGGCCAGCATAAGCAGCTGTTCCAACAAATTGGATTCATCTACGCTGTACTGGGGGGAAATTGCCGCCCAATGCGTCTCCAAGGGTTGATCAAAGAAGCCCGGGCCTGTGACATCCGTTGCCTTGTACATAGTGTCCACCTCGTGATCCGGATCCATCGCCGTTGGTTTCCCCCAGTGCTTTACCCTGTAGAAACACACTCAGCCATGGACTCGTTACATATATGTTGCAATTGGCGGCATTTTATTTCGCATTATGACGGAAGGTCTTTCATAATCCTCCGGCATCATTTCAAAATCCTCCAATGGATAACAAATGTGGCGCTCGATCAGCCAGAGCTTTTAACAGGCAGCCCTGAATTATGCGCAACCTATCGCATTATTTTGAGTATATAAAATGGTGTGATTATCGAAGGAGGGAAGTCTTTTTCAGTGCCCGGGATCCCATCACTCTTCCCTGAAACCTGCATATTGAACAAAGACTATGAGTGGCGACGGCGGTACTCGCTGGGAGGCATACCGAAACTGCGAGTAAAGGCAGAGGTCAGGCCGCTTTGACTGGCAAAACCACAGCTGTCAGCGATTTGGGAGAAGGTTAACTCGCCTTCCTTGATAAGTTCACGAGCCATTTTCAGACGGCGGTCCAGAACAAATTGGTGGGGTGTAATACCAGTTTGTTGTTTGAACAGGTAATGGAACTGACTTTCCCCAAGGAAGCATTGGCCAGCAAGCTGGGCGACAGAAATTTTTCGGTTCAGGTGTTGCAGTATATAACGTTCAACCACATCCAGATCCAGCCGTTGTCCCCGGTGAAAGACCGTTGATGGGTTACGAAAGTGCCGCTGCATCACACACAGGATAGTATCTGCACTCGCCCGAGCCAGCAGAGGATCATCCGGACTGGCAAGCATTTCCGCACTCAGGGCCCTCACCAACAACTCCCCCTGGCTGTCAAGGTTGAAGTAGACCTGCTGCTCAAACATCGCATCCATCCTGGTATGCCAGTCATGGTTTGCTTCGTCGATAGGAAGATTGATCACCAGAATCTGGTTGTTACCCATACCTACATATGCGTGATCTGAATTTGAGGACACAAGGCATCCCTGTCCGGGGCCTACCAGACTGCCATACCCCTGAACATCAAATTCTGACTGGCCGCGCAAGCCTATAACTACCTGGTGGTATTGATGGGCATGGTGGTGTTGCTCCTCAGGGAGCGTGATAACTTCGGATGCAGGTACCTTCTCGGGCATAAAACTTCCTTGTGGATACCAGTTCAGAGCAGAAAAGTTCCCGGAAACATGATCAAGAGTGGTGTTTTCTACGGGCTTTGTCAATTGAACGATAAATAATTCCCTTCACCATGGCAGCGGACCTTAAAAAATGCTGGATTCAGCGACTTGCATCACACAGGATGAGCATAAATCAGGCAATAAAATCGATCTTTTCAAGGATCACTCATGATCATTGTTCCGAAGTGCGTTTGATCAGTGTTCACCTTGATCATCTTTCCGAATTTTGTGATTTATCAGCGCATCGTTCCGGGAACCGAAAGAATAATGTAACAATTATATACATTTCTTTCATATCTTGAACCAATACCACAGTACTCGTATGGTCTTGAAATTTAATGGGAAGTAGGAGCATTTATGTGAAATACATTACATATTATAAAGATAGGGGAATTCCCCCCTACTTACAGTATCAACATTGCGATATAGTGATTTCGTGGTGCAAGGTCTGGTACCTTGTGCCTCTGGTCTATCGCAAGTGGACCATGTCAGAGAGTCGGTGTGGACGTACCCTCTAAACATCGCACTCCTTTGACACCTCTTCTACACGTCGTACAGGATTGTGCTCTCAATGAGCCGATATTCTGGTTTGCGCTGGCTGGTCCAGCGCTTTTTTTTATACCGATATCTCCCCAAACGTGTCATTTTCTCATACAATTCCCCTGCTTATAACGCAAAATAATAAGAAAAATGGACAACCATACATATCCTTCTTGCAGGGAACTTTCGCTCTTTGATCAGTTGCCAGGTTGCTGGGGATGTAAAGACCGTGATTCGGTCTTTGTCCATGTGAACCAAGAGTATGCCGAACTCATTGGGATTCCACATCCGGAAGACTGTATTGGCCTGAACTACGGGGATCTTCCGGACCCCTTAGGACAGTTTGCCAATACCTTTCAAGAGCAGGACAGGTATGTTCTAAAAACCGGCCGCAGGTTGAGTGTTCTTAATGTTCATCCCTATTCGGATGGCGTTTGGCGTGCTCACCTGGTTACAAAAGCCCCGTGGCGAGACAGTCAAGGCAACATGTTGGGCACCCTATTCTTCGCACAGCAACTGAAAGACGCTGCTGTTTTGGAGGCTGGGTACCAAATTTTCCGAGCCATGCATTTCCCCGACTGTTCGTCATATTCAATCAGCTCGGTGTGTTCGCACAGGGAGCTTTCATTGAGCCCGAGGGAATCTGAGGCACTTTTTCTGATGCTTTATGGGAAAAAGCCACAGTTTATCGCCAACGTCTTAGGCGTTACGGTTAAAACCTTCGAGAACTATGTCTGCAAACTGCGTGTGAAGTTTTCTGCCTCCAGCAAATCGGAGCTGATTGAGAAAGCCATTGATGCCGGATTTGGCTCTCACATTCCTTCCTCACTGTTTAAAAAACAGCTATCGGTCATTTTAAAAGCTTAAAAAAAGCCCCCTTCCTGGGGGCTTCTCCTGAATGACAGATCCCACGTGATCACGGAGCCAGGCGCTCGATTTCCCACTCTCCCTGACCATTTTCACCCGTATAAATAAACCTGTCGTGGAGGCGATGTTCGCCCCCTTGCCAGAACTCCATTGAATTCACTTTCACCCGGAACCCACCCCAGAATGTCGGCAGCGGAACCTCTCCTTTGGAAAACTTCTGTTTAAGTTCCAGAAATTTACCTTCCAACGCTGCTTTTGCAGAAAGACGGCTGCTCTGGTGGGATGCCCAGGCAGCGATCTGGCTCTCTTTTGGACGGGAGGAAAAATACTTCATCACTTCCAAGGTCCCTAATTTCTCAGCAGTTCCGGTGATGTGTACCTGTCGCTCAAGGAAATGCCATGGGAAATGAAGGCTGATTTTATTGTTTTCTTTCAGCTGACCGGCCTTGCGACTGCCAAGGTTGGTATAAAACACAAAACCGTCATGATCATAGTGCTTTAGCAGGACGATACGCTGAAAAGGCTGACCGTCGCTGTCAACCGTTGCAATTGTCATGGCAGTAGGATCAGGCAATTTTGCCTCTATGGCTTGCTGCATCCATTTATCAAAAAGGGTTAACGGATCGGCTGGGAGATCCTTTCGCCTTAAACCACCTTGCGTATATTCTCTTCGAATATCATAGAGATCCATCGTAGCCTCCCGGAAAAAGCGTCTTTATTCTGCTCAGCACCAACAAGAGAAATTCTGTTAGCAGAAAGTATGATTTCCGGCTCATTTTGCGTGCAGCCAAATGGAATGACAACCCTTGCCTGTCATAATAAGCAGGTAATGAAAAAGGAGTGTACATTGCGCAAGTCCCGTTTAATTGCCGGCGCAGTAATAGTTGGCCTCGTTTTAACGGCAGCAGTGGGAACGGTGACTTACCACCAAACCAGCCAGTTGCAAATCAGTAAAATTGCCGATGATGTTGAACGCCTGGAAGAAAAAATTCTGGCGGAGCTTGGCCGTTTCAGCGAAATACCTGAACTGCTTTCAACGGATCCCCGCCTTCTCCGCGTACTTAGAGTTCCCAGCAACGCCATGCTTGCCAGAGATACCAACCTTCTACTGAAGGACTGGGCAGAGCGACTCGATGCCGACACGCTTTACCTCCTGGATAAAGATGGCACCACATTAGCTTCAAGTAACTATGACAAACCTTACAGTTTCGTTGGAGAGAACTATAACTATCGCCCCTACTACCAACAGGCTATTGCTGGCCAGATTGGCCGCTATTATGCGTTGGGTTCCCGCTCAGACAAACGGGGGTACTATTTTTCTGCACCCGTTTATGACAAGGGTGAGATAACAGGCGTCATTACACTTAAAGTGGACCTTTCCATCATTGAACAGGTTTGGAAATACCAGTCATACGATTATGCGATTACCGATCAGCTCGGTGTTGTTTTTTACAGCTCCAGAGGAAACTGGCTCTTCCAGTCGCTGGTACAATTAACCCCCGCGCAGAAAGACGCGATACATTCGTCGCGCCGGTATGGCGACACGCCACTTAATTACCTCAGCGCGGAAACCTCACTGGAAAATCTGTTAGGCAACCACCAGTTGTCACTGGGACTGAACACCTACCGTCGTGAACCAATGCTCGCCTCTTCGCGTGCTGCTGAAGGTGCAGGATGGGTTTTAGTTGGGTTTACACCCACATCGACGATCTATGGCACCGTGGTTGGTGTATCCGCTTTGTTTGCCACATTTTATGCCCTGGTTGCCCTGGTTGGCCTGAGTATCACCCAGACAATCGTCGCCAAACGCCGTCTGGCCGATCTGAATAACCAACTGGAGAACCAAGTAGCCGAAAGGACGCGATCCCTTCAGAATGCCAACCAGAGGCTCAGAATCACCCTCGAGCAATACGACCAGACGCAACAAGTTTTGAAGTCTACGGAAGACGAGCTTATCCAGGCCGCAAAACTGGCAATGTTGGGGGAACTTTCAGCCAGCATAAACCATGAAATCAACCAGCCGCTGGCCGCCATGAGAACGTATGCCGAAAACGGGATTAAAGCGATGTCCCGGCAAAAGTACGATCTGGTTGAAGAAAACCTGAAGGAAATTGTCCGGCTCAACACCATGGTGACGGAAATTATCGCCCGGTTTAAGGTATTTGCCCGCAAATCCCACCAGGCTTCTTCAGCAAGTGCCCAGCTTCATGATGTTGTTGTTTCGGCAATAAACCTTACCAAAGCCAATATGCTCAAACACGGTATCATCATCAAGGTTGAACCTATCCCGCAGCAATGCCACGTTTATGCAGATGCCGTACAGCTTGAACAGGTTATTATCAACCTGCTGACCAATGCTATCCATGTGCTTTCAGACACACCATCCCCGCAACTTGGGATATATACCTCTATACACAAGGATTCTGTCTCCATCCATGTTTGGGATAACGGACCAGGCATTGATAACGACATGAAAAAACAAATTTTCAATCCTTTCTTCACGACCAGACCGGATGGGCTGGGGCTAGGTCTTACGATCTCGCGCCGGATCCTGGACGCATTTTCCGGTTCGTTACGCGTTGCAGACCACCTAAACGGTGGCGCGGAATTTATCGTGACCATTCCCGGCCATTATGAGGAATCAGTATGACCCGAAACGTCATTTTTATTGATGATGAGCGGAGTATCCGCCACTCCCTCTCCCAAACCCTGGAACTGGAAGATTACGACGTTCAGGCCTTTGCTTCCGCCAAGGATGCGCTAACGGAGTTGGGAAGCTTATATGACGGTGTCATTATCACTGACATCAACATGCCGGGAATTGACGGCATAGAATTCCTCCGCCGCGCATTGGTAATAGATGACGAGTTTCAGGTCATTGTCCTCACCGGGCACGGAGATATTTCGACCGCAGTAGAAGCAATGCGGCTTGGCGCCTACGATTTCCTTGAGAAGCCGTTTTCGACCGATCACCTTTTAGACGTTGTAAAACGTGCAGCAGACAAGCGCCAGTTAATTCTTGAAAACAGGGAACTCCGTGATGAACTGGCCGCACAAAGCAGCCCCGGTCCGCGTATCTTGGGCAATGACCCGTCAATCAAGCAACTCAGGCGTGTGCTTACCCATCTGAAAACCGGTTCCTCTTCCATCCATTTCCATGGCGAGCCGGGTACAGGCCGGTCTCTGGCAGCACGTTTTTTCCATGACCACAGCAGTTCTGCTGCAAGCCCATTTGTCAAAATCAATTGCCAGTCAGTCAGCTCCCATGCTCTCGAAAATGACCTTTTTGCCGGTGTCGCAAGCAGCAATAACCTATTCAGTGCCTCACAAGGCGGCACACTGTTTCTTGCGGATATAGATAAACTGACAGCGCAGAACCAGTCAGCATTGCTCCAACAATTAAAGAGCCACAGACAAAAAGACTCTCTGTCCTGCAGGATCCTGTCATCAGGTGAAAGCGACCTGAAACTTCAGGCTGACAAGGGGCTGTTCAATACTGAGCTGTTCGACTTCATCGACTTTGTACCAATTCACCTTCCCCCGTTGCGAGAGCGGAAAGAGGATATTCTCACGCTCTACAACAATTTCACCCGGACAGTGGCTTCCCGGTACGGGCTCGTTGTCCCCCACATTCCACCAGAACTCGAATCTCAACTTATTGCTCACCGCTGGGGAGGAAATGTCCGGGAACTTCGTAACGTCGCAGAAAGGCATATATTGCTTGGGGAAACATTCAACCGGGAACACGCAACAGCAATGACAGATCTCCCGGCAGAAACCACCCTCGCTGATCGCGTATCGCAGTTTGAATATACAGTTTTACGGGATGCCCTCACCCGGCATGGAGGCCGTTTGAAAGAAGTTCAGGAAGAACTCGGTCTGGCAAGGAAGACGCTCTACGACAAAATGAGAAAGCACTGTCTCGAAAAAGAGGATTTCAAAATTCAATAAATTCCATCGTAATTTCGTGCCTGATAGCATTGCAGATGTATATAATTTGACATCTTCGAACAATCTTTGAGACAACATTGAAATCGTTTCCTGACAAACACCTGATGGAGTACACGTTGCTGGCTCATACATGGAACAGTAAGGGGCATCATGGGTAAACCCCGGTACATTAAATCACTACTTTTCACGGCAATTTTGACTGCGGTATCTGCAGCCGGGATTGCCATGACAAGTACTGAATTGCGCTGGGTAGCAAAAGTCGAGAAGGTTTACGGTGCGCGTGCAGGTAAACGGGTGACAGCGTGGCGTCATATCGTTGATTCATCCAGTAACCTGAGCGAAAAAGAAAAGCTGGAAAAAATAAATACTTTCTTCAACCAACTTTATTTCGTCAATGACATCGATCTTTGGGGTAAGAAAGACTACTGGGCCACACCACTGGAATTTCTCGGCAGCAATGCCGGGGATTGTGAGGACTTCAGTATCGCCAAGTATTACTCCCTCAGGGAGTTAGGCATTGACGACAAAAAACTTCGCCTGGTTTATGTAAAGGCTTTATCACTGAACCAGTTCCATATGGTTGTCGCTTATTACCCCACGCCATCTTCAGTTCCTTTGCTTCTCGACAATATCGACCCTGAAATCAAACTCGCGTCGAAAAGACGAGACCTGGTGCCAATTTACAGCTTTAACGGTACTAAGCTGTGGCTCATTAAAGAACAAGGGGCCACTTCTCAACTTGCCGGCAACTCGAACAGACTGGGATTGTGGAATGACCTGCGCTCCCGTGTAGATAAATTGAAATTAAAGAAACCGGTCAGAAATTATGATGGATAACGCACTATGACCCTTTATAGAAAGATACTTTTATGGATGCTTGCCATATTCATGACCCTAATGCTTGCTGTGTTCGGTGTGCAATTGAATACCACGCGGAATTTCCTGTTAACCCAGCAAAGCGCTGAGGTAAACAACACCGTAAACTCGATGGGTCTGGCACTGGCACCTTATCTGGAAAGCAATGACAAGATAGCATCCGAATCCGTCATCAATGCATTGTTTGATGGAGGGTATTACCAGAAAGTCCAACTCAAAATGTTGGCTGACAATTCAGAAATAGTACGAGAGTATCCGGTCAATTATGACGGTATTCCCCACTGGTTCACTGACCTGAACCTGTTTCCTGCAATTGAGGAAAACCGCACGCTCACCAGCGGTTGGTTACAATTGGCCGAAGTCACCGTAGTTTCCCATCCAGGTTTTGCCTATCGGGAACTGTGGAAAGCCACAACACAGTTGGCCAGTTGGTTTGGCCTGACACTGCTGATCGCAGCACTCATTATCGCACTGCAACTAAAACATTCCCTCAGTCCTTTAAAAGTCATTACCCATCGTGCACGAGAGATAGCGAACAACCGCTTTGGCAACCCAATCGAACTCCCTAAAACAGCAGATCTTCGTACGGTTGTGCAAGCTATCAATAGCATGTCTACCAAACTTCAGCAGTACTTTGAGGCACAAGCTAAAGAAGCCGAAAAACTGCGCGAAAAAGCTTACCAAGATGCGGTATCGGGACTTGGTAACCGTAACTTCTTCATGGCGCAGCTACGTTCATGGGTACACGATGGAGGGGAAGGTGGTATTGCTCTCATTAAAGTGGAACAAATAGACAAGGCATATGATGACAAGGGTTTTGCGGAAGGTGACTCCTTGGTTGCTTCTATCGCAAACCGTATTAATACAAGCCTTTCCCTGTCTGAAGCCACTACAGCCAGGATTGGCCGCGATGAATTCGCCCTGATCCTGCCGGGTGTCACTGCCGATGACCTGAAACAGATTGGTTCACTCTTGCTGGACACCTTACGCACACACGTTGAAGCGGATGTAGACGCACACCTGGCAATCGGTCTGGTCGCTAACGATAACCAAACCGACGTCGGCAAACTGTTATCACAAGCAGACAATGCTTTGGCAATGGCGAAACAGAATCCGGCTCAGCCGCTTCATCTTATTCGCCATACTTCAAGCTCCAATGTAATGGGTAAAACCCAGTGGAAGACATTGGTGGAAGAAGCGATTTCAGAAGGCCTGTTTGTTTACAAATACCAGCCGGCAGTCGCTTCGGACCGCAGTCCGCTGCATCGGGAGGTGTTTACAGCCATTGAAAAGGGAGAACATTTTTACGGTGCAGGTCAGTTCCTTAACGCAATCGAGCAGTTAAAGATGGGCGAACATTTGGATCGCCATGTAATCTCCCGCCTGCTGGTGATGCTGAATTCAGGGGAACTTGTTGGCCCGGTAGCAGTAAACCTGACAACAACCAGTTCAACCAGTGCTTCGTTCCTGCGCTGGCTGACCGAAAAATTGTCACACGCTAAAAACCTCAGTGGGCAGTTGTTGTTTGAGATTCCCGAATCAGTGTTCGTTTATCACCAAGACAACGCGAGCTTACTGGCCGACAGTATCGTGCGTCTCGGCTTTGGGTTTGGCGTGGATAACTACGGCCGTCACTTCGAGTCCCTGGACTACATCAAAGATTTCCAACCGTCATATGTCAAAATTGACTTTGCTTATACGGCAGATATTAACGATGAAGACAAGCGCATGCTGCTTTCTTCCATCAGCCGCACTGCGAATAACCTTGGCATAACGACCATTGCGACACGAGTAGAAACAGAACAACAGCTTCAACAGCTTTCTGAACTCTACGTTGATGGTTTCCAAGGGTTTGTATTTGACAAGCAAAAATCCTGATAAAGAAACGAGCTAAGACCGGGGTCTAGTATCCCGGTTTTTTTATCTTCAGATTATGCAGATTGGCCTTATTCATAAGCTTTTACTGTTAACTTATAAAGGATGCAGCAGAATTCCTTTCCCTGTCCAATAAACGGATACCGCCAGCGAAAGCTGGCATAAAACAAGCAACCAATGCGTCGCCTTACCACTGCCGAATAAGGGTTTACAGTGTAAATTGAAGGGAATACCGGGAATAAGTTCTATGGATTAGAACCAGAACTAATAAAAACGTCTCGGAGAGTTGAATAGCACCCAGCTATCGAAGAGGTTCGTGGAGAATTTCATTCTCCCGAACTTTTACCTTACTGGGTCCGTGCTCAGAGTCGATACTCAGTTTATGCTTGCCGACAAAGCAGCGAACGCCTTGGTAAAGCCTCATGGTAACAGTAATGTCGTATAGGCCGTAACCTTCGTTAAGTTCTTCCCGAAGTCCTTCTTGAGCAGTTTTCTGGTTCTCGTAGATTCCAGAGTAGTGCTGACGGGTAACGAAGATCTTATCAAATAAATCAGGTGGGCGTTTTGATTCGGGAATGCGTTCCAGCTTTCTTTGAAGTTCGATAGCTTTAGATAGTTGCCCACGAGACGCTTCTATATCCGTTTCCAACGCCTCTAAGCGATCTATGAATTCCTGATAGCGACAGTATGCATAAACCTCTGTAGGTGTCCCTGCAGGTGCGCCCAAAAACGAGGTGACAACTCCCAGACCCGCTTTTACCATCCCTCCGTAAATTCCGCTTTGTTTACGCAGTTTTTCGCTGATGACAACATTCCCACCTGCTTCTATGTAGGCATTACAGGCGTGAAGTTTCAAATGGATATTGTCCTGAGCTTTGAGTGAGGAAAACTGAGCAAAATTAGCAACAATGCTTCCACCGCTCACCAGTTGGCAAGTTGGTGTGTTTTCCCGGTGCCTTCCTATTACACCATGTTGTACAACAATATCTGAGCCTGCACGAATTGATGCAGATTCTACTGTTCCACCTATGGTTACTGAGCCTGATGCAAGAATTTTCATCCCAGGGGAGACATCGCCACGCACAACGACACTTCCTGAGAATTTAATGTGTCCGGTTGTCGGGGTGACCGCCTTTAGAACCAAAGCATCATCAACTTCCACACCATCGGGGTGGCGAATCGGCATTCCTTCGCGTGTAGAGACAATAATGCGTTGATCGTTCTCACTGAGGACGCTGCCATCATAGAACTTTACTTTTAAAGGCTTACCTGGGACAGAGGGAAGACGCTCTCCGTTAACTTTGTATCCGTCAACGCCGGTCGTTTCCTCGCTCATGATCGCCAAAGGTTCCCCGGATTTTACAGTAATTGCATCACCGAGGTCCTTCATATCTACGGTGCCATCGCTACGTTCCTTGGGTTGAAGTACCCGGCTTGCGGCGTCTTCTTTAAGATAGCGAAGCCTACCGTCTTTACCGTTAGACGCAGGCTTTCCAAACGCCACATTTGCAGTGGCTTCTTCACCAGCTTTAAGAAATTTAGCTTTGGATAGTAAGGCTTCGAGTGCCTTCCGTTGAATACCCGCGGTTATTCCCGCAAGTTTGAGTGCGTCCAGCGCATCTTCCCATGAAATGCTCTTGCCTCCATAAGGAGCTGAGACCCGCAATTCTGCCCGCATTTTATCTGCGGACATCTTTGCAACAGCCTTTGCATCCCGTTGCTCAGCTATAGTAAATATCTGAGCCTTTGATTCTTTACCGCCCGAGTTAACTGAGGCTAATGCCGATATAAGAACGTCTCGCTTAATGTAGTAATGCCCAACGTTAAGCTTGAGAAGAAAATTCACTACTTGTTCTTCGGTAACATCTGGCTCATTCTGGTCACGCTTTCCCACAGCATTAAGCATGACAGACTGACCGTCTGTCGCTAAGACAATCAGCCTATCCAGTTTTCGACCAGGATTTACTTCCGACGCACTTTGCATAATCCTCGACAGTTTTCAAAGAAGAATCAAAAGTTATACTAGCGTAAAGAACCTTGGATAAATCTTATAAAGATTAAATATTCGTGTTTCATCACATGAAACATCAGTATTTTGAGAACATTATCGTCTTACCGTTCTTTTCTTAATTTTCGGGCACCACAAGGTGAATTTACACTGTAAATCCTCTTCAATTTCACGATTATCATTCTGAACAATTCTCTGACTTTACCGACTCATCCTTACGTTATAGTTTCATGATAAAATGCTCTACGCCTTGGACATAACGGAGATGAATAAGATGAAGACATTAAGTAAGTGGTTTATCGCAGGCCTGACAGCCGCCTTTCTTAGTACTCCGGCAATGGCCCAAGACTCTCAATGGGACAAAGTCAAAAGCAGTGCAAAGGTATTGAGTGAAGATGTCGCCTCTGCGGCTAAAGGGACTTACGAAAGCTCGTCTGAATGGGCAGGGGAAAAGGCTGAACAAAGTCAGGAATGGATGGAAGAAAAAGGCGAGATTACCGGAGACTGGCTTAAAGACAAATCCGGAAAAGCCGCAGACTGGGTTGAAGATAAAGGCACTCAGCTTGGCGAATGGCTCGATGAAACTACCGATAAGTAGTCAACAGCTTAACCAATTTGCCAGAAAGGGCATCATAAGATGCCCTTTTCTTTTTGAGGAATATAACCAAACGGGTTCAATGTTTGGGATTAATCGCGATACCAATGTGCAAACTCATTGATTCGCTCCCCTCCCCTCTCATCAAGAAAAGATAAGAATCGTTCCGGAGAGGAGGTAATAACCAACTCCTCCGGCATATTAACTTTTTTAAGTAACGCCTGAGTTGCTGAAAACTCCCCAACCGCATAAGCGAAATGTGCATCCGAACCGGTTGTTACATAGGCGCCAAGATCCCTCGCAAGTGCCGCAATTTCCTCACAGCGCGGCGCGCTACCATGTCGGGTAGTAGACAACGATGCGTTATTTATCTCAATGGCAACTTTGTGTTTGGCAGCCTCTGCAACGACCGCTTCAAAATCAAAGTCAAAATTAGGGTTTCCCGAATGGGCGATTGCATGGATTTCACCTCTCCGGATTGTATTAATCAACGTCTTTGTATGTGAGTGTTTGTCAGTAGGTGGAATAACGGGCTCATGAAGGCTTCCGTTGATCCAGTCAACGTAACTGAAAAGAAGTTCTGGAACATCAATTTCACCTTCTTCATTTATTATGTTCGCTTCAATACCACGAATGATACCTACACCATGCAGAAAGCGGGGAATGGCTGACTGATTGCCAAAATGCCAATTGTGTGGAGCTCCAGGCATACTGGATGCGTGGTCTGTCATACAAAGCAGTGACAGTCCATTTTCTTTCCCTGCCAGGCTGTTTTCTAAAATTGTACTGTAAGCATGTCCACTGGCTGTGGTGTGAGTATGCGTATCCACCACGAATTTCATACAACTCTCCTTGGTAATAAAAGGCACTAAGCCAATTCCTCAGCAACCCAGGACCTGAGTGCTGCTTCAGCCTGTTTACGGCCGGAAAAACCATAGTGATAGCAGATTGTTTGCCAGTTATGAAGCAATAGTATTTTTGAAATCGCGAGATTTGCTGAGGGGCAGTTTTCTTTGTAGTTTGATTCCCCTGATTGAAGCCTCGCAGTAAACCAGGCCACTAAACTCCCGGATACCAGTTCGTAACTCAACGCTCCTTTTGAAAAGGCATCTACCTGTTTACTGCAGATTTCAGGAACATTTCTCACCTCACCAAGATCTCGGTAGAGCTCAGCCACCATAGACGGTTCCATACGGCTTAGAGCAGTGGTCACTTGCGTAGGGAAATTGACCACCGCCGCTTCCCTGATCTCAACAAACCACTTGCAGCGGTTGAGCATTTTAAGCATCTGAAGTGAATGTGTCCCACTTGCAGCATCACGTTGGATACCAATTCGAGCGAGTTTAAAACCGCATTGCTCCCAAAACCGGTAGAGTTTCTTTGTGCCGCCAAAGCTGGTACCAAGATAATCAAACCCTTGTTGTTTAGAAGAAAGCTCTATCTCTCGCACCAGTTGAGTGCCTATCCCTGAATTCTGCAAAGAAGGATGCACGGCAATTCTCTGAATCCGCGCCGCCCTTTCTACAAGAGGTGAACGGCATCCTGTATGGCAAGCAAGAGATTGGGCAAGAAGGTGACCACGGATACGCCTTTTTCCGGCGCAGACAGCTTCAGCCAATCCCTCTTCCTGTCCTCCTTCGCTCAGCACCACCGCAGCACCAGCTACCTTCCCCTCCTGCAAAGCGCAAAACACTTGAGTGTTGCTGTCATTCAATAACTGGACAAGGTCATTAGGTGAAGTTTGATAGTGAGCATTTACCATTAAGCCAAACAAGCCCGTCAACAGTTGCTCATTTTCAGCAATCTGGCCTGGCTCAAACCTTTTATACGTTAAGGGGGCTTCTGAGACTTCATCGGGCTCGGCATTAAGCAACATCAAGTTAAACAGCCATTGCTCAAGTGGATCGCCCTCCTCCCAGCGTACCGGCTGGCTGAGTTGGCACCGCCGCCATTGCGGAGCCTTTTCATCCAGGGAACGAATAAAACGAGTGGCAAATCCCCTTCCCGTTCCTTCATAACCGTGAATTGTTGAGGAAAAACAGATCCGGCTGAATTTTTGCAGCATTTGCTCAAGCATGGGGACTGGGATAGCTGCCGCTTCATCAACAATAACTAAATCGGGGGTATAGGGAATCCCCTCAAGGAGGGCATCCGGTGCGACAAATGAAAGTGATGAGCTTCCGTGTTCGACAACCAGTTTCTTGGTGACGGCTTCCTCACCGAGTGAAGAAAGCGCATGAGCAAACAACGTATCCACATTTGCCGGTGAAGGAGATGTGACAATCACCTTCATAGCTCTTGTTTGCATCAGGGATGCAGCAGCCAAACCCAGCACCGCAGACTTGCCCCTCCCGCGATCAGCAGTAATCAACAATGGGCGACGACGGTGTCCGGTAACAACCTTACAGATATCATCAAATGCCTGACTTTGGTCTTTCGTCATTCCTCCGACAAAGGGTGTTTTTATGTCCCCTTGCTCAGTATCATCGGTTTTAGGCAGTTCCAGTGAACTTTCACCCGAGCTCTCTTTGGCAACGACATTCGAGTAGGATACCAACATACGGAACAATCTGGCTTCAAATGGGGTTTGCGGTAACCGATCTGGAATCACCACCGTCAGCGTACACCCACCCCTCAAGCATCCAACCAATGCCGAAAACTTTTCCGCATCGAACCCCTGCGAAGCATCAACAACCACATCATTGAGCTCCCGGCCAAGATAGCTTTTTACTTTCGCCCACGAAACACCATCCATAAAACAGGTGTAAGCAAGTGGCTCAGACGATACCAAAACGGTATCTTTCACATTGGGTAACATTGACTCAGCCCATTTCAGTGTGCCGGAAAGACAAACCAAGCCTCGAATATTACGTTTTTTCAGAATGCGTTTTAGCCGGGTATATTGTTCGGTAAAGGTGTTTGGCATGATCTTAGGAATTAAGACAGAGTGAAAGAAGATAGTAACAGGATACAAACCAAGGGGGTGAAAAATCAAAGCTCCCAGGGATTAACGCCTTTCGGCTGGTATAAAAAAAGCGCCCGGAGGCGCCTTTTAAATTTCATATTACCCTAACGTCTTTTGGATATATTCCAAAATGGCGCTGGCATGCTCTTCGGAAAGCTGTTTGATATTGATTGAAAGAGACTGCCCTTTGCGTTTATAGCTGGCATTTCCCGCAACCAGCTCTTCGACATTTGTTGATTTTGTCTCAGGCTCTTTTTGCATCGCGCACCAAGACTCAATATCCAGGGTTACATCGCGGGTGATCCGGCTCACTCCCTGCGAAGGCATTGCTTTCCAGAAGGGGGCACTTCCTTCACCCAACTTTTTGAGCAATCCTGATTGCTGATTTTCCTCTAAAGAGTAAAACAGCTTATGCAGTTTTACGATAGTCGGGCGACCTAATTCAGCAACACTAGGGTACGCTTGCAGCAATTCCAGCGGGAGTGCGGCTGCTTTCAGCGCACCACTCACCAAAGATTCACTACAATTACAAACCTTAGCCAAATCTTTCTGATCAACGACTTCACCACGGTCAAGCATCGCCTGCATCTCTTTACCACGCTCATAAAGCGAGAGTGGTTTATGCGCATTGGCAACATCAGACAGATACTTGGCATGTCGGGTACTGATCCCCTTCCCCACATACACAAGGAAGTCCTGGCCTGCAACGATACAGGCCATACGGCGTCGGCTTCCATCCAGGACATCTATTCGACCGTCTTCCAGCCAACGACCAACCGCTGGGTACTGTTGCCCAGACTTTTTCAACGTCACCAGAATATCTGAAAGCGCCATCTCGTTAAGGAATGACTGCTCGCGAGCATTTTCTTCAAACACCTGGGTGCGAGAAGTCACATCAGCAGCAGGAACCCTTACAAGCTCAAAAGATACCGTTGTTTCACCGGCAATAGCCAGTTCGATAAAAGGTGCTTTGTCCGTCGCGGCTTGCTGAGCTTCCTGAACAGTGGTTGCACGGCGCTTATCTGCCTTGGCAAAAAGGCGGGCATTTAGTTCTGAGGTTTTCAGTGCCATTTGGCTGTTACTCCTGGTTCAGTTGCGGCCAGTGACTGTGAAGTACACGTTCAAGCTCCAAACTCGCGCGTTGAACGGCTTCCTGAGCAGTCGACAGAGTCCGCTTGCCACCTTCGAAATCCTGGGTGGTCAGGTCAAAAACGGTGCTATAGGTGTCCGCGCAGGTTTCAAATGCACGACTGCGGGGAATCGTTGCCATCATTACCTGGTCACCCAATAAGTAATTCATCTCCGTTAAAACGGATACCTGCTTCTTGTTGTCATCTTCAAACATGGTAGGCATCAAGCGAACGAATTCAAGGCCATGCCAGTCTTCAGGAAACATTTCATACACAGTCGGCAGATGCTGGAAGAAATTTACTGTTGATGCCCAGTCAAGGCGCTTCGCCGCACAAGGGATAATCAACGAATTGGAAGCGTACATGGCGTTCCAAACCAGGGGATCAACGTGTGGACCGGTATCAATCATAATGATATCGAACTGGTCAGAAATGGGTTCTATCACCCTTTCTTTCAGCAAACGGACAATATCCAAAGACTGTTCATGGGCAAGGTGCTGCCAGGCTTCTGCGTTGAACATGGCATCTTCAGGGAATGCAGCAACCGTCTTGAGATTCGGGTACTGTGTCGGCATCAACACATTTTTCATCAGGAATTCCTGATCCGCGTCTCCAGGGTGGTTGCCTAACATCACATCAACAGCCGAATAGATGTTTTCCTGATCAGTTACACTGATTTGAGGATTCAGAAACAGACGCAGCGAACCCTGTGGGTCGAGGTCGATAAGGCATATGCGATATCGCTTTTCAAGATTCAGTGCCAAGGATGCAGCCATATGCACCGCTGTCATAGACTTACCGGTACCACCCTTTTGATTCTGGATATTTACAATCCATGGTTTTAGGTCAGCACCCTTTTTGCTCTGGTAGAATGCCGGCACGCCAGCAGCTTCCATAATCTGGTGGGCTTCTTCCAGCGTAATAGAATAATGATTCGCGTTATTCTTGGTGAACTGATGGCCTTCAGCTTCCATACGGCTAATGGCTTCGTCCAGCTTTCTGCGCGTTAATCCTGAGCGGGTTTCCATCAACGCTTTGGACATAGGTGGAAAAAGTTCATCGCGACGCTCTTCCATCACGATTTCAATGCGGTCTGCCTGAACCTGCTTCGTTACCTCGGCAAGTGTTTGCAGGTTATCAATCGTCTTTTCCCTTTTCATTCGTCAATTCACCTAACTGAGTCATTAGCAAGTGATTGTACAGCATTTCACTACCCAAACAATAAAAAGCTGAACATCTGCCGAATTATTTGACATGCTACACAATTGTGCATTTTATCAACGCTAGTGGTGATATTTTTAATGGTGTTTGACCTTAACAAACTCCAAAGATTTAAAGTGTTACAGCGTCACCTATTTACAATGTAAATCATCTAAAGATGACCAAAATCCCGCTAAGCGTTTTTCACACATCGAAGTCACTCTCGGAAACGTGATCAATGACGGCTAACTTACGGACGATGACTTTTCGATTTCCTTCAGCTCTCGACCGCTGAGAAAAAGGTCAATATTGCTTCAGTTTAATGGATTTTGCACCTACGTAACCGATTTGTCGGTCCACCATAAAACAAAACTGTCAGGATCGCATGTAGCTAGGGTAGGCAGTTACCCCAAAGAACAGGGTAGGGGAGCAGCAAGAGGAGCAGAAAATGACGGTCCGTTCCTTGATCATTGTTCTGGACCAACGATCTAAGTATTCGAGTTCCCATTATGAGGCGAAGCAATCGCCCAGAGTGCGTAGCGAAATAAAAGCTCTTGATCATGTTTCTGCCCCTATCACTTGATCATTGATCCGGGTTTACAGTTGAAATCAGGAAATATGATCAAGGGCTGGATACGACAACAAATTAAACAATCTGTACTCGCTCATTCGCTAGATCAAACGAAACGATGATCAAGGAAAGGGTTTTAAAGCAATAAACCCGAGTAACGGCCCGGAACTATGATAAGAGGTGTCTGAATTACGGTTGATTGCAGATAGAGTGCGGTCTGAGAGGATCCTGGATCCGTACCTGAACGATACAGGCTTCGCGCTTAGACCAAAAGAAAATAGATCGAAATGCAACTAGATAGCCTTGATCATCGTTACGACTCCCGGACGCATGTAAACAGCTCGCGGATTTACTGTATTTGTCAGACGGATTTTGGTCAATCATTCAACAACCTGGAGAAAAGTTGATTTTACCCGTTAAAATTTTCAAGAAAGGATGCCAAAATACCGCTGTCTTGATCATCTTTCCGTGCTTTCAAACGCTGTTTGCAGTGCATGAGGATAGAAGAAAAATATTAACCTGTGGATAAGCTGTTATATGTCCATGATCATCAGTCCAATGCTTCGTTGATCAATGTTTCAGGTTGTTGATGATCATTGTTTCGGGCCATGTTTGATCATCGTTTCGTGGCTTTAATGATCATGCTTCCCCATAAGGCATGATCATGCTTCCAAGTCTGTGCATAAAATATTAATTAATAAACAAAGAGTTACGACGTTTTCTTTGCCCGGATCATAAGATCAAAATAATCATATAGATCAAATTAAACATAAAGATCAGTTAAAAAGCCCCTCCAACAAAAAGATCTTCTTTTTCTTTCTTTATCATTGTTTTTCGTATAGTCTTTCGGAAATATGTCAAATATACGGGATGTGTGATCTCGATACTGCTGGATGAACCCCGGAGCTGTACATGAGTGACGACAAGTCGCAGGAAAAAATACTGATTAAGGCCCCCCGCTCACACAAGGATGGCCACCTGTTTGAAGTACATCCAGCACTGGTGGATTGGCTTGCGCAATACGAACATTTTAAAGGGGTAACCCGAAGCATCCTTGAATTGCTCAACCTAATCTCACTCAAAGGCCTGACTTCTACAGACGGATTAGTGTCCACAACGGAGCTGGTGGAAGCTACCGAAGGGCAGCTGACAAGAGCTGCGATCCAACAAAGACTGCGTGCAGCCGTTCAGACTGGGCTTTTTGAACAGCAACCGGTGAAGTTTGAAGAAGGCCTGGCCGGGAAAACCATGCTTCACCGATTTGTGAATCCCAGTCGTCTGGTCTCAACGCTGGGCAGTGCGGTGTTGCAGTCAGAACACTCCCGGGTGATGGAAAAGCAAAAACGCTCCAAGGCTTTGGCACAGACTGTTGTCAACCGTCGCCTGCTTTCTGAGCATGGCCTGGGAACACCACCATCCATGCCTGACGAGAAAGATCAGATCCTTATCGCCCCTACCAGCTGGGCCGGTATTATTGATCAAGCTTTGGCGCCACCCCGTACCAAAAAAAGCTACCAGAAAGCGATGGTGGCAATCAGTGGCACCAAGGCGATCATTGAAACTCGATCTTCCAAATCGATCATGACCGTAGACGATCTGATGACGTTGTTTGCCCTGTTTACACTTACGGTGCAGTATCACGATCATCATTTGCCTGAATACCAACTGCAAACCCAGACTATAGGCAACAAAACGCCGGTCTACATCACCGATATCCTTGCATTAAGGGGCAAGAAAGACAGTGGCCCTGCGCGGGATGCCATCAGGGAAAGTATCGACCGTATTGAATTTACGGATTTCCAGCTCCATGAGCTGACCGGGCGATGGCTTAGCGAGAACATGCCGGAAGGGTTCAAAAGTGACCGGTTCAGGTTTATAGCCCGTACGATTACTGCGTCGGATGAAGCACCAAGGGAAGGGGATGACGGTGAAATCCGGATCAAGCCCAACCTGTATATCCTGGTTTGGGAACCGTCGTTCTTTGAAGAACTGATGACTCGTGATTACTACTTCCTGTTTCCACCGGAAATCCTGCGTCAGCATACACTTGTATTCCAGCTGTACACCTTCTTCCGAAGCCGGATGTCTCGCCGTCTGGAAGACAGCCTGACACTCAGCGAACTGAACCAGAAGCTGGCCAGGAATATTGAATGGCGCCGTTTTTCATCGGATCTGATCCGGGAACTTCGCAAACTCGCCAAAGATCGCCAGAGTGAAGAAGTCTTTGCGGTAAACCTCTGGGGTTACCACCTGACGCTTTACAACATGGATGTGGAGAAGCGCAATCCGGACTATCAAATTGATATCAAGTGCAATGTGGATGAAGTTATCCGGTTCTCCCGCGCTAAAATGTACAACGAAGGCAAACGTTCCATGGCACCAACGCTGCCTAACCCGCTGCGGAATGAGATCATACCCAAGCAAGACCTTGATCATCTTTCCGAGATCATCGATGGAGAGTTTGAACCGATCCAGCGTAAAGAAAAACGATCTGGCCGTCTTGGCCGTCGGGTGAAACAGCGAAAGCACCTGGTGGAAATCAATGCTGATGAACTGACGATCATCCTGTCGAAATATACCTCACCGGAAGCATTCCAGCGCAGTGTCACTGCATTGTCTGTGATGACCGGGCATCCTGCCGGGGCAATTTCAGAAGAGTGCCAATCGTTGGTGGACAAATTGGACTGGTTGAGGGTAGATGGTGATGTGGTGCCATATGAGACCCTGAGCAAAACGGTGGAAGCTTACAACGCGTTGCAACAGGACAAGCATCTGTCTATTGAGCGCCTGATCTCCGGCCTGGCAGTGCGCCGAAAAGTCTGTAAGCAGGTTTGTGACGGGGATTTAGGTCCGCAGGTGATGGCTGTGCTGGATGAAGTTGCCAGCGGCGCTTGATGCCATGCTGATGCGTTGAATATCCTAACTGAAGCCATCAGTCTTAACAACTTAACCTTCTGGGTATCAGTTTCCTCCGGGCCGGTGTTCTACTGGCCCTTGTTGTATGCGTAGACGTACAAATTCTTCCGAAATTAGTTGTTGAAATATTGTTAACGCAATATTAAGCTTATCAATAAGGCACTGGTAGGTGCCTGCCGCCCACATGGCAAAGCTGACGCACTACTCTTTTCAATCCTCTGATACAGAACGTGTCATACAGTCACTGCGACATTGCGGTACGTGTGAGTGGGCCACCATAACTGCCAATTGGGGTCCAGACTATGACTACGAAGACACCCTCCATATCCAAAGCTGAAATCCGGACACTGAAGCGTGAAGCAAAGCGCCTTTCCCGTTCGTCCGGAAAAAGTCACATGCAGGTACTAGAGCAATTTTCACGGCTGCTGGGTTTCCAGAGCTGGCACCATCTCTTGCGTGTGGCGAAGCAGGCGGGGGAGGGGGCAAATGCCATGTCCACGTCAGAGGCATACCATCACCGCTACCTCGACATTCCCTTGGATTCGTCGATTCCGCTGGGCTGGTTACTGGGCCGCAATGGTCAGGCAACAGTAAATTCTATAAAGCCAGAAGAGAATCAACTGATCTCACTCGAAGTACCTGCTTCACGCTGGTACTGAGTGAACGATTGGTTTAGACGTAAAGAAGGGAGCAAAAAATGAAATATGGACTAAGTGCGCTGGCACTCTTGTCAGCGTTTTCCGGTTCTGCGTGGGCGGCTGAATTGGCGATTTCCTGCGGTGCTGTTGGCCAGGAGCTTCAGCTTTGCAAGGAAGGTGTTGCGGAGTGGGAAAAAAAGACCGGTCATACGGTAAAAGTGGTTACCACCCCCAATTCGACCAATGAGCGTCTGGCACTTTACCAGCAATTGCTGGCAGCAGGCGGAACGGATATCGACGTATTCCAGATTGATGTTATCTGGCCCGGGATCCTCGGAAATCATTTTATCGACCTGTCCAATGCGGCAAATGGCGCCCAGGATGCACACTTCCCCGCGATCGTAGAAAACAACACCTTCAAGGGCCAGTTGGTCGCCATGCCATGGTTTACTGATGCGGGCGTTCTTTACTACCGCAAAGATCTCCTTGAAAAATACGGAGAGAAACCACCCACAACCTGGCAACAACTGACATCTTCTGCTGAAAAGATCCAGGCCGGTGAACGTGAGGCCGGGAATGATAAAATGTGGGGATTCGTCTGGCAGGGAAGGGCGTATGAAGGTCTGACGTGTGACGCGCTGGAATGGATCTCTTCCTACAACGGCGGCACTGTTGTTGATGAAGACGGCAAGATCACCATCAATAATGATAAAGCCAAAGAAGCCCTGACACAGGCGGCAAGCTGGGTGAATACCATCTCTCCTCCGGGTGTTCTCAACTATGCCGAGGAAGAGGCTCGTGGTGTATTCCAGTCAGGCAATGCGGTGTTTATGCGTAACTGGCCTTATGCCTGGTCGTTGGGTAACAGCGGTGATTCACCGGTGAAAGGTAAGATCGGTGTGGTCGCTCTGCCCAAAGGCGGTGAAGACGGCAGCCACGCCGGGACATTGGGCGGCTGGCAGCTCGCTGTTTCCAAATATTCCCAGCACCCGGATCTTGCTGCCGATCTCGTTATGCACCTCACGTCACGAGAGGAGCAGAAACGCCGTGCAATCGTCGGGTCATACAACCCAACCGTTGCTTCACTCTACACCGATGAAGAAGTGCTTAACGCCAACCCGTTCTTTGGCAACCTCTATGACACTTTCGCAAATGGCACCCCTCGTCCGTCCACTGCAACCGGAGCCCGCTATAACCAGGTCTCCAATGCATTCTGGAATGCGACACACAATGTGCTTTCTGGCAAAGAAGACGCCGATACGGCGCTTAGCGGCCTTGAAAAGCAATTGAAGCGTCTGAGTAGGGGTGGACGCTGGTAAGCCCGCAGGAGGCCGCTCAGGCGGCCTCCTGATTGCGAAAGGGATGTGTTATGGAAAAAGCTTCAGTAATGACACACCGCGATGAGCGGGAAAATGTGTCTTCAATGACGCGACGGAGGGTGCGGGCTGCATGGATGTTTTTGCTGCCTATGCTCGTCACCCTGGCACTTGTTGCCGGCTGGCCTTTGCTTCGAACCCTCTGGTTCAGTTTGACCGATGCAAGCCTTGACGGATCAGGTGATGCGTCGTTTATCGGTTTCGACAATTACCTGTTCTATGACGACGGTGAATGGTACGGGATCCTGACTGACCCGGCCTGGTGGTTGTCTGTATGGAACACTGTGTATTTCACGGTGATTTCCGTCTCGCTGGAAACCATTCTCGGTGTTGTTGTCGCACTGGTTCTCAATACCAAGTTCAAGGGGCAGGGTATTGTACGTGCCGCTGTTTTGGTGCCCTGGGCGATTCCGACGATTGTTTCAGCCAAGATGTGGGGCTGGATGCTTCACGACCAGTTCGGAATGATCAATGACCTCTTGATGAAACTGGGTTTTATTGCCGCCCCGATAGCCTGGACGGCGGATTCCGACCTGGCACTCAATGTGGTTATCGCCGTGGACGTGTGGAAAACCACGCCGTTTATGGCGCTCCTGGTGCTTGCGGCGTTGCAGATGTTGCCGTCTGACTGCTATGAGGCAGCGAAAATAGACGGTATCCACCCGGTCCGGGTTTTCTTCAAGGTGACGCTGCCGTTAATCACACCCGCCATCATGGTCGCTGTGGTGTTCCGCGCGCTGGATGCCCTGAGGGTGTTTGACCTTATCTACGTGCTGACGCCAAGCAACGAAGACACCATGTCGATGTCTGTGTATGCAAGGCAGAACCTGGTGGATTTCCAGGATGTGGGTTACGGCTCTGCGGCCTCAACGCTGCTGTTCCTTATCGTTGCGATGTTGACGGTGCTGTATCTGTATGCCGGACGCAACAACTTAGAACAGGGAGGACGCTGATATGCCCCGCAATTGGTATCTGAAAGTGGGTTTTTGGCTTCTGGTCACTGTCATCGTGCTGTTTTCAGTGTTCCCGTTTTACTACGCCATTTTGACATCACTGAAATCCGGGTCTGCGCTGTTCAGCGTGGAATATATTCCGGTGATTTTTGATCTTACCAACTACGCCCAGGTCTTTGAGGGCAGCTCATTTGGACGCAACCTCTTTAACTCGGTTCTGGTTTCAACCGCGGTTGTCGCGCTGTCGCTTCTGCTTGGGGTGACGGCGTCCTATGCGCTCGGCCGAATCAAGTTCCGGGGACGCAACATCGTGCTGTTAACCATTCTCGGGGTATCGATGTTCCCGCAGGTGGCGGTGCTGTCCGGCTTGTTTGAGCTGATCCGCGCTTTTGGGCTTTATAACTCCATGCCCGGACTGGTTCTGGCGTACATGATTTTTACCCTGCCTTTTACGGTCTGGGTACTGACAACCTTTATGCAGCAGTTACCGGAGGAACTCGAGGAAGCAGCGATCGTCGACGGCGCTTCGCCATGGCAAATTATTACCAAGGTGTTGATGCCGCTATTGTGGCCGGCCCTGGTGACAACGGGCCTTCTGGCCTTTATTGCCGCGTGGAACGAGTTCCTTTTCGCCCTGACATTTACCCTGACCAATGAGCAGCGAACCGTGCCTGTAGCTATCGCCCTGATTTCCGGGGCTGGCCAGTACGAATTACCGTGGGGAACCATTATGGCTGCCTCGGTGATAGTGACGGTTCCGCTCATTGTGATGGTGCTGGTTTTCCAGCGAAGGATTGTATCGGGTCTCACTGCCGGCGCAGTCAAAGGATGATGAGTGAAACGTAAAGGAAAGCAACAATGAACCAAAACGATTGGTGGCGCGGAGCCGTAATTTACCAGATTTACCCCCGCAGCTATTTTGATGCCAGCGGTGATGGTGTGGGCGATTTGCCCGGGATCACTGCAAAGTTGCCCTATGTGGCATCACTGGGTGTTGACGCTATCTGGCTGTCCCCCTTTTTCTGTTCCCCGATGAAAGATTTCGGGTACGACGTGTCTGACTACAAAGATGTGGATCCTCTTTTCGGTAACCTTGACGATTTCAAGGCGCTGGTCAACACCGCGCATGAACTCGGTATGAAAGTGATGATTGATCAGGTGTTAAGCCACACTTCAGATGAACATCCCTGGTTCAAGGAAAGCCGTAAGGATAGATCCAACGCCAAAGCGGACTGGTATGTCTGGGCGGATCCGCGCCCCGATGGTTCACCACCTAACAACTGGCTGTCGATTTTCGGCGGTTGCGCCTGGCAATGGGAGAGCCAGCGCCAGCAGTACTACCTCCACAACTTTCTGACCAGCCAGCCGGATTTGAATTTCCACAATTTGGATGTGGTGGAAGCGTTGCTGGATGTGGTGCAGTTCTGGCTTGACCTCGGTGTAGACGGTTTCCGTCTGGATACCGTGAATTTCTACTACCACGACAGGCAACTGCGGGATAACCCGCCCGTACCGACCGGTGAAGACCGGACGTTGGGCGTACCGAGCACCAACCCCTATTCGATGCAAAGGCATGTCTATGACCTGTCCCAGCCCGAGAATATTGGCTTCCTGAAAAAGCTACGGGTACTGCTTGATGAGTATGACAGCATCACCACGGTAGGCGAAATTGGAGATGATGATCCACTCAAGATCATGGCGGAATATACGTCCGGTAATGACAAGCTCCATATGGCTTACACCTTCGACCTGCTCAATATCTACCGTCAGCCGGGTTACCTTTACTCCGTCATTGACCGGATAGAGAAAGCCATTGGTGATGGCTGGCCATGCTGGGCGCTGTCTAACCACGATGTGGTACGTGCGATCACCCGTTGGGGGGCCGAAGAGGAAGATCAACTTGCCTACGGGAAAGTGATGTTGGCCTTCCTCTCGTCGCTCAGGGGTAGCTTGTGCATTTACCAGGGGGAAGAGCTGGGGTTGCCAGAGGCGGATATTCCGTTTGAGAAGATCCAGGACCCATACGGCATTCCGTTCTGGCCAGAATACAAAGGGCGGGACGGCTGTAGGACGCCGATGCCTTGGCATAAGGATAGGAAAAACGCTGGGTTCAGTGACACTGACACCTGGCTGCCTGTACCTGATGCCCATTTGCCGCTTGCGGTGGATGCCCAGGAAGGGAAAAGTGATGCGATGCTGGCCCATTACCGGCGTTTTCTTCCATGGCGTAAGCAGTATCCGGCCCTGGTTCGCGGTTCGCTCCATTCCGCTAAAGTTGTTGATGGTGGCATTGCCTTCATTCGGGAAATTGAGGGGCAATCGGTTTTTGTTGCTTTGAACCTTTCAAATGAAGAGGTAGATGTCAGTTTGCCTGACGGTGACTGGCAATATCTTGAAGGACATGGTTTTTCCGGCCTGGTTGTTGCGAACAAGCTTCGCTTACCACCATACCAGGCCGGTTTTTTATGCAGGGAGGAACCCGCGCATGGCAGAAGTAATTCTGAATAGAGTAAACAAGAAGTTTGGCAAGGTTCATATTATCAAGGATGTGGATCTGCATATTGATCACGGTGAATTCGTCGTATTTGTCGGTCCGTCTGGTTGCGGAAAATCGACACTGCTCCGGCTTGTCGCCGGGCTGGAAGATGTGACCGATGGTATCCTCACCATTAACGGGGAGGTCTGCAACGACCTCCCGCCGCCGGAGCGGGGGATTGGGATGGTATTCCAGTCTTATGCGCTTTACCCCCACATGTCAGTTTATGAAAACATGGCATTTGGCCTTCGTCTTGCTGAAACCGCGCAGGACACTGTTGAGAGTCGGGTTAATGAGACGGCTAAAATCCTGCAGCTTGACCATTTACTGGAACGTAAACCCAAGGAGCTTTCCGGCGGACAGCGACAACGTGTGGCCATAGGCCGGGCCATTGTACGCGAACCCAGAGTGTTCCTGTTTGATGAACCGCTCTCCAACCTGGATGCAGCGCTGCGTGTTCAGATGCGGATGGAAATCGCCAAACTGCACAAACGGCTTGGTGTGACCATGATCTATGTGACACACGATCAGGTAGAGGCCATGACCCTGGCGACGAAAATTGTAGTTCTGGATGCCGGCCGGGTCGAACAGGTAGGTTCCCCGCTGGATCTCTACAATCACCCGGCGAACACCTTTGTTGCCGGGTTTATCGGTTCGCCAAAGATGAATTTCCTGAGCGGTACCCTTCTAAAACCGGGTGTTCACAGTTCGCAGGTGCAGCTCCACCGCGGAAAAGTGATCACGGTAAGTGCCAATACCCAGGATTGCAAAGAAGGGGACCATGTTACCGTTGGTATCCGTCCTGAGCATATCCGGCTCGGGGAGGAAGATGCCTTTGTCGATGGCGGTGTTGAAGTCGCTGTTATCGAGCAACTGGGCAATGAGTCGCTGATGTATTTCTCTACCCCCCAGAGCAGCGAACCGCTGGTGGTTCGTCTGGAGGGGCAGAGTAAAATCAGTGCAGGAGACCGGTGCCCTGTTGAATTACCGCCAGAGCATTGCCACCTGTTTAATGAAAATGGCCAGGCCTTCCAACGATCTGTCGTCGGAGGAGTGGACCTTTCACTGGTGGTTAATCCTTAACTCCAACCTAATTTGCCCCTGGAATGCCAAACCAGGCCTGCCAGGGGCCCAACAGAAGAACATCCCCTTCCAATACAGCCTCAGACGCACCGGTTTGTGGTGCGTCAAACCCAGAAGCCCCGGATGGCAAGTTCAATTGTACCCTTGCAGGAACGGGGGACGCGTTGAAGGCACAGATCAACGTCTGGTTCGGGTGGCTGCGTTCAAGCACCATCAGGGCGTGGTTATAGGCCAGAATCCGCTGCCCGCCGCTTTGCAGTGCAGGCTGTTCTTTTCTCCAGGCCAGAAATGCCCGGCTGAAATGCAGTACAGATTGGGGATCCCGAATCTGGTTGTCGACGGTAAACGGGCGGTGGGGCTCAAAAGGCGGGAGCCAGGGAATACCGTCACTGAACCCGAGGTTCGCAGCCTCGTGGTGCCACGGCATTGGGGTACGGCAACCGTCACGACCGTGGTAGCCCGGCGCGCTTTGCATGCCATGTTTGTCCTGCCGGGCACTCTCATCAACTTCTGCTTCACAGAGCCCAAGCTCCTCTCCCTGGTAGACTGTCAGGATGCCCCGAAGGGAAAGTAGAAAGGCGATCAATAACCGGGCAGCTTCAGGCTGGTTGCCTGCCTGTGACCAACGGCTGACGGTGCGGGCAATGTCATGATTGCTGAGACTCCAGCACCCCATACCCGGGTGTACGGCATGTTCAAACCGGCTGAGGTGGTCGCCTGCTTCTTGCATATCGGTGCAAAGGCTCAGTGACTCAAAGAGGTTTGCTGCATCGAGTGCATCCCCCTCACTGGTGTAACTGTCGATGACCGGGAAGGGATCCGGATCGCTTAACGATCCCAGCAAGATTTTGTCACCATATTGATCGCACAACCCCCGGATCCTGCGCAGAACATGAATGTTGTCCGGACGTGAGAGGTTATAACGCTGTTTTTGGTAGCAGCGCGGATCCCGACGCTCCGCCGATTGCATGGGTAATTGTTTTGCCGGGTTGCTGCGCAGTTTTTCGTCGTGCAACAGCAGGTTAACCGAATCGATGCGGAAACCGTCAATGCCGTGTTTCAGCCAACCCTCTATCATTGCCAGCACGGCATCCTGGACGGCAGGATGGTGAAAGTTGAGGTCTGGCTGGTTGCTGAAGGTATTGTGCAGGAAATATTGCCCCCGGCTTGGGTGCCACCGCCAGGCTGAACTGCCAAAAATGCACTGCCAGTTATTGGGCGGCGTACCGTCGGGCTTAGCATCTGCCCAGACATACCAGTCGGCTTTGGGGTTGGATTTGTCTTTCAGGCTTTGCCTGAACCAGGGGTGTTGATCCGATGTGTGGTTGATAACCAGCTCCATCAACACCTTGATACCGACTTTGTGGGCGCTGTCCACCAGCTTTTTCAGGGCAGGAAAGTCACCGAGTTCCGGTTGTATGGCTTCGTGGTCGGTTACATCAAAACCGAAATCAGTCTGTGGAGAGAGAAATATTGGGGAGATGATGATGCCGTCTACACCCAGCCAGGAAAGGTAATCCAGTCTTGCGGTGATACCATCCAGATCTCCGATACCGTCATTGTTACTGTCGTTAAAACTCCGCACATAGACAGAATAAAAGACCTGTGTTTCCCGATGCATCAAAGTTCCCTGTAATTCTAGAATATCAGCGTCTTACCTTAATTATGTACCCCTTCTGAATGTCTGCAATGTATTTGCCCTGTGAATGTGTCCGGCGTCATGGCTGGGGTCTGTTTCTGTACTGATCCGGTGTGCAGCCTGCGTGCTTTTTGAACATTGAGATAAAGGGTGATGCCTGGTGGTAACCCAGTTCCAGCGCGATATGGGTAATGGATTTGCCTTTGCGCAGCAGGGTAATGGCATGGACAAACCGGATTCGCTGTTTCAGTTCGCTGAAACTGAACCCGACAGAGTCTTTAAAATGCCGGGCCAGTGTGCGCTCCGTGGTATGAATTTCATCTGCCCATTGAGCGAGTGTGCGGTGATCTGCCGGGTTGTGCTGTAGTGCCCTGATTATTGGTGCGACTAATTTGTCGTTAGTAGCAGGGAGAAACTGGTTTTGTACCGGCGCATGGGTTACTTCATCAAACAACACTTGTGCAAGCCTTGATTCCCTGCCTTTTTCGGGGACGGAAATAAGACGCTGGCGCAACTCATCGATAATGGCATGCATCAAAGGGGATACCTCAAGCAGGCAGACGCTGCCGGGTAAAGCTAGGGCTTTGGGTTCGGTGATGTTCATCGAACAGTAGCTTACAGAGCGACGCATATAGCTCTGGTGAATAACCCCTTTGGGAACCCAGATAGCGTAACGTGCGGGGGCGAGGAAACGCTGGCGTTCAGCGACCAGTTCCATAATGCCGCCTCGGGTAAATTGCAGTTGGCCCCAGTTGTGCTGGTGGGGTGGGGTAGTTGTGCCGGGCAGAAAGTCCTCGTGCCCGAAAAAAATCTCTCCGGGGGGATTTTGTTCGTCAAATATTGGGGTGTAACGACGCGCCATAATTATTGTCCGACAAACGATAGAGGATGTCTGATTAGAAATATATCTATCAAAACTGACGTGTCAAACTATCTATTGATTAAAACGCAAACAGTAATGGGTTGGCGTTTTCTATTGGCGATTTTTTTCTGTCGGTTCCTCGGCAGGATTGTCTGTTTCCGGAGAAGGAATGTACTACTTATTTGCCCTGATCACCGTATCGATTTGGGCAGGGAATGCCGTTGTAAGCAAGCTGTCCACGGATGTGATAGCGCCCGGTGCGATGTCTTTTTACCGCTGGTTTTTTGCCATTTTGCTGCTGACTCCATTTTGTCTGCCGGTAGTGATACGCCGTTGGTCTGAAATTCGGCCGTGGCTTGGAAAGTTGGCAGCACTGGCGTTTTTGGGAATGGCCCTTAACCAGTCGTTGGGATATTACGCTGCGGCGTCGACGTCAGCGACCAATATGACACTGGTCAGTGCGTTGATTCCGCTCCTGAGTATTATGTTCAGTGTCCCGTTGTTGGCCCAGAGGCTGACATGGAATGCACTTGTGGGGGCGGTTATTTCATTGAGTGGCCTGGTGATGATGCTGACAAAAGGCAATCCCTTGATGCTGGTAGAACAAGGGATTTCAACCGGTGATGCTCTGATCCTCTTGGCTTCAATTGTTTACGCTCTCTATTGTGTATTGCTGAAACGCTGGAACCTGACCCTGAGCACCTGGGTTGCGGTGTATATGCAAGGTGCCTTTGCATTGTTGTTCTTAATGCCTATGTGGTTGATGTCCGGTGATATTGCTATCCCAACAGAAGCCTGGGGATTAATTGCCTATGCATCTGTGTTTGCATCTGTGATAGCCCCATGGTGCTGGATGCAGGCCATCAGTGTGCTGGGGGCAAGCCGTGCCGCGATGTTTATGAACCTGATGCCGCTTATAACTGCAGGTATGGCAGCTGCGCTGTTGAATGAGCATCTGACGGTTTACCATCTTTTTGGCGGCGGCATGGTGTTGAGCGGTGTTATTCTGGCACAAAGCCGGATCAAACTGCGCAAGCGCAATGTGGTTGTGGCAGGTGCCTGAGCCAGCGTGAAATAAATTTGTACTCCGGGTAGAGACCTGACCCCCAATAGCTATGGCATTGGGGGTTTTTATTTCCGGTTTAAATCCCGGGCAAGAATAAGGCACAGGCCAATGAGTTGGAGAAACAGTGAAAGGTTTCTCAGGGATGCCAGCTCTTTCATCTGGGAGGTCTGCTTTTCTGCCAACTCAATATTTGCCAGGTAGATACCGTTTATTTCTTCACGCCTGAGCGCCTGTGCATTGTCTATGGACGCCATGACATCCGGCAGGGTAGAAAGGCTTAATGGCGGGACGGTATTTTGCAGCCAACGCTCAAGATTGGATCGGGTTTCCGTCATGATACTGTCCGGGATATCTTTCTGCGCGAACAACACCAACAGATTCTCCCTCTTCCTTTCTATGGTTTCTACCTGCTGCCAGATAAGCGCAATACGCTTATTGTTTTCAACCTGCTCCTGCCCTAGGAAACTCACGTCCTCAGTCGCCTCATCAATGTAGAAATTTGTCATCAGGGCAGAAATGATATTAAGTGCCAAGCCTGTCGCAACGATAGTCCACGTAGGTACCCGCATTTTCATCTTCGTTCATTCCTTTTCACTATTTACTGGGATGAATTGTTTGGCTGGGAGTGTCAGAAGACAGTAAAGCGTTATTCGTTCAGTAAGTGATGAAAACCCCGTGTACTTTCTCAATGATGAAACAATTCAGATCTTATTGAAATTATAAGCTCAATAGTGATTAGGCGTTGTAAAAACAGAATCTTTGAAGCGAGCTCGAGCGCATGTTTTCTTTCAGTGATTTTATTGAGGGTTCGTTGCATTTGAGCATGGGGGCAAGAATGAAAATAATCATCGAATTGGATGAAATGCTGGAATCAAAGATAGATAAGCTGCACCGCTATGATTCTGAAATTGAATCTTTCAAGAAAAAAGCTGTTGAAGGGGATTTGACGCAGGACTCTGCGGAAAAAATTCTGGAGGAGCTAAATGTTAGCCGGGAGCATGTTTTGACAATGCTGCGTTCTCATCTCGGCAGCATTGCCGTAAAAGCCTTGGATGTATGATCTCAACCAGGCCAAACGTTGACCGTGTTTATTGGTTGAAATGATCCACAGGTAAAATCTCCCGGCTAATTTTTACAGTGTAAATTGCCGATTTACCATACTTTTCAGTGTGGGATTATATTACCCCCAGCTCACGCAGCCGCTCCATCAGGTAGGAGTCTGCAGTGTGCCTTTCTGACAAAACAACCTCCGGCTTTGGATGAAGAAAGAGTGGCAATGAAATCCGCGATTTTGACTTGTCCATTCCATCCGGGTTTACCACCCTGTGAGTGGTTGAAGGGAAATACCCCCCGGAAGCTTCCTGTAGCATATCGCCAATATTGATGATGAGATTGCCAAAATCGCAGGGCACATCTTTCCACGTGCCATCTTTGAGTTTCACCTGCAGTCCGGGTTCATTTGCAGCAGGAAGAATGGTCAGCAAATTAATATCTTCATGAGCTGCAGCGCGAATAGCTCCGGCTTCTTCTGTCCCGGTCATTGGCGGGTAGTGAAGTACGCGCAACAGGGTTTTGTCGCTGCCCTCTATCATCGAAGACAGAGGTTGAGAGTAACCCTTTGCCACTTCTTCTGGTGAATACTGTTCTACCCACCGCAGTAATTCAGAAGCTAATGCACCTGCATCTTCATAGTAGCGTGAAAGGTCAGCTTTTATGGAAAGCGGGCACTGTCCCCAAGGGTAGTAGTGGAAATATTCTTTTATGTCTTTAACCGTGTGACCTTTGGCTACCTCTGATACTTCAGAAGGGAAAAAACCGTCCTGGGTTTCAACGTGGAAGCGATATTCGTTTTTCTCGTCACTGTTAAAGAAGAGGTATGCCTTGTCGTAAATTAACTGAACCAGTGACTGTTGCAGAGGGTGGTTCTTCAGTACACCAACCCCCGTTTCTCTGAGTGAAGTAACAAAGCGTTCCGCAGCATCTGGTGCATTGTAGTCTATGGCTTCCAGTGTCATGACAGTATCCATGTTGTAGGGGATGTACCTGAAATGTTAAACACGCTGAAAACAATTCACAATCCACATAAGGAAACAATGCGTTTCTGAAGGGATACAGATTCGTTTGTAAAGGCTTTATCAATCGTAACCATAGGGACAAGCACATTTTGTTCGTGCGGCCCCTGCCTTACCCTTTAAGCCTCTGAGAGTATTTGTGGGGGTAGTTAGATGTACGGGAAGCGGGCACTGGTTGTTGAAGGCGGGGCAATGCGGGGAGTTTTTGCCAGTGGCGTACTGGATGCGTTTCTGGCAAAGCGTTTCCAGCCTTATGACTTTGCTGTGGGTGTCTCTGCCGGTGCATCAACCCTTATTGGCTATCTTGCCGGTCAGCAGGGGCGCAGTTACAAGGTCATCACCGAATTGGCAACCCAGAAAGCTTTTTTTAACCCTGGCAGGTTTGCCCGGGGTGGTGATCTCATCGATGTCCGTTGGCTTTGGTTTAATTCAGAGCTCGTTTACCCATTGGACAAGCGCGCATTTTTTAACAGCATTCCAATGCTGGCAACAGTCACCAGTGTCGAAACCGGAGAAGCAGATTATTACCGCATAAACCCGGAGAATATTGACGATGTGATGCAGGCAACCTGTGCGCTGCCCCTGGCATACAGGCAGAGTCCCTGTTTTTCAGGCGGGTGTTATACCGATGGTGGTGTTGCGGATTCCATTCCTGTTCGAGAGGCCTACAGGCGAGGGGCAAGGGACATTACTGTCGTACTTTCCCATCCTCTGGGGTACGAGATGCCAGATGCGAAATACCCCTGGCTGGTAAAGCGTATACTGGGCCGCTATCCCGGTGTGGCGGATGCGATGGTACGACGGGCAGACAACTACAATGCTTCGCTCGACTTTATACGAAACCCGCCTAGTGACTGCGTTGTCCGTGTACTGACACCCACAGATGATTTTACGGTTGAACGGCTTACTATGAACCGGAAAAAGTTAGAGGCCGGTTACCGTATGGGGTTTGAAGCGGGCTTGGGACATGCTATGCGGCGCGATGATGGGATTATGGGCTTGGCTGATGAAGATTGCCCATTCTGCATGCCGGAGTCACAAGTATACCCAAATCACTTAAAGGTAAGTGCTCCTGAGTGATTTGGGGACAGCGCTTCATTCTTCATAAAAAACGCCCCGGAATGGGGCGTTGGATTCTGTTAACTTATCAGGCGTTCAGTGCTTGGTCGAGGTCTTCCATGATATCGTCGATATGTTCAAGACCGACAGACAGGCGAATCATTTCCGGGGATACGCCGGCTTCTTTCTGTTCCTGCTCTGTCAACTGGCGGTGCGTTGTCGACGCTGGGTGACAGGCGAGAGATTTGGCATCCCCAATGTTTACCAGACGCTTGAATATCTTAAGTGCATCATAGAAACGTACACCTGCTTCATAACCGTCTTTGAGCCCAAACGACAGAATGGCAGAAGGTTTTCCACCCATATATTTCCTGGCCAGCTCATAGTGAGGGGAGTCTTCCAACCCTGCATAGCTTACCCAGGCAACCTTCTCATGGTTCTGGAGATACTGGGCCACTTTCAGTGCGTTCTCAGTGTGACGTTCCATACGGAGGGGGAGGGTCTCCAGCCCCTGAATCAACATAAATGCATTCAGAGGAGAGAGGGCTGAACCGGTGTTACGAAGTGGCACGGTACGCGCTCGGCCAATGTATGCCGCAGGGCCAAAAGCATCGTTGTATACCACTCCGTGGTATGAAGGCTCAGGCTGGCTGAACTCTGGGAAGCGCTCAGGGTGTTCAGCCCAGGGGAATTTACCGCTGTCGACGATCACGCCACCGAGCGTCGTACCATGGCCACCAATGTATTTTGTGAGTGAGTGGACCACGATATCAGCACCAAACTCGATAGGTTTACACAGCACCGGTGTGGCAACGGTATTGTCGACCATCAAGGGCACGCCATGCTGGTGGGCAACATCTGCGAATGCGGCGATGTCCACGATATTACCAGCCGGGTTGCCAATGCTTTCGCAATAGACCGCTTTGGTGTTTTCATCAATCAGTTCAGCGATGCTTTCTGCTTTGTCATCCTTGGCAAACCGGACGTCGATACCAAGACCCGGCAACATGTGTGCGAACAATGTGTAGGTTCCGCCATAGAGTTGCGGGGTGGAAACTATGTTGTCGCCGGATTTTGCCAGAGTCAGGATGGCATAGTGAATCGCAGCGCTGCCCGCACTGACAACCAGCGAGGCAATACCACCTTCCAATGCGGCCATGCGCTGTTCCAGAACATCGTTAGTTGGGTTCATTATGCGGGTGTAGATATTCCCCGGTACTTCGAGGTTAAACAAATCCGCACCATGTTGAGCATTGTCAAATTCGTAGGCAACCGTCTGGTAAATAGGGGTAGCAACAGCTTTGGTGGTTGGGTCTGTCTCATATCCGTGATGCAGTGCAATGGTTTCGTCTTTCATTTCTTCATCCTTGATGGCGGTGAAAAATTGCGCGATTGCCTAGCCTAGCAGTCTATGAAAGGGGAATATACAGTAGTTGTCACAGGCTGCGTCTCCAGATCCCCTTGGTTATTCAGATTATGTTCAGACCCAGCCGGTTAAGCTTCGCCGCTGGCAATTCGATAGTAACAATCCTGCATTCTGGCAACCTGATGAAAAAACTCCTTCTCACTCTTCCTGTTTTTGCTGTTTCGATGGCTGCATGTGCTGAACCCTATTTGGTTTTAGGCTATGGCTACAACACACTTTCACATGACAATACAGTCTCATTTTCAGATGGCACCGGCTTAAAACCTGACAGTTCAGATGCTGTATGGAAAGCCTATGTTGGTTACCGCTTTGAAAATAATTTTGGTATTGAAGTGGGATACAACCAGTTTGATGCAGATGCATCGAAGAACAGGTACCTGGGTGTTGATACCGGCAAGCCGGGGGGGATTTTCGGTGATGAATACCACAAAGAGCGTGAGTGGGATGCAATGCTGAAAGCTAAGCAAATTAACGTCAAACCCGTCTATTTTTACGATGTGAACGATCGCTTAATTGTAAAGGCAGGATTAGGGCTGACATACACTGAATATAAAGTTACTGGATCAGATGCTTTCGAGTACGAATCGATTAAAGAGGACGGCCCGGAATACAGTGAATTGAACCAAATTGTACCTGGCGAATATCAAAGGAAAATGGGTGTAACCACCAGCCTCAGCGTGGAGTACCAGATTTTCCAAGGTCTGTACTTAGGTGCGGAAGCGAGCTTCAGTCATGACAGTGTCGCAAATACCAACCAGGTTATCGGTACCGCTGCCTACCACTTTTGAAGCTGTCTGCCTATCTGATGGTGTCTGCACAATAAAGACTACTTATTAAGGGTGTTTTGCTTAGAATGAGCGGTCGAAATATAACCTCTTTATGAACACTGTTCGATATAACTTACTAAGATTGTTTGTTTTCTTATAAGATGCACAATTATTACTGATTTAAATATGTGATATAGGTCACGTAATTTTGTAATATTGCCCCACTTGTAAAAGTGGAGTGATGTCATTGAACCCTTTTATTGAACGAATTTGGCGAAACAGTCGCTGGTTGGGAATATTCTGGTTACTGAATATCCTGCTGGTGGCTGCGCTCTCTTCTGGCTATTGGCCTTGGCTGCGCTTTTATTCTCAGGAGCCTTTGATTAAAAGCTATATCCTGGCGACGCAAGTTGGCTGGATGGGGGCTTTTATTTTTGTAGGCTTGATGGCAACGCTGTTGATTACATGGCTCCCGGGGCGGATTGTCAGAACTGTTGCTCGCATTCTGGCATTCTCAGCCAGCGCATTGTTGCTGACAGATGTATTGTCTTATGCCCAGTACCGTTTCCATTTGAGTGGATTTGTCTTTGACCTCTTTATGGCCGGGGGCGTCATTGAACTGCCTTTGAAAAACTGGATCCAGATTGGTGCTATCCTGGCTGGTTTGGTGGGGGTTCAGTTTATTTTTGGTCATGTTGCCCGTATGGCTGATGAGTCCCGTTTCCCGTGGAGAAAACTTGGGTATAGTGCCTGGTTTAGCTGTTTACTGTTCAGCCAGGGGTTACATGCCTGGGAAGATGCAAACTACCAAAGTGCTATTCCATCCCTGACAAGGCATTTTCCGCTTTACTATCCGCTGACAGCCAAATCGGCATTCATTAATGCCGGGTTGGTAAATGCTGATGAAGCCCGGGAGCAGGCCCAGAAAATGGGTAAAGTTGAAAGTGGGCAGTTGCTCTATCCACGCTCTCCAATCGTGTTCAAAGAACCTGCGCGAAAAACCAATGTGCTGTTTATCATGATTGATGCCTGGCGCTATGACGATGAAACCGCCAAGATCACACCGAACGTTGCACATTTTGGAGAGCATGCCGCGCGTTTCCATCACCACCTTAGTGGGGGGAACTCCACCCAGGCGGGTATGTTCAGTCTTTTTTACAGCCTTCCTGCAACGTACTGGGACTCATTCCGGAACAGTGGGGTACGGCCGGCAATGATGGGGACGTTCGCCAAACAGGGATACGATTTTGAGATCCTCGGTTCTGCCCCTTTAAACCACCCTCCTTTTGACCGTACGATTTTCTCCGGTATTGAAGGCCTGCGTTTGTTTACTCCTGGCGATTCCTCTGTAGAACGGGACCGCCGTATTACCGACGATATGGTTTCATTCCTGAAAAAACAGGATGGGACAACGCCGTTTATGGGCATGCTGTTTTATGATGCAGCACACGGTAAGGAACTTCCGTCAGGGAAGGAAAAAAAATTCACCCCGAGTTGGGACGTTCCTGACTATATGGCACTGAATAACAGTCTGGACCCACTGCCGTACCGGAACCTTTACCGCAATGCGCTGTTCTATGTTGATGAGCAGATTGGCGAGGTGCTGGATACGCTTAAAAATACGGGTTTAGATAAAAACACGCTGGTGGTGATCACTTCTGACCATGGCGAGGAGTTTAACGATAACCACATGAATTTCTGGGGACATGGCAGCAACTACTCCCAGGCACAGATCCACGTGCCTATGTTGGTTGCCGGTCCGGGAATTGAGCCTCAGGATATCAACTGGATTACAACGCATTTCGATGTGGTTCCAATGTTGATGACCAAGGTGCTGGGCGTCACTACGCCTTACAAGGATTATTCCGTAGGCCACAATATGTTCAATGAAAAAGGGGAGAGGGATTGGACGATTATTGGCAGTTACTTTAATTATGCCATTGTTGGACAGGATGAAATTGATGTGGTCTACCCCGGTGGCGCAATGGAAACACTGACACCGGCACTGAATAAGAAAGACAATAAGGAACTCACTGGGATCCCGCTTAATAATATTATGTGCGAGATGAACCGGTTCCTGAGATAACAGGGTTAGTTGCAATAAAGAGGGCGCCACAATGGCGCCCTCTGTGTTCTGAGCAGTTTTCTGGTTTACTTCTTCACGCTGTCACTTAGCAGGTTGGAGAGTTCGGTCAGGAAAGTGCGGGTATCTTCAGAGAGTTTGTTTATTTCGTTGGTTGATTCCGACGATCTGGATGCCAGTGTCCTTACCTCATCAGCGACAACTGCAAACCCCCTTCCATGTTCACCGGCTCGGGCAGCTTCAATCGCCGCATTGAGTGCTAACAAATTGGTTTGGTTGGAAATACCGTCGATAACTTTGGCGATATTCGCAATCTCATTACTGGATCTGGCTACGTTCTCCATAATGCTGTTCATGTTCTCACGCTGGTTGACTTCACGCGTCACGTCACGAATAAATGCGGTATACATGATTTTGCCATCGAGCATTATCTTGGAAAGAGAGAGAAGCCCCCATACTTGGGTGCCGTCTTTACGATGAATGGGCACCTCTCTGGTGGTGCCAACTATTTTGTCTTCCCCTGTACGCCGATTACGGTTTACCAGTTCATCATGCTGCCCCTGAATATCCATGGGCACCAGCATCTTCACATTCTGTCCAATGACCTCTTCAGCAGGGTAGCCCCAAAGCGTTTCAGCAGCACTATTGAAAAAGGTGACGGTATTGGATTCATCAATGGTTACCACGGCATCAAGAGCCTGGGAAAGAGTTTGGTTGACGGTTTCCTGGGCCTGCCGCTCTTTGGTAATGTCACGCACAAAAGCGGTAAAGCCAATATCACCGTCAATATCCACTTTGGAGAGCGAGAGATTTACATAAACCTCGGAGCCATCTTTTCGGAACATTTTAATATCGCGGCTGGAGCCAACAATTTTATCGATACCGGTACGCCGGTTATGGTTTACATATTCATCATGGCGGGACTGGATCTCTTCAGGCACCAGCATTTTTACATTCTGGCCAATTACCTCGCTGGCATCATATCCCCAAAGTTTCTCAGCTGCCGGGTTAAAAAAGGTCACGCAATTATCACGGTCTATTGAAATCACAGCATCAATCGCCTGGTCCAGAATCTGTTTGGTTTCCTCCCGAGCCCTGCGCTCCTGGGTGATATCACGGATAAAAGCGGTGTAACCGATTCTGGAACCTATCTCGACCCGAGAGAGTGAGAATGCAACCCAAACCTGGCTGCCATCTTTGCGGACGAGCTCAAGTTCTCTCGATGTCCCAACAATTTTATCCTGTTTGGTCTGCCGGTTGCTGTTGACGTAATGATCATGCTGGGGTCGGAATTGTTTAGGGACCAGCATCTTTACGTTTTGGCCGATCACTTCATCACGGTTATACCCCCAAAGCTCTTCTGCGGCTTTGTTCATGAAGGTGACGTTGTTTTCGTGATCGATAGTGACTACAGCGTCAATTGCCTGTTCAAGGGTCTGTTCAAGCCCTTGCTGAGCCTGCACCACCGAAGTAACGTCCCGGACGAAAGCAGAGTAACCGATTCCACCACCTATATTGGTTTTAGACAACGCCAGGCTTACCCATACTGTCGAACCATCCTTCCTGACCAGTTCCAGTCTCCGGCTTGTACCGACTATCCGGTTTTCATCTGTGTCCCTGTGACGGTTTACATAACTGTCGTGATCCTGCTGATAGATTTCCGGTACAAGCATGCGGACATTTTTTCCCAGTACCTCTCTGGAGTGGTATCCCCAAAGCTTTTCGGCCGCCGGATTGAAAAATACAACTTTGTTGTTTTTATCAATGGTGACTACAGCATCCAGTGCGTTGTTTAGGATTTGGGTGCTCGCTTCATTCTTAAGTTCACCTGACTTTGACGTACCAAAAAACTTCATCGTGTCCATACCTTTATAAGTTCAATTTATTTGTGTTCCAAATGGAATAACCTATTTTTAAATATCAATATCTTAGTTCCGTCTCGATATTTATCTCTATCTGGACTGTTTCAATTCAGAAACGGTAGTTGATACATTGTCCGCACCTTGGCGGATATCCTCCATAACTGATTGGGCTGCAGCAATGCGCTCATTACATTCATGGGCGAGGCTGCTAATGCTTTCCATACCTGATTTACTTTTTTGGGTAAGCTGACTGTTACGTTTGACGATGTTTTCAATTTCGACGGTCGACGTACTGGTATTTGCGGCAAGTTGCCTTACTTCATCTGCTACTACCGCAAAGCCTCTGCCATGTTCACCAGCTCGAGCGGCTTCAATTGCGGCATTCAAGGCCAGCAGGTTTGTCTGGTCTGCAATTTTCCCTATCGTTGTAACGATATCGCTTATTTCATGAGACTGTTTATTGAGCTCTTGCATAAGATCAGATGCATCAGCGACATTGGCAGATATGTTATTAGATATATTCACTATCTGGTCGAGGGATTCAGCACCACCCTCGGCGAGTTTGGATGTTTCAACTGACGTGGAATAGGCGATTTCAGACGCTTCTTGAACGCGTTGCTGACGCACTATCCTCGCAGTGATATTACTCGCGAATTTGATCACCTTTGTGACATTTCCGCAGTCATCCTTTACCGGGTTATATGAGGCTTCCAGCCACATGGTTTCGCCAGCTTTATTTTTGCGCTTGAAAAGACCTGACTTGATGTCTCCATTTTCCAGTTCGCGCCAAAAATGAGGATTTTCTTCATAAAATTCCTCATGGCAGAAGATCCTGTGATGCTGGCCCTGAATCTCATCAAGTTTGTAGCCGACGGACTGGGTAAAATTGGTGTTTGCGCGAATAATCGTCCCGTCAGGGTTGAACTCTATAATGGCTGTCGAGCGGTCCAATGCTTCGAAAATCGCACTCTGGCTGTCCAGCTTTGTTTTTTGGTCTGTAACGTCACTGGCTGTTTTCATCACACTCACAACCTTTCCAGTAGCGTTCCTGATGGGAAAATATGTCGCCTCCAGCCAGATATCATTCCCTGCTTTATTTCTCCTCTGGAAAAAGCCTGATTGACTGTTTCCATTCGCAAGTTGATGCCAAAATTCAGCGTATTCGGGAGTATGAATGTAATCTTCACAACAGAAAATACGATGGTGTTGGCCAACAACTTCTTCAAGGGTGTACCCGGCAACCTGGAGGAACAGTTCATTGGCATCCAAAATAGTGCCATCAGGTAAAAATTCGATGGTAGCGACACAATTTTTCAGAGCCTTGATCCTGTCGGCATCTGAATAGGCGTTTTCGCTATCAATATTCTCTTGTTCGGCTTTGAAAAGGCTGAAGAATTTCGAAAACATGAAAGGCTCCTGTAGAAAACAGAGTCACAACATCCGAATTACGCTTTTTTGTTCTCTACAAGTTTAGACAAGATTCTTATTTTTTATGAATTTATCAACACTGAGGCAAGTAAGCATCAGGAGCTAAAACAGTGCTTTCTTAAAAAATGCTTGAGCGTTTTTTCCGGGGAGGGTGGGAATTTTTCATCCGAAACTGAAAGAGATTGTATCCGGTCAACCCTAAAATTTCGGTAATCATCTCTTAGCTGACACCACGCCAGTAACGTCCAAACCTTTCCCCAGTAGACCATGCAAAGGGGTTCTATTTTGCGTTCACTTATTTCGCCGCCAGCGGTTGTATAGGTGATGGCGGTGATGCGGCACTGGAGGCATGCTTCCCTCAGTTCACCTGTGATTCGGCTTATTTCAGAACGGATATGCATTTGCGGTACGGTAAACGGGTAATTGTCCGCCTGCCGGATCAGGGCATCGGGCAGCGTTGCCCGGACTTTGTTTTCAGCACTCTTTGAGGCTGATGCCAGAGCCGGATCACTCCATGCCTGTGCCATTTTGCATCCCATCAACAAGGCTTGCAGTTCGTCGGTCGTAAAGCTCAAGGGGGGAAGATAGAAACCGGGCCGCAAGTAATACCCAATTCCCGCTTCTCCATCCACGGGCACTCCGTTGACAATCAGAGCCTGTATATCCCGGTATACAGTGCGTTCAGACACCTCAAGCAACTCTGCTATTTTGGCCGCTGTGATAGCTGTTCTCCTTGCGCGTAAAACAGTAAGTATCTGAAAGAGCCGTTCTGCTTTTCTCATTTGCTATCCATAAAGCGGGCTTTTAGGAGCCCGCTGTTTTCCCGGTCAATCGCAATAAGGCAAGTCTACGTGGATATCTGAGTGATAAATAGTGACACTCCCTTCATCTATCATTCCCATATATTCAGCCGTTTCAGAGGCTGTCATAAAAGCATCGCCGGCTTTCCTGGCATCTTCTCCATTGCGCCAGTAAACCGTGTCTATCCACATATCTTTTTGGGGATCGTGGGACAAAGAACGGTAGATAAAGCCATCTTGTGATTTAAGCCACTGATTAACACTGTCATTGCTTGTTTCAATCTGATGGCTGCTGATACCCGGCTTTACACGAAATAATACTGTTTCTACATTGCTATGAGTCATTTCCATATCTCCTCAACTGATTAAATGCCAATCAAGTATGAGGCACCTCTCCTGACAACATGGTGTCAGGAGAGTATGGCTTTCCGGGTAAGAGGATTTGACGTACTGATCAGTTATTTTTATGAAAGAGTTCTTTGAGATAGTTGTATGCTGCCCAGTAAATGTCGATGACCAGTTTCTGTGCATCCTCAGGCTTTACCCCTTCATTGGCGTTAAACGTTGAAACCCAGGTTAACGTGGAACCGCCGGAGGCATTTTCTGTCACCGACACTGTACCGACGTAATCAGTAATAGGCATCGTTGAGCTCAGTGACTTATATGTGTAAGACATGTTTTGATTGTCCATCACAACCAGTTCATTAGGGATCACTGTTCCGTCCAATAAAATGAGAAGGCGCATGTCACCTTGTCTGGTCCCATCTCCAACCAGAACACTGGATTTGACGTTCGGATGCCATCTGTAAAGTGAATTGTAATCCCCGATAAATGCCCAGAGCCCCGCAGGTTTAACATCCAGCTCAACGGATTCTGAGACAGAAATGTCCCCAGCCATAGCAGGCATAGAAAATAGGAAGCTGGCGAATAAAAATGCACATTTCCTTTTTAACCAGTGTTGGATTGAACGTGTTTTTTCTGCCTTCATTTTAAAACTCCATTTTTTCTCAATACTGACTTTGCACAGCAGAATAAGCATATATACAAGCTACCTTTTTCGTGTGATATCCAAATTTAAATATGCAGATATTCAAAGTGGATCAAAAAAACAAATATGAGATAACATTCATTCTAAGTGGAATTTTATGTGTATTGATGCTTATGAGTTGGATGGTGACCGAATGCTTGTGGCATATAAATATCTGTGATCTATACGTAATTCTGTTGCTTTTGGTATAACAATTCCTACAAAGTTGGCAGTTCTCTGCTAGACATAATCTATGTAAGTACAGTTGTATTGATAACGAGAAATAAATAAAAGCTTTTCATATTAGTCAGTTGATGTATTAGGTAGACTTTGGGGTTAAATGAGTCAATTTTTGATTGTCGAAGACAGCTATGCAATGGCATTGGCGTTGGAAAAACACCTCAGCGATGCAGTACCAGGCCAAAACTCTTTGATAGCATTGAATGTTGAGTCGGCAATGGTGGCGTTACTGAAAAACCACATAGATTGCGTTTTTCTGGACCTCAACCTTAATGGCCACCACGATGGTATCGGTGTGCTTGCGTACATTCGCAAAAAGCGACCCAAATTACCGGTAATAATCGTAACAGGAGACAGCTCCAAGGAGGCGGTTAAAAAAGTCATTGCTTACCGCCCATTCGGTTACCTGGTGAAACCGGCCACCCTTGAAAAAGTGATCCAGCTTATCGATACATTGGATGAGACTGCTTACGGGAGAGTACAGACGAACTGATTACTTATTTGCTGCTTTCCTGAAACCCCACAGCGCATTCCCAATCAGTGCCCCCAAAATAATGACGCCTCCAATGACGACCGGTACGGTTGGTACCTCTCCAAGTCCAATCCACACGAACAGCGGTCCTAAGATAGCTTCCAACAACATAATGAGGTTGGCCTCTGCTGCCGGAAGATATTTGGGACCCCGAGAGATCATCAGAAATGCAATCGGGACAACCAATCCACATAAAAGGAAAATATAAACCGCATCGTCCAACGTGGCTGAAAAAGGCTCAGCCCCCATCATCAAAGAGATGCCGGCTGTTATTATCCCTCCTGTAGCGAGCGCAATCGATGCGTATTGGCCTCTGGCTTTACGCAACAGAACAAAATAGGTGGACAGCGCAAAAGCGGTTCCCACGGCATAAAGGTTTCCTTCCAGCTCCCCTCCTTCCATACCAGAGGCAAATACCAGCCAAACGCCAGACAGTGCGACGAGTATGGCAAACAGCGTTTTCCGCTCTATACGCTCTTTCAGCAGAAAGAAAGCCATGACCATTGTAAGTAAAGGGGCTGTATTGATAATGACTAATGTGCTGGCAACCTGGGTATGGAGAATAGACAGGACAAAGCAAATTGTTGAAATAGAATACATTGCCCCTGCAGCAACCATTACGTGGGAAGGGCGACGGAACTGGCTTGCCAGGACTCCGGGTGCAGATATCGCCAGATAAGACAGGATAAAGACAGCCGGTAAAACCCCGCGCCAGAATAGCAGCGTCCACTCACTTGCCTCAATTAAACGGATAAGTAAGCTGTCAAAACTCAAAATCGCCACACCGGTTGATGTAATTACCAGTCCTTTGCGTTTCAGAGTCTCATTATTATCGCCTGATTGATTTTGTCCCTGCATGTAATAGTCACTTGTTCCGTTTTTGATACACGGTAATTCGATGGGGTTTGACCAGAATTACATAAGTGAGCAAAAACAAAAAGAACGGGGTGATTAGTTTAGAAAAAATTATGTGTTAGTTAGAAATGGCTGAACTATCCTGATAATAACCATATATTAAATATGGACAAAAAATGTGCCAAAATTATGGCATTAATCTCGTAAGTGGGCTAGATGTTAAACAACCGAAAATATTCAATTTATTGCACACTGAGGTTATTTTAGGGAGCGCGAGAATGTTATCTAAATTCAAATTAGCTCAGCAGTTGACCTTTTCTTTTGCTGCCGTATTAGGTCTGTTGTTAGTTGTAGCGGTGGTTGGATATCGCGGCCTGTCTGGAGGGTATCAGAACTTTACCGAATACCGAGGATTGGCGAGAAGCTCAAATCAATCGAGTGCAGCACAGTCTGCTCTTGTGACCGCACGATTGGATGTGCTTAAGTTTCTGAAAACTCAGGCACCAGAGCAAATTGATAAGTTTGATAATGGCTATCAGACTATCGTCGGCCTGCTTGATCAAATGCTGGATAATGACCAGAGTTCCACCCGAGATGCAATGCTTACTGAAGCCAGGTCAGGAATTGACGAGTATAAAGCAGCTTTTGAAAACGTAATTCAAGATTTTGCTAAACGGAATGAGGTTGTCAAAGGGCAGTTGGATCCGAATGGACTTGCGATGCGTCGACTGATGACAGAAATTATTGAGAGCGCCTATAGCAGGGGCGATCAGTCTACAGTGTTTTATGCATCGCGGGTTCAGGAAAAGCTGTTGCTTGGCAGACTGTTTGCAGCCAAGTATTTGATAAGTAATTCTGAGTCCGATTTCGACAGGTCGATGTTGGAGCTAAATGCCGTTAATGAACCGCTGGAAAATCTGTTGTCATCAATGTCCACTGCAGACAGGAATGATAAAGGGTCGAAATTTGAGAAAGCCCATGATTCATATATCGATGCTCTTGGTAAAGTGGCAAGCATCATCCGTGAACGAAACGAACGTATTAGCGGTACCCTTGATGTTATCGGTCCTAAGATAACCAAGATTCTTACAGACTTCAGTCTGTCGATTAAAGCCGCCCAGGATACTCTTGGCCCAAGGGCACAGTCAGAGAGTGAATCAGCTGTTGATTTCGTTATCCTAATCAGTGGATTTGCTGTACTGGCAGGCGTGGTGCTCAGCTATATGGTGACAAAAGCTATCCGCAAACCTATCGGTGGCGAACCTCGCGATATTGAAGCCATGGCTCGCAAGATTGCGAACGGTGATTTGACGATGGACTTTGGTGATACCTCCAAGGCAACCGGGATTTATGCCGCCATGGCGGAAATGGCAAACAGCCTCCGACAAATCATCGGGCAGTTGTCAGGTTCTGCGGATAGCCTCAATGGCGCCTCGAACACTCTCGTATCGGTTACCAATGATACCGTGCAGAACTCGGAGTCTCAGGCAGACCAGCTTGCTCAGACTGCGTCAGCCATGCATCAAATGACAATTACCGTTGATGATATTGCGAAAAACTCCCAGCAGGCTTCCGATATTGCGAACGTGGCGGATGGCCATGTCCGTGAGGGGCAGGCTGTGCTTGAAGATACCCGCTTGAGCATAGATAAATTGGTGACCAATATCGGTGATGTCAGCAATATCATCGAAAACCTCGAACGCGAAACGGAGAATGTGGGGAGCATACTGGATGTTATTCGGGGTATTGCGGAGCAAACCAATTTGCTGGCGCTTAACGCAGCGATTGAGGCAGCACGAGCCGGTGAACAGGGACGTGGCTTTGCAGTGGTAGCCGATGAGGTGAGAAGCCTGGCCAGCCGCACCCAGCAAAGTACGGAAGAGATTCAGGAGCTTATTGTCCGTTTGCAAAAAGAGTCAAAACGTTCTGTTGACTCCATGCGTTTGAATGTCCAGGAAGCCACAGATACATCCCAGAAGGCGCACAAGACCAGTGAAGCCCTTCAGGCAATTACGGAGTCTGTTGCCAGTATCCGGGATATGAGTCACCAGATTGCCGTCGCTGCAGAAGAGCAGAATACGGTGGTCACCAACATCAACAACAATGTCGAAGAGATCAACCATCTGGCGCGCAGTACAGCAACCGGGGCGGAGTCGGTAAGTGCTGAGGCAAATGGCCTGAGCAAAATCACTTCCGGTCTGAACCAGATAGTGGGTAAGTTCTCGATTTCATGATTGAGATATAAAATCTATCCGCTTTATCTCTATCAAAGCCGTACAGCATTTGTACGGCTTTTTTTCATTCAATTTAGGGAGCGGACGGAGTACCTTCGAACCAGTGTCGGTATAAACTGCAGCGTACCGGTTGGTGTTTCGCCTTTCGCTAATGAAAGGGAGAGGTGGAGAGCCTGTTCTGCCATCTGCTGGATGGGGTAGCGGATGGTCGTCAGTCTCGGTCGAATATAGCGTGCGATCAAGCCGTCATCAAAACCGATAACCGAGACATCACTGGGAACATGAATCCCATTGTCATCAAGGGCCGCGATCACCCCGGCAGCCATGGAATCACTGTAACATGCTACTGCTGTGAGACTATGGCCTCGTCCAAGAAGGTGAATCATTGCATGCTCACCGCCTTCCTCGTCTGGCTTCCCGTATGCGATAAAGTTATCCGTCACTTCAAGATTATTGGCTTTCATTGCATCCCGGTAACCCTGACACCGCGAACGGGAGTCCTCAATGTCATGGTCAGAGCAGATATAGCCAATTTTTGTGTGGCCGTTTTTGATCAGGTGTTCGGTCGCAAGGTAGGCGCCGCGGTAGTTATCCAGGCTGACACAACGGCTGCTGATAGCGTCTATACGGCGGTTAATCAGCACCATTGCCGGTTGTTCTTTGGCAAATGCGATGAGCTGTTCATCACTTAAACCTTTAGCGTGCACAACCAGCCCGTCAACGCGGTTGTTTATCAGCAGCTCAATCGCTTCTTTTTCATTTTTTGCATCATGGTAACCGTTGCCAATAAGCAGGTGCTTGCCCATGGGGCGCACGCAGTCATCAATCGATTTGACCATTTGGCCGAAAAAGGGGTCAGAAACATCGGCGACGGTGACACCGATGATATTTGAACTCTGGCTTACCAAGGCTCGTGCGGCTGCATTGGGACGGTATCCCACCTCTGCCATTGCTGCTTCAACAGAAGCGATAGAGGCTCTGCTGGCTTTGGGGGATTTATTGATTACCCGTGAAACCGTTGCCACTGAAACACCGGCAATGCGTGCAACGTCTTTGATTGTAGCCATGAAGTTATCCCTGAGTATATCAGCAGGATATTAAAGCTTATTTCACCCGATGCAGCAAACCTCCTAAAGGCCATCCCCCTGTTTTTGTACCTGAAATGTGCGCTTGAGGGAAAACGATTACACTTTTGAGGTCAAACTCATCCCTTCCCCGTTAAACAAATGGCATTTTTTCGGACTGAACTGAACCTCGATGCTTTGGTAGGCAGCCAGTGACGTGTCCCCCGGAATGTGAACCTTAAATCCATCATGTCCTGCAAACTGGCCGAACAAGTACGTACTGTTGCCCAGACGTTCAACCACTTCACTTTGTACAGTAATTGTTATGCCACCTTCTGACTCCTGGGTGATATGTTCCGGACGGATCCCTAGGGTTATGCGATCTCCCTCTGTTACAGGCAACCCGTTGGTATCAATAGTTACCGTCTGTCCATCCGGCATTTGAACTGTTGTGGTGGCACCAGATACAGCCTGCACTTCGACGGGGATAAAATTCATTTTCGGCGAGCCAATAAATCCTGCTACAAACTCATTGGCGGGGGAATGGTAAAGGTCAATGGGAGAGCCGACCTGCTCGATACGCCCATCACGTAACACGACAATTTTATCGGCCAATGTCATGGCCTCGACTTGGTCATGTGTTACATAAATCATTGTATTTTTTAGTTCCTGGTGAAGTTTTGCGATTTGGAGACGCATTTCCACCCGGAGCTCGGCATCCAGATTGGAGAGCGGTTCATCAAATAAAAACACTTTGGGGTCACGGACAATAGCCCGGCCAATAGCCACCCTTTGCCGTTGGCCTCCGGACAAGGCTTTGGGTTTCCTGCCGAGGTATTGTTCCAATTGGAGTGTTTTTGCCGCTGCGTTTACACGCCGGCTGATCTCTTCCCTGTCCACTCCATTCATTTTGAGCCCGAAGCCCATATTTTCTGCCACGGTCATATGGGGGTAGAGAGCATAAGATTGGAACACCATTGCAACGCCGCGCTCGGCGGGTTCTACGTCATTGACTACTTGCCCGTCAATTTCTATCACGCCGTCAGTTATTTCTTCGAGACCTGCAACCAGCCTGAGCAATGTTGATTTTCCGCAACCCGATGGACCAACAAACACCACGAATTCACCTTCATCGATGTCCAGGTTGATACCATGAATGGTCTGAATTTCTCCAAACCTTTTGATTATATTGGAAAGTTTTATATTGGCCATTAGTGCATCCCTGTCATGTTTAGGTGCTGATGAACGTACTGCAGAGCCCTTCTCAATCAGGACCTTTCTCATAAATTAGCTCACTGAATGAAATTACGTATCCGGTGAGATATTCGTCATATTTTGTAACATATCATTAAATTCTATTGGTGGAAACGTTTACATTGGTGGTTTTTTAAACTAGCTTACAAATTAGTGACCAGTTACACATTGTTAACATTTGGTCGAATGATATGAGTCTGGGTGACTCAGGGTTTGAGTAAAGCGGAGCAAAAAGTATGCAAAAGGCAGAAACATCGCCTTTGGGGGAATCGGGGATCAGCCGGCGCTCAGGACGGAAACGGATTGGGATGCAGTATACCCCGTGGATTTTTCTGGCACCGGCATTGATCCTGTTCACGACTTATGTGATTTACCCCATTTTTGACAGTATCTGGTTGAGCTTTTTTGAGTGGGACGGATTAGGGGAAAAGACCTGGGTGGGGTTGGATAATTACCGGGAGTTGTTTGACTCCGAAACCTTCCTTATCTCGCTTAAAAACAACTTTCTGTGGCTGCTGCTCTTTATGCTGGCTCCACCAGCGGGTTTGGCTGTGGCGTTGTTCCTTAACCAGCAGGTAAGGGGGATCCGGGCAGTTAAAGCACTGTTTTTCTTCCCGTTTGTTATTTCACAAGTTGTTGTTGGCCTGGTGTTTTCCTGGTTCTATGACCCATCGTCCGGCATTTTAAATCTGGTGCTTGGCTGGATGGGAATGGAGCCCGTTGCCATCCTGTCCAGTGAAGAGTATGTCACCTACGGAATTATTGCTGCCGGTCTTTGGCCTCAGATAGCCTACTGCATGATTCTTTACCTCACCGGCTTGAACAACCTCGACCCTGAGCAACTGGAAGCCGCCCGGTTGGATGGTGCAAAAGGGTTGAAGATGCTTTGGCATGTCGTCCTCCCCCAACTCAAACCGGCAACCTTTATTGCCATTGTCGTGACTGTGATTGGGGCCCTTCGCTCATTTGACCTCGTTGCAACCATGACTGCCGGTGGCCCATGGAGCAGTTCTACCGTGCTCGCCTACATGATGTATGAAGAGTCTATTTTCAACTACCGGATGGGTTATGGCGCGGCTGTTGCCGTGATGCTTTTCCTGATTATGGATATCTATATCGCTTACTTCCTATGGCGGATGATAAGGAGTGAGAAATAATGTTCCCTCAACCCATACAAAAAGCCGGACGGTTTACCCAGCTTTCTTATCGCACGGCGTTGCCGGTTTCTATCATCCTCTGGCTGCTGCCACTGATCGCTGTAATGCTCACGTCTATTCGCTCAATAGAGGACATTAATGCCGGTAACTACTGGGGCATACCGTCAGAGCTGATGATTATTGAAAACTATACCCAGGTATTTACATCCACCCCGATGGGGCAATACCTGCTTAACAGCATACTGATTACCCTTCCTGCGGTCTTCGGTGCCGTCGCGCTGTCCACTCTGGCAGGGTATGCCCTGGCAAAATACAAATTCAGGGCCAATATCTGGCTGTTCGCATCGTTTATCGCAGGTAACTTTGTTCCCTTCCAAATACTGATGATCCCGGTACGGGATCTCACCATTACCTTTGGCATCTACGATACCTACTGGGCACTAATCGTCTTCCACGTCGCTTTTCAAGCCGGATTTTGCACGCTGTTTATGCGCAACTTTATTGTTGGCATCCCCGACGCCCTTATTGAAGCAGCAAGGGTGGAAGGGGTCAGTGAATTCAAAATTTTCTGGTATGTGGTGCTTCCACTTGTACGCCCGGCATTAGCTGCACTTTCGGTACTGGTTTTTACCTTTATCTGGAACGACTTTTTCTGGGCGCTGGTGCTGGTCCAGAGTGATGAGGTGAGACCGGTGACGGCAGGTCTCAGCGCCTTGAAAGGGCAGTGGCTGGCATCCTGGCAGTACATTTCTGCTGGAGCCATTGTGGCGGCACTCCCACCGGTTGCTCTGTTCTTCACCATGCAGCGCCACTTTATTGCTGGCCTGACTCTGGGGGCGACCAAGGGGTAACAGTTTGTGACACCGGCGTGCTGAGGCGCGCCGTAAAGAGAAAACCAATACGACGTGAAATTTAACTAAAAAACGAAAACTGAAAGGGACCTGAAATGAAACTGAGAAATAAACTGGCTGCGGCATTGGCAGCAACATTAATAAGCGGAGCCTCATTTGCGGGCACGCTGGTGATTAACTCCAGCCAGTCAGATCCGGCACCAAAGGCAGCCTGGGCTGAAATAGTCGATAAGTTCTCCAAGGCAAACCCGGACATAGATGTGAAATATAACCTCTATGACCACGAAGCATACAAAACCACCATCCGGAACTGGCTGGTGACGTCACCACCGGATGTGGTGTTCTGGTTTGCGGGTAACCGAATGAAAACCTTTGTAGACCGCAACCTGTTTGAAGATGTGAGCGGCCTTTGGAAAGACAATGGTATGTACGACGATTTTGCCAGTGCAATTCCAGCCATGTCCGTAAACGGTAAACAGTATGGTGTCCCTTATTCCTATTACCAATGGGGTATCTACTACCGTAAAGATCTGTTCGACAAATTTGGCATCGGTGTACCGAAGAGCTGGGATGATCTTGTTGCAGCCTCAAAAACCCTCAAAGAAAATGGCGTCGCGCCGTTTACCATCGGTACCAAGTACCTGTGGACTGCTGCTGGCTGGTTTGACTACCTCAACATGCGAATCAACGGCCTGGATTTCCACATCGAACTGATGGACGGAAAAGTGCCATATACCGACCCCCGCGTTAAGGCCGTTTTCACCAAGTGGGATGAACTGGTTAAGCCCGGCTACTACATTGACAACCATACATCCTACAGTTGGCAAGAAGCCCAGTCGTTCCTTTACAAGGGCGAAGCAGCAATGTACCTGATGGGTAACTTCCTTGCGGCTAATTTCACTGATGAGATGAAAGAGAAAATGGGCTTCTTCCAATTCCCGGTTATCAACCCGGAGGTTGGCATGGCGGAAGATGCGCCAATGGATACCATCCATATTCCGACCAAAGCGAAAAACAAAGAAGATGCACGCCGTTTCCTGGAATTTGTCGCCAAGGCTGAAAACCAGCAACTTATCAATGAAGCTATGCTGCAAATCCCGACCAACAGCAAGGCGAAAGTGAAAGATGATCCTTTCCTTAATGCAGGTGTGAAGATGCTCGCCGAGGCGTCCGGTACCGCGCAGTTCTACGACCGTGACACGGATCCATCCATGGCAAAAGAAGGCATGAAAGGTTTTCAGGAGTACATGGTCTACCCGGATCGAATCGACAAAATCCTCAAGCGCGTAGACAAGGTACGCCAGCGTACTTTTAAGTAAAAACACCAGATAAGTAATACAACCAGGGCGGTGCAAGGCACCGCCTTTTACCTATCAGTTGTTTAAGGGGTAGGGGAGGTAAGGCTGATGCCATCCTGATCAAAAAGATGGCAACGTGAAACCGGGAAGTTTACCAGCAGTGATTCATTGCACATAACCTTGGAATCGCCGGGGAGTTGTACCCTGAACCCGGATTGGCCGGCATATTCCCCAAACAGATAGGTGCTGTTTCCCAATCGTTCAACAACATCACTTTTAAGGCGCAGGGTGATCTCGGTGTCGTCCCCAATTTCAATGTGCTCCGGCCTAATTCCCAAGTTTAGGCTGTCACCCTGTGACACCCCTGTCTTAGCGGTTTTGAGCCAGATTTGTTGTGTATCTGGAAGGGAAACCTTCACCCGGTTTTCTTCAGTTTCTGAAACCTGTACCGGGATAAAATTCATTTTGGGTGAACCAATAAAACCGGCAACAAATTCGTTGCGGGGCGAGTGGTAGAGCTCCATAGGTGTACCAACCTGTTCAACCTGCCCATTGCGAAGCACCACAATTTTATCTGCCAGAGTCATCGCTTCTACCTGGTCATGGGTCACATAGATCATGGTATTTTTCAGTTGCTGGTGGAGCTTGGCAATTTGCAGCCGCATTTCCACCCTCAGTTCAGCATCAAGGTTGGAAAGAGGTTCATCAAAAAGGAATACCTTGGGATCACGTACAATGGCCCGGCCAATGGCGACACGCTGACGCTGTCCCCCGGAAAGGACCTTGGGCGTGCGGTCGAGCAGCGGTTCCAGTTGGAGCGTACGTGCAGCCGACAAGACAATTTGGTCTATTTTTTCTTTCGGGACCTTGCTCATTTTCAAGCCGAAGCCCATATTCTCCCTGACTGTCATATGCGGATACAGTGCGTATGACTGGAAGACCATGGCAATCCCCCTGGCTGAAGGTTCGATATCATTTACCACGTTTCCATCAATGGCGATTTCTCCGCTACTGATCTCCTCAAGTCCCGCAATCATCCGAAGCAGTGTTGATTTTCCGCACCCGGATGGGCCGACAAAAACCACGAACTCCCCTTCTTTAATATCCAAATCAATACCATGGATGGTCTGGGCATCGCCGTAACGTTTAATGACATTGGATAAAGTGATATCGGCCATGAGTCTTTCCCTGAAAATTACTTTTCCCCGGCCGTATCACATACTGCCGAGCCGTTCCTTTTAAGGAGACATTCCCCCGAATGCATAATCTGTGTCAATGAATTCAAGGCAAGACATGTGGACTTGATCATCCGGTGCATACAAAAACGACCACCCTTGATTTAAATGCTAGCCACTTAATTAGACCAATAGGTCTAATTATGGGTTAAGAAGATACGTTCTGTTAACTCACTGAATTGGATTAGCCTGCCTATCAAGTGATGTCATTTTGAGATCATGGTTCCTGAAATCACCGCTGCTGCTGATAGTCTCTCCTGTCATCTTTTTGCCCGTCCTTAAACAGGAGACAGCCATGAATAACGACACTGTATTTGGCAACATGACGGGCAACTTTGTTGATGATGGCCTTCCTCCCCGTTTTTTTACCCTGCGCTCGCGAAAGGGAATGGAACTGACATTTATGGATATTGGTGCAACCTGGTTGAGCTGCCGTTTGCCGGTCAGGGGAACCCCGAGGGAAGTGCTGTTAGCCAGCCCGTCTCTGGATGCTCATTTCAGCCAACGTGCCTATCTGGGATCAACAGTGGGAAGATATGCCAACCGGATTGCTGGCGGGCGTTATTTCCATGAAGGGAAAACGGTTCACCTGGATATCAACCAGCCTCCCAACTGCCTGCACGGAGGCAGCCACGGATTCCATCGCAGGCGATGGCGGGCAAAGCAGGTTGATGACGGACTGGTGGTATTTTCCCTGGAATCCATGGATGGAGATCAGGGTTTTCCCGGCGCGCTGTGGGTGGATGTCCGGTTTGAGCTGATTGAGGATTTTTCCCTGTGTATCCACTACCAGGCCCAGGTCAGCAAACCGTGCCCGGTTAACCTGACCAACCATGCCTGTATTAACCTCGCCGGTGCAGAGAGCGGAGAGACGGTTTTCTCACACCAATTAATGATTAATGCCCGTCACTACCTGCCGGTAGATGCTACCCAGATTCCAACTGGGGACATAACACCCGTCGAGGGTTCGGTGTTCGACTTTACCCATGCTAAGCCCATCGGTGAGCGTATTGCCATGGAGCCTGAACAGATGGTTGCCAGCGGCTATGATCACACCTTCCTTCTGGATGAAAGCTGTCAGGACGGGCTGGCGCTGGCAGCCCGGCTGGAATCGCCGGATGGCTTTCTCGCAATGGAAGTAAAAACCACCAAACCGGCACTTCATCTCTATACCGGAAATCTGCTTGATTCCGCCGTTTCACGCCGGGGCGATCACTATTGCCGCTATGCCGGGCTGGCCCTGGAAACGCAGCTCTTTCCGGATGCTCCCAACCACCCGGAGTGGCAGCAGCCGGACTGCTTTCTCAAGCCGGATCAGATTTATCACTACCACACCATGTATCGTTTCTGTTTGTGAGGTTTATCCGTGATTTTTGGCAGTAATGGTGAGTTGTTATGCGTACAATCATTGCCAGAAATGTCCTTGTAAACGACTAGAGATTTATGCCTGCCAGGATTGATATTGACGCACTGAAACTGGGTCAGTCCGTGCCATTTGAAAGTGAGTACACACTAAGCTTTATCTGCCAGTCAGACCTGGCAGATATAATAGAAACGCTCCACGATGAAAAGGTGATTACCTTCCTTCATTTTGCGCCGTCACCCGATTCCCTTTATGAGGCGTATTTCCAGCCGATTATTGACAACACCGCTTCTCAAATCGAATGCGGGGAGTGGCCGGACACACCGACCTTTACTATCCGTGACATCGACGGTAAATACATGGGAATGACTGGCCTCCAGCCGGTGGTTTTCCTGGAAGGCAACTACGAAATCGGTTACCAGTTTGCCCGCCATGCGTGGGGCAAGGGGCTGGCAACGGCAGCCTGCCGGTTTGCCACTGCTTTTGCGTTTGAAAAGCTGCATGCGCATAAGGTGACAGCAGACTGCTACGCCGGGAACACCGGCTCTTCCCGTGTGCTGGAAAAAGCCGGATTCAGGTGTGAAGGGGCGCAAAAAGGGTACTACCGTATTCACAAAGGGTTTGATGACCGTCTGATTTACGGCATGACCGGAGAACAGTTTGCCATGTTGGGCGAATAATCAGCGGCTGACAGGGTCGTCTTTCTCTGGGGCGATCCCAAGCTCAGCAAACCACCTCTGAAAATCTTCTTCACTGATCAATCCCTCACCAGCAAGGCTGGACAGCGCCGCCCCGGCAATGTAACGCTCGCCTACCTCAAAATGATCCCGCAGCACGTCCCTTGCTTCACTGAGTCCGTAACCGTCAGTGCCGAGGCAGGTGTATGGAATCGGCATCCATTTGGCAATGCTGTTTGGCAGGGCTTTCATGTAGTCTGTTACCGCCACTGCGATCCCTCTGGACCCTGCAAACAGAGTGGCGATATTGGATGCCTTAACTGTAGCATCCGGGTCAATCCGGCTCCGGCGCTCACAGGCTTCTGCATTGCGGGCCAGTTCGGTGTAGCTGGTCATGCTCCAGATGTCGGCAGCAATGCCTCTGGCTTCCAGCCATGCTGCCGCTTTGATAACGTTCTGCATTACTGCACCGCTGCCCATCAGTTGCACCCGGCATTCACCCTTAATCGGGCTTTCCTGCCACAAATAACCACCTTTAATGACACCTTCAGCAATGGTCTCTTCCTTGCCATCTGGCAGCGCAGGCATCGGGTAGTTTTCATTGTAAAGGGTCAGGTAGTAGAAAATGTTTTCCTGCTCGGTGTACATCCGGCGTATCCCTTCGCGGATGATAAAGGCGATCTCATAGGCGAAGGCCGGGTCGTAACTCAGCAGGTTTGGGAACGTTGCGGCAAGAAGGTGGGAGTGGCCGTCCTGGTGCTGCAATCCTTCGCCGTTCAGGGTTGTACGACCGGCGGTTGCGCCAAGAAGGAAGCCTTTTGCCATCATATCGCCGCAGGCCCAGACCATATCGCCGACACGCTGGAAACCGAACATGGAGTAATAGATATAAAACGGGATGGTCGGAATACCATGCACGGCGTAGGCGGTACCTGCTGCCATAAATGACGCCATGGCCCCAGCTTCGCAAATCCCTTCCTGGAGTATCTGGCCGTCTTTGGCTTCGCGGTATGGCAGCATAGACTTGGCATCCACCGGCGTATATTGCTGTCCTTCGCTGTTGTATATACCGGCTGCACGGAACAGGGCATCCATCCCGAACGTGCGTGCTTCATCTGGTACAATCGGGACCACATACTTGCCGAGAACCGGCTCTTTGAGCAGTTTTGACAGCATCCGGACCATTGCCATGGTGGTCGATACTGCTCTGTCGCCGGAGCCGGACAACTGCTCAGCAAACAGGGAAAGAGAAGGTGGCTCCACCAGCGGGCAATCCGGCTTGCGGCTGGGCAGGTATCCGCCCAGTGCCTGGCGTTTTGCGTGAAGGTATCGCATCTCCGGGCTGTCCGCTTCCGGGACGTAAAACTCTGCGCTGGCGGCTGCGTCATCATCCAGTGGGATCCCGTGCTCCCTTGCTGCCTGGATACGCTCATCCGGGGTCAGGGTTTTCTTCTGGTGGACATCGTTATGCCCTTGCCCGCTCGGGCCCATGCCGTCACCTTTCACGGTTTTCACCAGAATGACGGTCGGTTTCCCGCTGGCCCGCATGGCTTTGTTGAAGGCAGCAAAGACTTTCTTGGGATCCTGCCCGCCACGTTTGATATGGCTGATTTCTTCATCCGTGAGGGAATTCATCATGGCTTCCAACTGAGGGTTCCCACCCACCCAGTGTTCGCGCTGGGCACCGCCGGACATTACAGAATACATCTGGTAGTCGCCGTCGCGGCACTCTTCCATCCGATGGCGGAGAATGCCGTGGTGATCCCGGGCGAGCAGGGCATCCCAGCCGCTTCCCCAAATCACCTTGATGACGTTCCATCCGGCTCCCCGGTAACTGCGCTCCAATTCCTGGATGATTTTCCCGTTGCCTCGCACCGGGCCGTCGAGACGCTGCAGGTTACAGTTCACCACCATCACCAGGTTATCAAGTTTTTCCCTGGCGGCGATGTTGATTGTGCCCAGTACCTCCGGCTCATCTGATTCCCCGTCACCGATAAAACACCAGATGCGGCCGCCGTTTTTTGGTTTCAGGCCGCGGTTTTCCAGGTATTTGGCGTAACGCGCCTGGTATATGGCACTGACGGTGGAAAGACCCATGGATGCATTGGGCATTTCCCAGAAGTCCGGCATCGAACGGGGATGTGGGTAGGAACACAATCCCCCGCCTTCCCCGAGCTCTCTGCGGAAGTTTTCCATCTGGCTGTCCGTCAGGCGTCCCTCAAGGTAGGCGCGGGCATAAATACCCGGTGCAGCGTGGGGCTGGGCAAGCACCATGTCTCCACCATAGTGTTTGGTACGGGCCCGGAAACAGTGGTTAAAGCCGGTTTCGAGTACGGTGGCGGCACTGGCATAGGTGGCAATATGGCCACCGACCCCGGTTCCCTGGTCATAGGCCTGCATTACCATTGCCATGGCATTCCAGCGGATAATGTTTTCCACCCGCTTTTCCATCTCCAGATCACCGGGGTAAAGGGGCTGTTCGCTGACGCTGATGGTGTTTATATAGGGCGTGTTGAGCGTCGCCTCATTTAACATGACGCCGGCCTGCAATGCATGATCCTGAAGAGTGCGGAGGATCTCGCGCACCCCGGCATCACCGAACTCATGCCGGATCACCTCAAGGGATTCGATCCACTCTTTGCGGTCTTCTTCCATTTCCTGCTTTAATTCGCTGAGATTACCGTATTCCATGTCTGCCCCTTAGAGGTGGATTGGATATGCGCCGCGCCGGTTTAGTGCTGCGATGACGTTTAGATTAAGGATAATGCCTGTTCGAGATCCGCAATGATGTCTTCGGGATCTTCCAGCCCGACAGAAATACGAATCAGGCTGTCGGTGATACCGATTTGTGCCCGACGCTCAGCGAGGACGCTGGAGTGCGTCATCGAAGCTGGGTGCTGAATGAGGGTTTCGGTGCCGCCAAGACTGACAGCCAGCTGGCAAATACGGGTGGCATCCAGAACCTGGAAGGCTTCCGGCTCCCCACCGGCTATTTCAAATGAAAAGGTCGAACTGCATCCCTGGCACTGCTTTTTGTACAGGGCATGCTGCTGGCTTCCCTCTTCCAAAAAACCGGCGTAGTGCACCTGTGTGACTTTAGGGTGTCTGTTAAGGAACCTTGCTACCTGGGCGGCGCTGCGTGATTCGGCTTCCATTCGGATTTTCAGGGTTTCCAGTGAGCGCAGCAGCAGCCAGGCTGTCTGCGGGTCCATATTGGTGCCAAAGATATTCCTGAAACCACGGATCTGTGTGATGAGAGCTTTGTTGCCAGAGCAACTGCCACCTACCAGATCGGAATGGCCGCCGATGTATTTGGTCAGGGAGTAAAGGCAGACATCTGCACCATGCCGGAGAGGCGTCTGGAAGACCGGACCGCCCATGGTGTTGTCCACCACTATCTTGGTGCGCTCACCTGCTGCATTGGTCAGCGTTTCTGCTACCTTCCTGCACGCAGCGATGTCGATAAGGTGGTTGGTAGGGTTGTCAGGGGTTTCCAGCAAAATCACTGATACCGTGCCGAGATCCCGCGCTTTGGCAACTGCAGCCTCAAGCCCCTCAATTCCATCCTGCGCAATGAATCCGACACTCTGGATATTCATTTTCGGCAAGATAGCGTTCAGCAGGGTATCGGTACCGCCGTAAATAGGCTCAGAGTAGATCACCACATCGCCGGGCTGGGAAAGTGCCATCAGCGTAGACGAAAGGGCAGACATACCACAATTGGTGACCATACAGTCCTCTGCTTCATCCCATACCGCAATGCGACCTTCCAGAATCTCCAAAACGGGGTTGTTGAATCGGCTGTATATCAAACCAGGCTCCAGATCATCCGGCAAAGGAACTCTGCCTGACGCATAGTTAAACAGGTCTTTCCCCTGCTGGGCTGACTCAAACACAAAGGTTGAGGTCTGGAACTGGGGACATTTGACCGCTCCTTCAGACAACATCGGGTTATAGCCGTAATGCATCATCTGGGTTTCCGGGGACAATTTCTTATTACCGATGTGAGTAAGCTTTGACATGACCGTTCCTTGTTAGCAAACTGTTAATATTGAAATTATGTCGAATAGTTTGCGCAATGTGCTGGCTATTTATGGCTTGAAGTGGTTGCAAATTAGCAGAAACTGCCAAAAGAGAATGTTATGGATAATGTTGACCGTAAAATTATCAGGGAACTGCAATTAAATGCCCGCCTGACTAACCAAGAGCTTGCAGAAAGGGTTAACCTGTCGCCCTCGCCATGCCTCCGAAGAGTCAGAAAACTGGAAGAGTCCGGCGTACTTACAGGCTACACAGCACGGGTGTGCCAGGAATCTTACGGCCTGTCTGTTATCGCTTTTGTCAGTGTCCGGTTGGAAAAGCAAAACGACATATCAATGAAGGAATTTGAAACGGGCATCAATGCACTGCCGGAAGTCATGGACTGCTATCTGATGACCGGTACCAGCGACTACCTGCTGAAAGTAGTCGCTGCAGATCTAAAGGCATTCGAGCGGTTTATTCGTGATCACCTTACCAAGATACCTGGGATCGCGGCGGTGGAGTCGAGCTTTGCATTCAGTAATGTAAAGCAGAATCCGGTTTATCCTTCGATTTAACGTCGCTGGTGCTTCGGTGGTGTCGCTTGATCAATGAATCAGACCTTTTTAAATTGAATGTTTAATTAAAATAATAATTTAAAAATATTGAATATTATTTTGTGTTTGCTGATTAGTAGAATTTCCAGGGAATCATTGAACAGGTTGCCATCTTCGTAACAGATTGCGACATCAATATGCTCTATCACGACAAATGTAACTAGAGCTAAAACTTAAACTTTTGGTTGTATATAAAACTGACTTTATCAATTAATTAAAAATTCTTATCAATTTATAACAGTGTAAATTTTTATACTTAAAATAAAAGAATGTGAATAATTTTTCAGCTTAAAACCAAAGGCAATTACTGGGTTGTTTTTTACTTTATTTTCATCTGTTTAAATTGAATAGTGAAATTGAAAGGGACACTAATATATCTGTATTTTTTCTTATATAACAGGTAATTACCTCAGCTCAAAAGTAAGGAATAGAACTTGCTATTTACATAACATAATGAAAAATATGATGTTTTCACATAAATCTGTCATTTGGTTGATAAATTATTTAATTTAATGTTTATGTGGGACTTGGCGCGTATGTTTTTTATTAAGTAAAAATCCTGACATTTTGATGATTCATTTTTTACAAATCAATTTGTTGACAATAAAGTACTCGGTGCTGTATTCATAATATGAATGATGTGATTATTCATTAGAAAGAGTGATTATTGTTTTTTATTAATCTTGGAATCTGAAAAAATATTAAACCTGATTCTAAATTAGAATTTAATAAGAAACATTTGATGTTCGCAACTGATATCTTCATGCGAATAAGAGGGATTTCTTCGTCTTTTTATACATGAATATGAGTTGAAGTTATATCCTTCGAAATTACTAATGCAAACACAAAAACGTTATTGGCAGGTGAAACCAAAGGAGTACATAACATGAAAAAGTTAAAGAAGTTTAGCTACGGCATACTTTCCAGTATGGTTGCGTTGGGGATGGGTGTCACTCAAGCGGTTGAAATTAATCATGATACCATTGAGCACATATACAGTGATGGAACGTACAATTATGACTTCTATGACGGTGCCCCTTCACTGGAAACTCATGTGGCGAATGCCGGTTTTGGGACGGATTTTATTGATTTACTGTCACAAGACATTATGAATTTCGATGATTATATAAATAAAAAAATATCCAATGATTTGAATCTAGATCCTGATAAAAGCATCAAAATTACGTTTAAAGTTAAAAATACTAAGAGGTATTACGATGGTAGTTGGTACACCGACTATACATGGTATACACATTACAGTAAGTTTTATTCATATGGCGATGTAGCAGCGCGGCGTCACCACTTTGAAACACCTTCTTCGTCTGAACACCCTTATATGGTGAGTCATAGTTGGCTTTTGTCATCAGACAACCCAACAGAACAAACAAATGACTTTGAAACACTAAATGCGATGAATCCAGAGCCTGGGTATGATGCATATATTAAAGATTTATATGGGTCAAAACTTGGTAGCCACTTGGTAAAACTATACCAAAATGCAATTCGTTTTGGACTTGAAGTGGCAAAACGTGCAGCCAAATCAGATGCTTCAAAACAAATTGCGACATCAGCCTTATCCGGCAGCGCTGTACTTGAAAAAGTAGATATTTACACTTGGCCATCACATAACATGTTTTTCCTGCCCCACTCACCGGGAGGTAATACAGGATTACTTTTTGTGATGGGTATGGATCAAGTGTTTTTTGAATTTAATACAGAAAGTGAGTATGAAGCTTTCTTTAGAAATACAGATAACCATCCATTGCTAAAACAGCAGTTCAGTCTTTACAACCTCAATGATGGTGTAACGTATTCCGGCGTCAATTCTGCATTAGCTGGTCTAAATGACGGCTCTTGGGCAATCTCGTATGTCCGTCAGTCCGCAAGAACAGGGTATACAGCAAGTCAAATGGGAACTGAACTTGCCAACGCACTGGAACGGGACAATGTAGCAGATGCCGATTACAGCAGCTACAGCAATGCAGAGCGCGATTTTGATGTTGCAATGGAAATCCTGCCTGCAGCGCTGGGGGTTGCGGGAATCGCTGTTTTACCCGTTGGTGGGGCACTAGCTGAGGTACTGGCTGTTGCTGGAGGGGTGGCAACAACGGCCGTTGACTCGATTGATGCCTCACTGGCAGACAGAACAGAGGACAAAGTCAAAGCAATAAAAAATGCGTCATTAGCAGCGGTGCTAACTGCAGTACCAGCTACTATTTCAGGCGCAAAACTGGCAAAAAATATTACTACACGTACGTTCAGTCTGGCTGAACACGAAGCCATTGCCACAATCAGCGGGAGTGTGGCAGGAGAAACAACCAATAGTATTGAGTTGACCACCTTTGCGACAAATGAGAGTGAGCCGGTGCTGACTTCTCAGGAAACAACAGATCCGTTTTCTATCCTTAAAGCAAAAACCAACCAGGAGCTTCTGTTGGGGGTCCCTAAGCCTACTATCACCCCATCTCAGGTTGATCCCCGGGGTTTGAGCTATGCAAATCGAATTCGTTCAGCCGCGACGACTCACAGACAAAACCTGGCAGTGTTAAAACCCCAGGTGACACACGCCTATGAGAACCTTAGTGATATGGCTGGTTCAGTTATCCAGGGCTCTCCAGTTGGGCAGCCGCACTTCATGAAGGTGAATTATGCGGGAAAAATACTGACATATGACCTTCAAAACGAAGGGGCGGTATTCAGTTCTTTACAGGAAAGTTTTGGTGTTGTTGACCGTGCTAACTGGAAAGGTGTGATTGAAAATTCCATCCAGAACTTACCCGCCGGGAGTTCAGTGCAACTGGGTGTAAATCTGGCTGATGGCCTTGCTATAAACTGGGCAAAAAGCCTTGGAATACCCGACACTCTATTTCAGATAAATACGGGTGTTGCTGATTCAATGGTAGCAGAAGTAGAGTTCTCCCACGCATTTGACGGTGCCCGTACCGTAAAACTGAGCCTGACACCGACTACTGGCGTGAAAGCTGGTGTTACGGTGGGCCATTTTTCAATGCCTATAGACAACAGTTGGGCTGGGGCATTGGCAATGCCAAGCCTGAATGCAGGCTATACGCGTGCCTTTACCTCAATCGCAACGGTCAGTGACAGCGAGTTTAATTCGGCCTTCAGTGCTCTTCTTGATGGGAACTGGAACGAAGATGTCCTCTCGAAGCTCCACTTTGAAGCGGTAGATAAAGAGCGTGCCTTTGAAGTGGCGTTGAATGCAAGTTCCAACTATGCAGCGCCATCGACAACGTTTATCGTTGGGCCTACATCGGGGGGACCGAGTCTAAGTCCAACAGCTGGATTGAAAATTCGTATTCCGGTTGTTTCTTCCAACTCACAGCTAACAAAAGAAGTCAGTGCGTCTCTTGGGCTGGGTTCCAGCACAGACTGGCAAGTCTTCAGCTCTACGGCGTCGGGTAACTCTACGGTATCTGCAACTGCACTGTCTGACTTTGCTACTCGAGTACAGCAAATAAACAGTACCTTTGATATCAGCCGCCAGCTTGAAACTCTGGCTATTGAACGTACTATCCGTCCGACGAATATCTTTGGTGCCTATACCAGTGAATTCAGTGCATTGGGGAATACTACACGCAATAAACTGCTAAATGAGATGTTGAACAAATTACGGACAGCGAGTGGAGCCCACTATGAAATGTCGAAGAAGTACCTGTCGTTTACATTGACGTCAAACCTTACGGATGACGCGGTAGAGACTCTGAAAGGGTATTACAACTCTTATCGTATTCAAGGGCTGACAGATGAAGCTGCCCGTGAAAAAGTACTCAAGACTGCGCTGGATATTCTGGGGGATCCAAAAGCGAACACAACCAAAGTTATCACCAAAGCCATTGGTACTGAGATTAAGCGTCATACCAAAGGTGCGTCGCTGCCAGTTCCGTTTGTAACTAAAACCTATGCAGGCTGGTCTCAGTTTGCCCGAAATTTCGATTTGGGTACGGTAGAGCTTTAAACATCCTTTACTGATCTCTATCGCAGAAATCTCTGCTTGCCTTAGCCGCCTCTTCCAAATAAGTAGAAGGGATTGGCGGACTTAAGGAAGAGGCTGTCCGCAGCCTCTTTTTTTTGGTATCTGGGGGGCTCTGTAACCAGCAAGGGCGTAAGACAAATAAGCGCAGGGCTACTCCCTCCCTTCCCCGAACTGCGGCAATTCATCAGTAATTTGATACCAGTCGGCTTTGTAGGCAGTGAAAATATGGACATCCGGGCGTTGGGGGATATCGCTTTCCAAAGTGCCAAGGGCAAATTCGACCAATGAACCGTCTGAGTCAGATGGTTCAAATGTTATGCTGGAGCCGCACTGGCTGCAAAATTGGCGGGTTGTGCCGTTGGGGGCAATATAGGCTTTAAGAAGGTGTTCACCGGCAGTCCAGCGGAAGTTTTCGGCTTTGGCTTCTCCGAAAGTGGCAAATGCTGCGCCATGAAACTTCCTGCACATAGAGCAGTGGCAATGGCCCATCGCCGGTTCAATTTCCGCAACTTCATACCGGATAGCACCGCAGAGGCATCCGCCGTGATAGGAATACGTTTTTTCAGGGTGTTCAGCCATGGCGTGCTCCTTTTTATGGTGTTGCGTTGTCCTTGCGTGTTCCAACACTGCAAATATTACCTCGCCGCAAGTACCGTGCAGTGGCAAGCGTTCCCCTGTCTCGAATCCCGGAGTATGATGGCGTAACGCAAATAAAGAATAACAGGCCGACAACAGGCAAGGAGACAGGATGAGCACCATCTTCACCAAGATTATTGATCGTGAGATCCCGGCAGATATCGTTTTTGAGGACGACAACGTTCTCGCGTTTCGTGATATCAACCCTCAGGCACCGGTTCACGTGCTGATCATCCCTAAAAAATGCATTCCAACCATTAACGACATCCAGCCGGATGATGAAGCGCTGGTAGGCAAGCTGTTTACCACTGCGGCTAAACTGGCGAAAGAGTGGGGCGTGGCAGAAGACGGCTACCGCGTGGTGATGAACTGTAATGAATACGCTGGCCAGACGGTATTCCATATTCACTTGCACATGCTGGCCGGTAAGCCAATGGGCTGGCCTCCTTACACCGAAACGCTGAAGCAGCCGGTTTAAGGTCTAAAATACGGCTAAGCTCCAGATAAAGGGTAACTGAGGTTGCCCTTTGTTCTTTTCAGGCTTCCAAAAACATCAACCATTAAGGAACCCTCATGTCAGCCACCCAATTTCTCAACGAACTGAATGCCAGCTACCTTGCCATTCACCGCACCAAGGAAGATTTATTCTGGGATACCTACATGGGCACCAGTGATGACCATGCCGGTGCGGCAGAGGCGCAGACCCGCTGGACAGACTTCCTGAGCGATGCCTCACGGATTGCGGAAATCAAGGCACAGATTGAAGCGGCCGGTTCCATCAGCGATGCCGATGTAAAGCAGGCCACACTTACTGGCCTCAAAGGCTGGCTGGCCACCTTTGAAGCTCATGCGATTGAAGCGGAAGAAGCGCGCAGGCTAAAAGCGGAACTCATTAAGTTCGAGGCAGCGCTTTTTGAGAAAAAACAGAACCATGTGATGACGTTTGTTGATGAACATGGTGAAACCGTAGAGGGTTCGTTGCCGGTTTTGGGGGCGGCAATCCGTACCAATGACCAGGAAGCGGTTCGCCAGTCTGCCCACAAGGCGTTTCTCGATCTGGAACAGTGGCTGCTGCAAAATGGTTTCCTGGAACTGGTTAAGCTCCGCAACCGCTTTGCGCGCTCACTCGGGTACAAAAACTTCTTCGATTACTCGGTGGTAAAAACCGAGCAGATGACCACGGAGCAACTGTTTACCATACTTGATGATTTTGAGCAGCGTACCCGGGATTCTCACCTGCAGAGCCTGAAAAATCTAGCTACAGAAAAAGGTGAGGATGCGCTGTCCGGCCACAACTTTATCTTCTCCTTCGCCGGGGATGTGATGCGTGACCTCGACCCTTATGTCCCGTTTTCCCAATCCCTGCGTCGTTGGATCGAGTCATTTGGCCGCCTGAACATTGATTATTCCGGTGCTGACCTGACGCTGGATCTTCTCGATCGCAAGGGAAAATACCAGAACGGTTTCTGTCACGGACCGGTACCGGCTTTCTATGACCGGGGGGATTGGGTTGCTGCCAAGGTGAATTTCACCAGCAACGCCAAACCGGATCAGGTGGGAAGTGGCTATGACGGCATCAATACCCTGTTCCATGAAGGTGGGCACGCGGCACACTTTGCCAATGTGAAAATGAATGCGCCGTGTTTTTCGCAAGAGTTTGCGCCAACATCAATGGCCTATGCTGAAACCCAGTCGATGTTCTGTGACAGCCTGCTGACCGATGCCGACTGGCTGAAGTTGTACGCACTGGATGCCGAGGGTAACCCGGTACCGGATGCGGTTATCCAGGCGATGGTAAACAGCCGCCAGCCATTTAAAGCCTACGAAGAGCGCAGCATTTTGGTGGTGCCCTACTTTGAGCGGGCGCTGTACCAATTGAGCGATGAAGAACTGACACCGGAGCGTGTAACAAAACTGGCTCGCGATACGGAAAAATCCATCCTTGGCCTGGCATGCAGCCCGCGTCCGCTGATGGCGATTCCGCACCTGTTATCAGATGAGGCGGCCTGTTCTTATCAGGGCTACCTGCTGGCACATATGGCGGTATACCAGACCCGGGCATACTTTACCGAGAAGTTTGGTTTCCTGACCGATAACCCGGAAATTGGCCCATTGCTGGCCAAACACTACTGGAATCCGGGCAACAGCCTTTCCCACAACGAGACAATTGAGAGCCTCACCGGTGAAGGCTTTAACGCCAAGTACCTTGCCGATGTGTGCAACCTTTCTCCAGAAGACGCCTGGGCTAGCCAGAAACAGAAGATTGACGCACTGGCAAGTCGGGAACAGGCAGAGCCTGCGCCGCTGAATGCCACAATCCGAGTGGTGGACGGAGACAGGGAACTGGCATCAAACCGGGCGTCGTCCGATGATGAAATGTGCGCGGCATTTGAAGGATATATTGCACAGACGTACGGCAGATAGCCTCTACCGGGTTAACATCGCTGCGAAATACAAAAGTCGGATGGAATCCGGCTTTTTTACGTTATTGAGCCGGAACGTAATTAACGGCAAATGAACCCCTCGCCGCGTTGAGGTGTATCTGATACGGTAAACACGTCTTTAACGGTAAAAGGATCTTCCCGTGACTGAAGCCTCCCGCGCAGCGACCCCGACTGTCCTGAAATGGATTGGCACATTCCTCCGGCCTTACCGACAGCAAGTGGTGGCCGCCATTGCCTTTCTGTTTATCGGCTCCCTTGCGTGGCTGGCACTGGGGCAGGGTGTCAGGCTGATGGTGGATGAAGGCTTTCTCTCGGGCAGTACCGAGCGCCTGAACCAGATTGTGCTGTTTATTCTGGGTATCACTTTACTGAGTGGAGCCGCTACATTTTGCCGTTTTTACCTGATGAGCTGGCTGGGGGAGAGGGTGAGTGCCGACATCCGGCTTCGTGTTTACCACCAGCTATTGCAGCTTTCCCCGGCGTTCTTTGCCCGTGAGCGTACCGGCGAGGTAATCAGCCGCTTTACCGCAGATACCACCCTTTTGCAGACCGTGGTCGGCTCCAACCTTTCCATGGCCTTACGCTCTGGGGTGTCGGTTATCGGCGGGATGGTGATGATGGGCTTTACCAGCCTGAAACTGACCGGCCTTGTGTTGCTTGCAGTGCCTTTGGTGCTTGTGCCGGTTGGCGTACTCGGGCGTAAGGTGCGTCGCCTTGCCCGGGCGAGCCAGGACAAGGTGGCCGACCTTGGCGCGCATGTCGATGAATCCCTCCACGAAATCCGCACTGTACAGTCTTACGGCCATGAATCCCGGGATAACAAGGTGTTTGCCAGCCGGGTGGAAGATGTTATGGAAGCCGCCCGGGGCCGGATCCGTTACCGGGCAATGCTGATTGCGTCAGTCATGCTGCTCAGTATTGTTGCCATTGTGCTGGTGACCTGGGTCGGGGCGCACAGTGTGATGGGGGGAACGCTTTCTGCCGGTGAGCTCTCCGCCTTTATGTTTTATGCCGTGCTGGTCGCCGGTGGCGTCGCAACCATCAGTGAAGTGATTGGGGATATCCAGCGTGCAGCGGGGGCAACCGAGCGGCTTATTGAACTCTCTGAAACGCAGCCGGATATTGTTGACCCCGTGCTTCCCAAATCCTTGCCGACGCCGGTTCGGGGAGAAATCTCATTTGATCAGGTTGAGTTTGCCTATCCCGGTGAGAAGGAAGCCCCGGTATTCCATCAGCTATCCTTCGATATCCGGCCGGGTGAAAGGGTTGCACTGGTGGGGCCTAGTGGTGCAGGTAAAAGTACGGTGTTTGCGTTGTTGCAGCGCTTCTTTGAACCGCAGGGCGGGGAGATTTCCTTGGAGGGCAAGCCGGTCGATTCCGTCTCCCTTGAAGAGCTCCGCAAGCAATTTGCCCTGGTGCCGCAGGAGTCAGTGATTTTTGCTACTTCTGTTTTGGAAAACGTGCGCTATGGCCGCCCGGATGCAACCGAAGCAGAAGTCGAGGAGGCGTGCCGTGCCGCCCGGGCTGATGAATTTATCCGGGAATTGCCAGATGGATACCAGACACAACTGGGTGAGCGCGGGGTCAGGTTGTCCGGCGGGCAGAAACAGCGTATCGCCATTGCCCGGGCTATCCTTGCTGACCGCCCGGTGCTATTGCTGGATGAGGCAACCAGCGCGCTGGATGCGGTGAGTGAACACCACGTTAAACAGGCACTGGATACGCTGATGGAAGGCAAGACCACCCTGATTATCGCCCACCGGTTGGCAACCGTGGTAAATGCCGACCGAATTCTGGTGCTGAACCGGGGCCAGCTTGTTGCCAGTGGTACACACGATGAACTGATGGACAGCAGCCCGCTATACCGGGAATTTGCGACCCTTCAGTTGGTCGATGGGGGCATGCGAACATCGGGTGACGGTTTAAGGCTTTCGGGCAGTTAGCCTCCAGCGTTCATTACTGCCAAATTTGTGGGGCGCATGTTCTCGGAACTACGCCCCTTTCTACGCCCATATTTCCCTTCTTGAAGATGATTTTTCCTTTCCCGGTTTGGCGAAAAATAGAACGGTCGAAAATCCCTACAAAAAGGAAATAATATGAAAAAAGGACATCTTGCCCTGGCGATAGCCGCCTGTTTTGCCGGGCTCACGGCCTCCGTTTCCGCCGCGCCACTTACCGAAGCGCAACGTTGCGAAGCCCCTTTCCAACAAAAAGCTAACGACCTGCGTATCTACCAAGTAATGGTTGAGAGTTTTGTGGATGGCGACCCAAGTATTGGTCACGGCACCGGCTACGGTACCAGTCACCACAACGGTGACCTGCAGGGTGTGATTGATTCGCTCGATTACATCAAATCGCTGGGAATGAATGCGATCTGGCTGACGCCGGTCTTCCATTCCATCCCGGTCGAAGGGCAGAACCACTGGGCTGACAGGCTGGATGCCACCGGCTATTTTGCCAGTGACTATTTCAGTATCGACCCGCGCTTCGGAACGCTGGAAAAAGCCAAAGAGCTGGTGGACAAAGCCCATGCTAAAGGGCTGTACGTGTTCTTTGACGGTGTATTCGGCCACCACAAAGGCAACGTGAAGCCTTCCCCGTCCGGCTTGTTACCCGCAGGGGAAAGTAACCCGGTCAGTTACCCGGAAAGCCTCGCATTTTACAAAGAGGTGGCAACCTGGTGGGTGAAAGAGCTGGGTATCGACGGCTGGCGACTGGATCAGGCCTATCAAGTACCGGTGGAATACTGGCAGGAAATCCGTAGTGCTGTCGAACAAGCCAGCCAGTCCGTTACCTACAAAAATCCAGAGGGCGAAAATGTCCACCCGCTGGGTTATATGGTGGCGGAAATCTGGAACAACGAAATCACTATTACCGGAACGGGTTATGGCAGCGATGATCAGCCTGCGTTGTGCTCAGCGTTTGACTTCCCGATGCGATACCGGGTGCTGGAAACCTTTGCAGTTAATGAAAGTGGTGTGGGCGGCCGGGGCGGTGACTGGCTCTCAGAAGGGATGGATCTTCACAGCGTTTACCCGGCGCACGCCCAGCCAAACCTGATGCTGGCAAACCATGATGTACTGCGCCCCGGCGATCTGTTGCAGCGCGGAAACATTGCTAACCCAGACGATGCAGAATACTGGCAAAGGCTGCGTGCGGCCTATTCATTCCTCGGTGCTTACACCGGCCCGATAACCCTGTACTACGGTGAAGAAATCGGTGATGAAGTGCCGGAATTTGCACAGAAGTGGGACAAGGACAACTGTGCCATCCAGGGTTACTGCGATGACCACGTATCCCGCACCAGTGCCCGTATTGACGGGGTGACAGCGGAGCTGAACCCGGATCAGGCAGCGTTCAAAACCTATATCGCAGATCTGATGAAGCTCCGCGAGAAACACAACGCACTTTCCGAAGGCCAGAGAACGGCGGTTGTCGCGGAGAAAGGGCTCTATGTAGATCACAAGGCATCACCGGGTGAGTCGCTGCTTTATGCGGTCAGTACGCAAAAAGGTGCTCAGACGCTGGCGCTGACCGAAACACAGGCAGGTTCATCAGGCGTGCTGAGAGACCTGCTATCCGGGGAGCAGTTTGAGCCGGTAAGCGGGAAATACACCATCCCAATGAAAGGCTGGCAGGCGCGTTACCTGCTTATTGAAAAGCCGGGCAAACTCACGGTGGCGGACAAAGCCAAGCAGACCCTGACCGGTGACGGCTTCCTGGCCCAGTGTGATAACCCGGTGGTTGAGGGTAAACAGCCACAGCAGGAGACACTTTACGTAGTGGGGGATTTTGCCGATTCCGGGTGGAAGCATATCGCTTCACGCCAGTTCAGCTATCGCGGCAATAACACCTACCAGGCCGTGATCGACGAAAACGCCGGTGCCTACAAAATGCAGTTTGCAGCGAGCAGCTGGAACCCGCAATTTACGGCAGACGGCCTTACTCTAAAGCCAACGGAAACCGGTATCCTGAAAAAAGGCGGATACGGGCAGGATACAGCAGTAACCCTGCCGGAAAGTGGCCGCTATGTGTGGAACCTGCAATTTACGGACACCGGCCTGCCGAAACATATATCGGTGTTTAAGTGTCAGTAACTGTTGAAAGAAAAGGGCAATATTGCCCTTTTCTTTAATCATTTATTCCAATCGATTCTGCCCAACTCAGGTTGATACACTCCTTCATAGCAATCCAATCCATGGTTATTTCTGCTAACGATTTTTGTCCCTCACCCCTTATATGTGACTGTGCATATACGATGGAACATTCACCGGATGGTAGTGGGATTTGAAAAGGGTTGTTTATGGCTTCCTCCAGTGTTTCTGCTAAGGGCAAGCCCTTTGATTTTGCCAGTGCGTTGTAAACGTTCAGTCCCATGGCGATAACCAGTTTCGGCTGGATAGCTTTGATTTGCGGCAGTGCAAAATCCAATGCGGAATTGATCAGGAGTTTTTCTGGGATAGTGGTACAAAATGCCCCCGGCTTTACGAACGGAAAAAGTGTTGTACAAAAGGTGTCACAAAGGTGGATTTGAAAATGTGTGTTCAACAGTTTTTCAAGCATGTCCTGCGTTGGCAGTGCAGGATCCAGTCCGTGACGGACAAGTGCAGGAACTAAGGGACCTGAGAGGTGTTCATCCGGACACCAGTCCTTCAGAATGATCATTACATCTGCATTCAAGTTGCTGGCCGATTTCGTATAGGGAGATACCCATTCGCATTCATATATCGAACCATGGTACTCGCCAATGCTGTGGTAGCCTGCCGGAATAAGGTATCGGCGTTTACGGGCAAGCCTGATAAGTTTGCGGTATTTATCTGCGGTTGTGAGTCGGTCTGTCAGTTGGCTGGAAATGTTGAATGTATTTTGGAGCATGTTTAACGGATTACCTGAAATATAAAACCGAAAACCTGGAGAAAAGGAAACCGGGTAAGAAGGCATGCACAGACCGGTTTGCTGAGGTTCAGCTTCTATTTGGCTTTGATGAAACCAACGATGGTTTTAATACCTTCTTCGGTTTTCATTTTCGCCACTCTTTAGCTTTTGCCCGGGAGTGTGCATGGTGTCGATTACGTGTAGGGTGGGGTTTGCCTGTCAGCAGTTGAAGTCGGTGCTATCGTTAGAACTTTCCATAACCAAAATCGCCTGGAAGCAGACAAGGCTGAGTTACCCCCACATTAGGAGACCGGGCGAATTTAGCCCAAAGCGGTTGCAGGTGGGAACAGTTCATCGTTGGCAAGGGCAACGGCTCTAAGCCAGTGAATGCCATATTGTGAATATAAAATAAACATAGTCTTGAGATGTTGACCGTACCGGAAATTATGCAGAACGGTAAATCTGAGCGTCGTACAGAATTATGATTTTGAAAATATATGCCAAATAGCATTTGGCTTTTTTTCTAAAATACATAAATTGAGTGAATTTGCTATCGCGGAATGTTAATTAAGGGCGTGACTATCAATAGTTGTCTGGGGTATGCATGTTTAAAATCTATATTAACAATATGATTAATATGGATAAAAACACAATGCTATCAAAAATGGAAAGAATGGTTCCATATTTATAGGGTTACCCCGAGAATCTGTACCGAGATGCCAGACGTTTTTACTCGTTCACCGAAGCACAGCGGTACTGCTTACACGGTGGAACGAGAATATGCGTAGGGAAATGTAAAATCACTCCAGGGTATCCAGGCGCTCTGACTGGTATATATTCGGCTGCCAAATCTGCATAAGTATCTCTGGTTGGGCAATGGCTTCAAATCCAAATTGGGCATAGAGACCATGTGCATCACCTGTTGCTAGCATGATGCGCCGCAACCCCTGAAGGTCTGGGTGTGCCTGGATGGTTGATACCAACCATTTACTCAACCCTTTTCCCCTGTGGGCCTCAACCACAAACACATCGGCGAGATAAGCAAAGGTTGCCTTATCCGTCACCATGCGGCCGAAACCAACCAACCGGTTTTGACCATCCAGAATGCCAAAGCACAGGGAGTTCTCCAGCCCTTTGCGAAGTGTTGCTTTCGGTATCCCAGCTGACCAGTAACTCTCTGACAGAAAGCCATGGATGGCTTCGAAGTCCATTTCATTCAGATCTGTCGTTATGCGGTAATCCTGCATCTTCTCTACACGTCCTGTATTTGTCTTTTAGCTGTTGTTCAACGCGTCCAGCGCAGTGATGTGTGCCGGGGTGATCCCGCAACATCCTCCTACAATGGTTGCCCCTGCAGTGCACCACTGACGGGCGAAATGCAGGTATTCACCGGTTGTGATTTCCCGGGTTTCCTGTAATGCAAGGTTGGCACTGTGCCCCGGATTGATGGGAAGAAATGCATTGGCGTAAGCACCAAGCTGGATCCCATTGATATTTTGAGCCGAGAGTGTTTTTGCCGTAGATTCCAGCGCGGGTAGCATCACTTCGGGGACTGAACAGTTAAACAAGACAGCGTCTGCGCCGGCTTCCAGCGCCGCATTAACAGCCTGCTCAACCGGTTCGCCTGAACGCAAAGTTGGTACTTCTTTGCCCTCTTCAATTTGATCACTGAGTGAGAATGCAAACCACCTTGGCAGGGTAGAGGTTTCCAAAACCTCAGCGATGGCGCGCATTTCAGCAATGGAGCTGATGGTTTCAGCCAGCCAGAGATCAACGAACTGAGCCTGATTCTTAACCAGCTTGGACAGAATTGGCAATGCAGTTTCCCGGTTAAACAATTCCGGCTTGTAACTGCCAAGTGGTGGCGGGATACAGCCGGCAACGCTGGCAGGGCCGTATTCATCCGCAGACTGGCGGGCAATTTCTGCTGCCAGGTGGATAAGCGAATCCCCCCAATCCCGAAACCGTTCTTCACCCAGATGAAAGGGGACACAGGCGTAGCTGTTAACGGTAATTACACTGCTTCCAGCCTCCAGGAAGTGCTGGTGGGCTTTCTTTACTGCATCCGGTGCTTTAATCAGCGCTTCGGCGCTCCATTCCGGTTGCCGGAAAGGGGCACCCATTCTCTGGAGCTCCCGCCCCATGCCGCCATCCAGTATGGTTATGCTCATCCGTAGTGTTCTGCCTGACTCTGTAAAATGTCCTTTCCCCAAATACAGCATTCACAGCATTAAAAGGCAATCCCTAATTTATACCCATGCCATCCACACCTGTTGCCAGAGAATGTCAGTGGCAACCATTAAAAGCAGCATAGAGAGGCTGATATTTAGCACCCGGAAAAACAGGGGGCTGCGGATCAGGTTTCCAAGTCGGGTTCCTAGAAATACATAGCTGGACGGAGCGCCAAACGCAAGGAGCGCTAAAGAGACTGACCATACCACAATCATCATTCCCTCAATGTTCGCAGCAGGGAACTGCACTGTGGTGATTGGCAGGATCGCGATAGGTGCTTTGGGGTTGAGCAGTTGCATAAAAAAGCCAAATTTAAAGCCGGGTAAGTCGGTTTCCCGGACCGTGTCGGTTTTGACGGTGGAACGGATGATTTTGACCGCCAGGTAGATGATAAACCCTGCTCCAATCAGGCTAATAACCGGACGGAGGCTTTCAGGTATAAGCAAGGCACCGCCGAAGCCAAACAGCAGAAAAAGAAACAACATCGCCAGGGCAACACCGGCACAAAATGGGAGCAATACCCGGTAAGGGTGTGACAGGCCTGCTCCAAGGCTTAGCAAGTTCACAGGGCCGGGGGTGTACATAATGCCGAAGGCATACGCGAATATCTCAACCATAGTGAGTGGCCTTTGGATTCTGGGTTGGGTTGCCGGTCAGGCGTTGAGAAACAGTTGCTGGTACTGCTTAGGCGTCATGCCATAAATAGGCTTGAAGCGCCGGTTAAAGTGGCTGAGGTCAGAAAATCCATAATCGAATGCGACATCATCAATATCTGCCCCGTTTTCCAGTGCCTCTTTGGCACGGTTTATCCGGCAGTTGAGAATATACTGGTGCGGCGTAATACCGAACTGCTGGCGGAAAAGGCGAAGGTAGTGGTATTTCGAAATACCGGCTTCACGGGATAGGTCATCCAGTGATAGGTTTTTTGTCAGGCTGGCATGGATGAACTCGCGGCTTTGCCGGAGAAGGCGGTCCGGGCGGCTGATTGTACAGCTTGGTTCAAACCGGCTATAAAGCTGTGCAATACGTTCAGCCAATTGGAAAAGTGCACTCTCGTGAGCCAGTTTGTCTCCGCTCTGGGCTTCAGTCATTTGGGACAGTGACAGAATATGTCCCCGAAGGGTGGGGTCCTGAATAAGATTGTCCGAAATTTGAAACTCTTTGTTTGGCCTGATCCCGGCAATGGCGAGCATTGGCTCAAGTTGATCCGGGTGTATATAGAGCATTCGATAGTGAAGGGTGTCAGGGGTTCCGGCGTGTCCATCATGAACTTCGCCTGGGTTAAATACGATAACGTTGCCGGGTGCGCTGCGGTGAAAAGCGCCACTGGAGAAAAAATCCTGTCTTCCGGCAAGGGTGACGCCAAAGGAATACTCCTCATGGGCATGTTTGCCGTAACTGAAGTCATTCATCTCCGCCTGTAACGCAGTGACGTTTTCCAACTGGCGGTTTTTTACAAACTGGAATTGGTTGTCCTGTTTCATCGCCCTTTACCGTTTTAATCCATCGTAGGCTAATCCCGATAAGGAAGACAGTGTAGCGTGCCACTTCTGGCCTGGCTTGAACAAAATTGCTTATTTTAATATGTCGTATGATGAGTCATCTGTACATTTTCTTTAATAAAACTTACGCCAACATTTCAATGCTGTATGAAGAATAATATGCAAAGTAGACTTTTAAATTAAAAGTATCCTAAATTTGGCCACAACCGAATTTTCAATGATGAATTGATAAGGCAGTCAGTTGCGGCCATATGAGATAATTTTAATGTAGAGTACTGATTATTGGGGTTTTCTAAAGATGAGTACAGCTCTGTCATCAAAGCTCACATAGCCATCCTTGATTCCTTTTGTCGACTTGTGTTCATTCATCATTAAAGGGTCACTATTAATGACAGAAAACAGAGACTCTTCATAAGATTCAATACTGCTTTTTTCCGGATAAAAATATCCATCAGAGCTTAACTCAATGACGTTTGGTAATTTCGAAAAATGCCAGGTGTTTATTTTTTCTTCCGGCACATCAAACCCATCTATTGCCCAATATTGAAATAATTTTGGTGCATCAACATTGTTTTGGAAATCATATTGCTTTCTCAGCAAAGGAAGAATGTACTCTCTTCCCCAGTCTTTGCTTTTTATTTCATCTTCACTCAGGCCAAGTGTCTTGAGGGTAAATGAACGAAGTTCGCTGTTTAACACGTCTACAAGCTTTTCTGTTTCCCCGTATTGCTTTCCATCAATACGTGCTTTTGAATCTCCGATGCTGGCCAGAGTGTTGTTGGTAAGATCGTACCAGACAAGTGTCGATGTCGGTCTGAACAACGGATTGTTTTTGAAATCAATATTTGGGTGTTTTTTATAAAACTCCTGATAGCTGGTATTTATCTCTCGCACTACTTCTGCGGGTGATAAACCTTTTGGCAGGCTTGCGAAAACACTGTATATAATATCTCTTGCTACTCTGCCGCCTTTTCTGCCATCATATTTTTCGCCTGATTTATCTGTTGCTCCATCAAATACGGCTAAATAGTAGTCATTGTAAAAAAGTCCGTCTTCAGTTACGATATTCGCTTTATTTCCTTTTCCTTTTTTTCCTTCGATAAAGTATTCAATACTTCCTTGTGATATTTTATCGTTTGTGATTTTACTGTAATTTATATTATCTTCCGCTTGAGATAAAAGCGGAAAAAAAGACAACAATAATGCAGTTGAAAAATATCGTACTTTCATGATAGGTCCTCTTACACTTAAGTTGATTTTTTTGAAATAACTAGGTTGCTGGAAAGCAAACTAGTTAGGGGTTTATCAATAAAAAACATTCTTTTGGTTAAAAGAACATCCTTTTTAGTGCCAGCTCTAAACCCCTTATTTCGGCAAGTCCTTTTAACCGTCCAATTGCTGAATAGCCAGGATTAGTTTTTTTCTTCAAGTCGTCCAGAATCTGGTGACCATGATCAGGTCTCATCGGAATGGGCCGAGAGTCACCAGATTGCAGCCGACGATGTTCTTCGGCTAGGATTTCCTTAACCACGTTATACATATCCACATCACCCCCTAAATGGGCTGCTTCATGGAATGACAATGGGTTATCTTCCCGCTGGGTTGAACGCAGATGGGTAAAATAGATTCGGTCTCCGTACTTTTTGATCATGTCGACCAAATCATTGTCTTCGCGTACACCGTATGACCCTGTACACATGGTGATACCGTTCATTTGACTTGGAACAACTTGGGTAAGCCATTCAATATCTTCAATGGTCGAAATGATGCGGGGGAGACCTAAGATCGGGCGCGGTGGATCATCTGCGTGTACAGCAAGCCGGAGGCCATATTTTTCACATACCGGCACAATCTTTTCCAGAAAATAGGCGAGATGCCGGCGAAGTCTGGCTTTATCAATGTGTTGATATTTATCCAGTTGTGCCTGAAAAGCCTCTAAGGTGTACCCTTCTTCAGCTCCCGGTAAACCTGCAATAATATTCTTTGTCAGCTTTTCAATACCGGTTTCTGACATCTTTTCATAAAACGCTTTTGCTTCAGCTTGTTCTGCGGCGCTGTAACTGTTTGAGGCTCCGGGCCGCTTTAGAATGCAGAGCTCAAATGCTGCAAAAGCAACTTGGTCAAAACGTAAAGCCCGTGAACCGTCTGGGAGGGTGTAATCCAGTTCTGTTCTCGTCCAGTCAAGAACCGGCATAAAGTTATAGCAAACTGTATCGATTCCACATTCAGCCAGGTTAGCCAGCGTCTGTTTGTAGTTTTCTATCCATCGGAGATAGTCCCCACTTTTGGTTTTGATTTCTTCGTGCACCGGTACACTTTCGACGACAGACCAGTTCAGCCCTTTTTCGTTTATTAGGGCTTTCCGGGTCAGGATCTCTTCTTTGGGCCACACCTGACCGTTAGGGATGTGGTGCAGTGCCGTAACAATGCCGGTTGCCCCAGCCTGACAGATATCATCAAGTGTGACAGGGTCATTCGGACCGTACCAACGCCAAGTCTGTTCCATTTTTGTACCTTACTACTCAAATTCTGTGTGCAGAAAGCCTGCCTTGCGAAATAGTGAAGGCATGTATTTTCCTCTGGTGGGAGGCTTACCGGCTAACTACGGACTTCCGTCAATCAGAGTTGATTGAAACTCTCGGCAACTCGTTATTTCTGTTTCCATGGTCGATCGGGTATGACTGAAACAGATATCCATCGAAGTTGGGGTCATCGATATCAGAGAGCTCCATCAATCTCTGTTTAACGTTTTCAAGGTGTTGCCACATGGCTTGTTTGGCGCCAACTGGATCTTTTTTTGTCATGGCAGCGAGAATTGCTCTGTGGTCTCTGTGCCACTCTTTTCTGTAGGCGGTATCTGTTATCCGGACATGAAGTTGATGCCACATGGGGTTTTCCCGCATCTGCCAAATCTGGCGGAAGAATTCAACCAACACACTGTTGTGGGTTGCCTCAGCAATAGCGAGGTGGAAATCCCTGTCGCCGTTTTCTTCTTCACCAGTATCTTGGCCTTCAAGCCCTTGCCGTTCCAATTCCAATGCCTGACGCATTTTGACGATATCATTCGGTGTCGCCTGCAGTGCCGCAAATTCTGCAATGTTACTTTCGAGGAGCTGTCGGGCTTGCAACATTTCAAATGGCCCGGCCATATCACTCGTGTCTTGCGGTACCGAATTCGCTTTTGGTAACTGGACTACATAAACCCCTGAGCCCTTGCGAACCTCTATCAGGTTCTCCAGTTCCAGCATTATCAGCGCCTCGCGGACAACCGTTCGGCTGACGCCCAGCTTTTCAGCAATTTCTCGTTCCGGAGGAAGCCGGTCACCTATCTGATAGTGTCCGTCTTTCAACTGGTTGCGCAACACCAGTCCTACTTCCTGGTACGGTCTCTTTGGCTCAAAATGCTTCATGATGATATGTCTGAATATTCACATAAGGTCGATAACAGATATCATAACAACCAATCATAATTGGTCAACCATTCAGGCGGCGTCATAACTATTTGGTGTGCCAGTTAAATGAACTGGCACACATATCACTCATTCTACGGCTTTGATTCGATCAATCATTTCAGCCAAGTCCGGGTTCTCCTCTTCAATTTTTGCGTACATTGGCTCTACAGCTCTGAGGAACTCGATTTTGTTGGCCTCAACAAAGGTTACGTTCATCTTTTCCGCTTTGGCTTTTTCCGTGGCTTCTGATTCCGCCCACAACTTTTTCATCAGTTCGGAAGAATCGGATGCCGCCTTTAACAATGCCGCCTGTTGCTCAGACGTCAACTTGTCCAGCGAAGCTGTCGAGATGACCAGCACATCAGGCACCATAGTGTGCTCATCAAAGCTGTAGTATTTGGCTACTTCACTGTGACGGCTGAGGCTGAATGACGGGATGTTGTTTTCAGCTGCATCAACGACACCTTGTTGTAACGCTGTATACAGCTCACCGTATGCGAGCGGAGTTGGGTTGCCCCCAAGGGCTTCAACCATTGCAATGGCAGAAGGGCTTGGCTGAACTCGTATTTTGAGACCTTTCAGGTCAGCGGGTGTTTTGATGGGCTTTTTCGCATAGAAGCTGCGAGCACCAGCATCATAGTAGGTTACGCCGACAAAGCCTTTGTCACGGGTTGATTCAAGGATTTCACGACCAATTTCGTTCGACTGAACGGTATGGAAGTGCGCTTTGTCGCGGAACAGGTAGGGGAGGTTGAAAGCAGAATAGATAGGGTCAAATGCTTCAAGCTCCGCTGCGTTGGATTTCACCATATCCAGCGCGCCGTTCTGCATAAGCTCCATAGATTCACGTTGTGTACCCAATTGCGCATCAGGGTAGATGCGGATACGTACCTCACCAGCAGTCAGCTCGCGCACATCTTTAGCCATTTGCGTCATGGCCTTGTGAACAGCGTGGTCACGGTTGTGGTTGTGGCTCAGTTTAAGGGTAGTGGTAGCCATTGCGTGTGTGGTGCCCAGAGCAAAAACAGTTCCGGCTATCACAGTTATCATCGTCTTACGTAGGTCCATCATTACTTCTCCTTTTAATGTCGCTTGGTGTGTAGGGCACGACTTGTTTTGAACTCATCATGGGTTCACTTATCTACGGCGTCAAAGCTCAATGTTGAATTGGTTGACCAAAGTCACAGTTAAAAGCCTATAATTGGTCAACCAATATAACTGTGAACCTGCTCACTAGACCGCCAATCATGGGTGTACCTATAATGATGTTATCGAAATGATAAAATGACAGCCGGCCGCCATATGATTTGCTTTTGTGGTTGACCAATTGTCAGGTTGGTTCCATTCAAGGACGTTTATTTATGGACAGATTGGTAGGCTACATCAATCGTGGCTTGGCGGTGTTTACCGTAAGCTTGTCGACCTTTTTGGTTTTTTGCGTGATCTGGCAGGTCCTTTCCCGATACGTATTAGGCGAACCGAGCACAGTGACTGACGAACTGTCGCGGTATCTCTTTATGTGGGTTGCGTTAATTGGTGCTGCATACACCGCAGGGCAAAAGCGTCACCTTGCGATTGACCTGTTGACCATGAAGCTGACAGGTACCCGCAAGTTCCTGGTTGAATTGGTTATCCAATTTGCCATTGCGATTTTTGCTATGACTGTGCTGGTTTACGGAGGTACCACATTGGCAGTGAGCACACTGGATATGGGGCAGGTTACTCCCGCCTTGGGCGTGCAAATGGGGTATGTGTATTTCTGCTTGCCGGTCAGCGGTGCGCTGATGATTTTTTACTCTTTCTATTTTGGTTTGCAGAGCATCAGGCAGTGGCGGACGCAGGAAACCGGCGTCGCTGAGTCGAATTAACGTAAAGGATTGAATCATGGATTGGCAAGTCATTCTCACACTGTTCGGCAGCTTCGCATTGTTCTTGTTTATCGGTATCCCGGTATCATTTTCGATAGGTCTTTCATCTCTTATTACCATCGGTATGGCTCTTCCGCTGGAAACCACCATTACTGTTGTCGCCCAGCGAATGGCGGCAGGCATGGATAATTTTGCCCTGTTGGCAATCCCGTTTTTCATCTTGGCGGGCAACATTATGAACCAGGGGGGGATTGCCGCCCGCCTTATTGATTTAGCCAAGGTATTGGGTGGACGCCTTCCCGGCTCGCTGGCGCATGTAAACATTATGGCGAACATGATGTTTGGCTCCATTTCGGGCTCTGCGGTAGCCTCGGCGGCAGCGGTTGGGGGAACCATGGCGCCCATGCAGAAAAAAGAAGGTTATGATGAAACCTATTCTGCATCCGTAAACATTACCTCTTGCCCGACGGGTTTGCTGATTCCTCCCAGCAATACGTTGATCGTTTTCTCCCTGGTTTCCGGGGGCACTTCTATTGCCGCCCTTTTCCTCGCGGGCTATGTCCCGGGCATCATTATGGGTCTGAGCCTGATGACAGTAGCCGGCATCATTGCAAAACGCCGTGGCTACCCGGTCGCTCCAAAACCTTCCCTTGCTGAAGTCTGGGAAACAACGCTCAGAGCGCTACCTTCATTGATGCTGGTCGTAATTATTATGGGCGGTATTATCGGGGGCGTATTTACCGCGACAGAAGCCTCTGCCATCGCGGTTGTCTACACCTTTGTTCTTGCCGTGCTGGTTTACCGCGAAGTACCTTTCACTGCATTGCCCCGAATTGTCCTGGAATCTGCGGTTACCACATCTATCGTTTTGTTACTGGTGGGGGCATCTATGGGAATGTCCTGGGCGATGGCAAATGCCGATATTCCTTACATGATTGCCGATGCGTTGATGGAGGTTTCCGAGAACCCGCTGGTTATCCTTTTAATCATCAACATCATCTTGCTGATCGTCGGTATCTTTATGGATATGACGCCTGCGGTTCTGATTTTTACGCCGATATTCTTGCCGGTTGCCCTCGATATGGGGGTTGATCCTGTCCACTTCGGAATCATGATGACGTTTAACCTTGCGATAGGTATTTGTACACCACCGGTCGGCAGTGCGCTGTTTATCGGATGTTCTGTGGCAAACGTTGCTATCGACAAGGTAATCAAGCCCTTATTGCCATTTTATGCCGCATTGATCGTGGCATTGCTCGCCGTTGCGTATATCCCCGGTTTGAGTCTCTGGCTTCCATCCCTGGTCCTTGGTTATTAATAAGGATAAAAAGATGACCAACACTATTGCAGACCCAGTGGTCAACCCTAGGGTCCGTCAACCAGCCTACGACCGGGACGGATTGAAAACGCGCATCGTCCATATTGGGTTTGGTGCATTCCATCGGGCTCATCAGGCTGTGTTCACCGATGAAATGCTGGCGAAAACTGGTGGAGATTGGGGGATTTGTGAGATGAGCCTCTTCAGTGGTGACGCTGTTATTTCTTCTCTTCGCCAGCAAGACCATCTCTTTACGGTCGCCGAAAAGGGTACCGACACCACGGAAGTAAAGATGATTGGCGCAGTGACGGAAGCCATGCACCCGTTGCTCGACGGTATTGATGGTCTTTTAGAAAAAATGGCCGAGGAACAGGTGGAGATTTTCTCTCTGACCGTGACCGAGAAGGGCTACTGTGCGAATCCGGCCAATGGCCGGCTGGACAAATTTCACCCTCTCATCCAGCACGATCTGTTAAATCCGGCGCAGCCGAAATCTGCTATCGGGTATATTGTCGAAGCACTTCGCCGCCGTTTTGAACGGGGCCTTGCTCCGGTTACCGTCCTGTCCTGCGACAATATTCAACAAAACGGACATGTTGCACGCGCGGTAGTTCTGGAATATGCCAGCTTACTGGATGAAAAGCTGGCAGTGTGGATAGAACAGAACGTCACGTTCCCGTGCACCATGGTTGACCGTATTGTCCCGGCGGTTACCGAAGAAACTCAGAACGAAATTACTGAACTGGTGGGCGTGCCTGACCCTTGCGGTGTGGCGTGTGAACCGTTCTGCCAATGGATCATTGAAGACAACTTTGCCAATGGCCGTCCGGAGTGGGATGTTGCTGGCGCGGAATTCGTTGCCAATGTCGTGCCCTATGAAGAAATGAAGCTTCGCATGCTCAACGGAAGCCATTCATTCCTGGCCTATCTGGGGTACCTCGGAGGGTACGAGCATATCTCTGACACCATGCTAAGTGACGATTACCGCCGGGCAGCCTTCAATCTGATGATGAAAGAGCAGGCACCAACGTTGGATATGCCGAAAGGCACCGATGTTGAGGGCTATGCAAGGCAACTGATCGAGCGTTTTTCTAACCCCTCTCTCCAGCACCGCACCTGGCAGATCGCCATGGATGGCAGCCAGAAGCTTCCCCAGCGTATGGTTGATGCCATCAAACACCACATAGCCCAGGGTACAGATTACAGCCATTTGGCGCTGGGCGTAGCGGGCTGGATGCGCTATGTCAGCGGGCAGGATGAATCCGGACAGGAAATTGATGTTCGTGATCCTATGGTTTCGACATTCCAAGAAATTTATCAACGCGTCGGGCTTCACCCTGATGTGGTGAAGGAGTTTCTCTCTTTGGACGCTATTTTTGGAACATCTTTGCCAGCAAATGTCGGCTTTGAGAATGCAGTTAGTGAAGCCTATTTGCAGCTGCTTGAAAGTGGTGCCAGATCTGCCGTGGCAGCCTTAAACGTTAATGCATCACATAGCTGGTAGGCATTCGCCACGGGAGGAATAGGGATGAAAGACTTTTTATGCCAAGACTTTTTGCTGAGCAATGATACCGCTAAAGCCCTTTACCATGAGGTTGCGGCAGGTATGCCGATTTATGACTATCACTGTCATTTGAATCCCAGGGAGATTGCTGAAGATCGCCGCTTCGATAACCTTGCCCAGATTTGGCTGGAAGGGGATCACTACAAATGGCGGGGAATGCGAAGCGCGGGTATTTCAGAGGATTACATTACCGGCAACCGCTCTGATTTGGAAAAGTTTCAGGCGTGGGCGAAAACGGTTCCACAGACGTTAGGTAACCCCCTTTACCACTGGACGCATCTGGAACTTCGTCGACCTTTCGGCATTTCCGGGGTGCTGTTCGGGCTCGATTCCGCTGAACACGTTTGGGAAACGTGTAATGAACTATTGGCGACCCCAGCATTTTCTGCCCGGGGGATTATGCAGCAGATGAATGTCAACATGGTTGGTACGACCGACGATCCGGTTGATTCTCTGAAATACCACCGCCAGATTGCCGATGACACATCGCTCAGCGTCGAAGTCGCCCCAAGCTGGCGGCCGGACAAAGCCTTTAAAATCGAATTGGATGATTTTGCCGGTTACATGCAGCAACTTGGAGAGGTTGCTGACATTGAAATTCGTAGTTTTCCCGATCTTCTGACAGCGCTCGAGAAACGTATTGAGCATTTTTCTGCCCATGGCTGCCGGGCAGCGGATCACGGTATTGAAATTGTTCGTTACGCGGAAATACCATCAGAGCAAAAGCTGACCGCAATACTGTTGCAACGCCTTGCTGGCCACAATGTCGATGAGGCGGATGCGGCTGCGTTTTCTACTGCGGTGCAGGTCTGGCTTGGTCATCAGTACGCTAAACGTGGCTGGGTCATGCAGCTGCACATAGGTGCCCAGCGTAACAACAACTCCCGAATGTTTAACCAGTTGGGCGCAGACAGCGGCTATGATTCTATCGGTGACCGGCCGTTTGCGTGGGAATTAAGCCGGTTGTTGGATGAAATGGATAAAACGGATCAACTGCCTAAAACAATCCTTTACTGCCTCAACCCCCGAGACAACGAAATGATGGCAACAATGATTGGTAACTTCCAGGGGGGAGGTATTGCCGGGAAAATGCAGTTTGGTTCGGGATGGTGGTTTAATGACCAAAAAGATGGCATGCAACGTCAGATACAGCAGCTTTCCCAGCTGGGGCTACTGTGCCGGTTTGTTGGCATGCTGACAGATTCGCGCAGCTTTCTCTCTTATACCCGGCATGAGTATTTTCGCCGTATTCTCTGCGACATGATTGGCCGTTGGGTGGAAGAAGGAGAGTTGCCAAATGACAGGTCTCTGCTGAACTCCATGGTAAGGGATATCTGTTTCAACAACGCCAAGCAGTATTTTACGTTGCCTAATGAAGTGTAAAAGGAAACAGCAATGAAGCGTATAGCCCTGTTGGGGGAGTGCATGATCGAACTGAATGGTTCCCCCTTCGGTTCTATGGAGCAAACTTATGGCGGTGACAGCCTGAACTCCGCGATTTACCTAAAGCGCTCTGCTGGAGATAACCTGCAGGTCAGCTATGTTACCGCACTGGGTATCGATCCCCTCAGTGAGGGAATGCGATCACGCTGGCAAGATGCCGGCATCGATATCGCGCTTGTTCTTCGGGACGAGAAACGCCAGCCCGGGCTGTACCTAATCCAACTCGATGATCTCGGGGAGCGCACATTCCTTTACTGGCGTGACCAGTCAGCGGCGAGATATCTCCTGCAGCACCCTGGTTTTGAAAAGGTTGAAGCCACCCTGATGGGGTACGACATGGTTTACCTTTCCGGGATAAGCCTTGCGATTTTGCCTCGCGAAGACAGAAGTAAACTCATCGAGTTACTGAGTAAATTGCGCGATCAGGGAACCGTTATCGCATTTGACAGTAATTACCGCCCGGCGTTGTGGGAGTCAGCCGACTCTGCCCGGGAGTGGTACCAGAAAATTTATCAATTGACGTCTCTTGCTCTGGTGACAAATGACGACGAGAGTGATTTATGGGGCGACGTTACGATTGAAGACACACAGGCTCGTCTGGCGCGTTATGGCGTCGAAGAGATTATTATCAAAGCCGGATCAACCGGCTGTTATTACCAGCATACCGGGCAGTTTTCCCAACCTCAGCACATCCCCGCCGACCTTGTAGAGCATGTTGTCGACACCACATCGGCAGGAGACTCGTTCAATGCGGGTTTTCTGGCGGGCTACCTGCAGGGAAAATCTCCGGTAACCTGCTGCCAGATGGGTCACCGTCTTGCCGGTATGGTTATCCAGCACAGAGGGGCAATTGTCCCAGAAAGCGCTACCCGCCCGGTTACTGACACATTTTAAACAGACCAAGGAGAACCGTAGACCAATGCAGCACCTGACCGAACAGCTAAGAGAATTGAAAGTGATACCTGTGATTTCCGTTGACCGCGCCGAGGATATTGTCCCGCTTGGTAAGGCACTGGCGGACAATGGTTTGCCGGTAGCGGAGATCACATTTCGATCCGATGCGGCAGCAGAAGCCATTCGCCTGCTAATGGACGCTCAGCCTGATATGCTCATTGGTGCTGGTACGGTATTAACCAAAGAGCAGGTCATTGCAGCCAAAGAAGCGGGGGCGAGTTTTATCGTTTCCCCGGGGTTCAACCCCAATATCGTAAGAGCGTGTCAGGATCTGGATATGCCTATTATTCCCGGGGTGAACAACCCCAGTAACATTGAAGCTGCGTTGGAAATGGGGCTGACTACGCTGAAGTTCTTTCCGGCAGAAGCCTCCGGCGGCACCAAAATGATTAAAGCACTGCTTGGTCCCTATACGCAGATTGAATTGATGCCCACAGGCGGCGTTGGTCCGGCAAACATTCAGTCCTATCTTGATATCCCAAGGGTGATTGCCTGTGGAGGTACCTGGATGGTCGATAAATCACTGATTGCCGCAAAAAACTGGGAGGAGATTGGCCGTCTTACCCGGGAGGCTGTCGCCCTGGTGAATTAAAGTCTGCCAGAACATCTAATCTGATTGGTTCTTACCAACATACAAACGGGTATGCTCAATCTGAGCATACCCGTTCTTCTATGCAGCATTCATCCTGCAAAAATGCGACAACCGATTTGAGCTTTTCAAAATCGGCGACACAAAACAGCGTGCGCCCCTCTCGTCTCTGGGTGATTAGCCCGGCTGACATCAGGCTCGATATATGGTGGGAAAGCGTCGAACCTGGAATCTCAAGTTTTTCCTGTAAACGTCCGACAGCTACTCCCTGATGCCCGGCACGGATAACGGCGCGGTAGATATTCAGTCGGGTTGTATGGCCAAGTTCTTTGAAGGCTTTGGCGATAATTTCGGTATTCATGGTTTACTCACACATCCGGGGTCATTTCGATAATAATAGAAATAATTTGATCCTGGCAATCATTCGTTCTATATTTCGAATATTCTGGAAATATGGAATTTAAGTAATGTCTGAATCATTTTCATCGATGGCGTCTGAAGCGCTCTATATGTTCGTGTTTCTGTCTGTTGAGTTGACGGTGCTGTATTTGGCGATCAGTTACCTTGTCGGGGTGCTGCAGATGTACCTGTCTCCGAAGAAGATCCAGCAGATTCTCAGCAGCAAACACGGCAAAGGTTATGTGATTGCGGGCTTCCTCGGGGCAATTACACCGTTTTGCTCCTGTTCAACCATCCCATTCCTGAAAGGGTTGCTACGCGCAAAGGCCGGGTTTGGTGCCATGATGGTGTTCCTGTTTGCCAGCCCGCTTCTTAACCCAATTGTTATCGGACTGTTTGTGGTGACATTCGGCATCAAAGTCGCTGTGTTCTACTTTGCAGTAGCCATGGGCGTGTCGGTGGTAGCGGGTTATTTGCTGGAAAAATTTGGCTTTGAAAAATACGTAAAGCAGGAAGCTTACGCCGAGCCTCAGCCTTCCTGTTGTGGCAGCAGTTGCGGCAGTAACCCTAAACCTGTCAGTAAGTGGCGTAAAAACTGGGATACCACCTGGGCTGATTTCAAGCAGGCTTTGCCTTATATGTTTGTCGGCGTCGCGGTGGGGTCATTAATTTACGGCTTTATCCCGACTGACTTGATTGCCCGGTTTGCCAGTGACGAGAACCCGTTTGCGATTCCGGTTGCGGCTATTATTGGTATTCCTTTATACATCCGCGCGGCTGCTGTCATTCCGCTTAGCGCAGCATTGGTCGCAAAGGGCATGGGAATGGGAGCGGTGATGGCGCTGATTATCGGCAGTGCAGGAGCCAGCCTGACAGAAGTCATTCTGCTTAAGGCTATCTTTAAGACCAAGATGATCATTGCCTTCCTCATTGTGGTGCTGGGGATGGCGGTTTCTGCCGGTTACCTTTATAGCGTACTGTTTGCCTGATACTAAACAGAAAATGCAGGAAACCGGGCGGGAGGAGACTCCCGCCCGGTTTTGCGTTATTAAAAAGCCAGCTGATTCCCGCAGGAATACGAATGTCATAGCTGTTCGCGCATTCATTCATTTGGCTTATGTATAACGTTCAAAAAATTGTAGTGCTATAGTCCGGGTTTCCTACTCAACAAGAATAATAAGGATCATCGATGTCTTTGCGGGATATGCTGCTCGGGCTCTGTGTGGTTACAGCCTGGGGGTTCAATTTTGTGGTTATCAAGGTCGGCCTGTACGATATGCCGCCTTTCCTTTTGGCTGGCCTGCGTTTTATGTTGGTCGCTTTCCCCGCTGTGTTTTTTATCAAGCCTCCCAAAGCACCCATTCGCTGGATCGTGGCCTACGGAATGACTATCTGTTTTGGCCAGTTCGCGCTGCTTTTCCTTTCTATCTATCTCGGTATGCCAGCCGGTCTGGCCTCGCTGGTATTACAGGCCCAGGCGTTTTTCACCATTATTCTGGCGGCACTGTTGATGGGAGATAAACTGAAGTGGAACCATATAGCGGGAACGCTATTGGCAGCTGCCGGGATGTTCTTTCTGGCGGAAGCCAGCATGACAGGGCCGGCTTCTGGTGGAGTAAATGGGCTGACGATGTTCCTGACCCTCGCCGCCGCTTTCTCCTGGGCATTGGGGAACCTTGCCAATAAGAAGGTCATGCGTGACAAGTCTGTCAGTGTGATGTCGCTGGTAGTGTGGAGTGCACTGGTACCGATCGGCCCGTTTTTCCTGATGTCGTGGATTTTTGAAGGACAGGACGTCATCGCTCACAGCTTGCAAAGCCTCAATTTGACTACAGTTTCTGCCATATTCTATCTGGCATTTATCGCCAGTATTCTGGGATACGGATTGTGGGGAGGGTTACTGAGCCGTTGTGAAATCGGACAGGTTGCCCCACTTACTTTGTTAGTGCCGGTAGTTGGCCTTTTCAGTGCTGCGCTGTTCCTTGGGGAGTCCCTGACAACTTATCAACTAATAGGGGCCGCTATTGTGATTGCCGGTTTGGGGGTTAATGTATTTGGCGGCAGACTGCACCGGGAAAAAGTCGCAAAGTCTGTAAATTAGGTAAATCTCGCTGCACTCCCACTCTTCAAACCCGGTTGACCTGACCGGGTTTTATTTAGGTATACAACTCTCAATTTCATCGGTCGCCTCCGCTCAAAAAACAGAGGCCAGTCATAGATGTCCTCCAACGGGACGATTCAGCGTCTAAGTCCGGTTAATTTCATTCTATGGGGGTCTCAGTTAGTGTTATCTGTTTTGACAATAAGACACCGTGTCCTAGTGTTAATACTGATGGTGCGCGACTTATTTCGTATTTGAGAGCAGCCAAACACTGCCAGAAATAAATGCCCGGTTTTTACCTGTTGCCGGTTTTTGGTGCGCCCTATGACTTAAATATTGTTACCGGGATTGATAACAGGTACTGAACGGCTTCGAGGGTGAACGGTATGTTTGAAGGTGTTTCACTGCGTGCAAAAATCATGTGGGGTAACGGCATAAGTTTGCTGTTTTTACTGATCCTCGGAGTATTCAGCCTGCTAAGTATCCAGGAACTGAAATCGACAGAAGAGTGGGTTGACCATACCCACCGTGTCATCTTGAAGGCCAAGGAAGTAGAAGCTGCCGCAGTGGACATGGAAACCGGGAAACGAGGTTACCTGTTGGCGGGTAAGGAGCAGTTTCTGGAACCTTACATCTCTGGACGGCAGCGGTTTGATGCCCTTATCGATGAGTTGAAAACAGTTGTTTCAAATGATCCCCCGCAGGTTGTACTTCTTGGTGAAATGGAAGAAACCATATCGGAATGGCAATCGGAAGTAACGGAGTATGCTATCTCGCTCAGGCGGGAAATCGGCGATGCCAAAAACATGAATGATATGGCCAAACTGATTGGAGAAACCAAGGGGAAGCAGTACTTCGATGAGTTCCGCAGTTTAATTAGTATGTTTGTTTCCCGAGAGCAGGATCTTTTGAATGAAAGACAATTGGTTTTTTCACAAACTTTCGAACCTGCGGAGTTACGAGACGCTGTAAGTTGGGTGACCCATACGCATGAAGTTATCGAACAAGCCCTCATGATTGAAACTGCCGCCCTGGATATGGAAACGGGCATGAGAGGGTACCTACTGGCTGGCGAGGAGACATTCCTTGAGCCCTACAATAACGGGAGCCAGCAGTTTTTTATATTGGTCAATGCGCTGAAAAACCGGGTTAGTGACAACCCGGCTCAGGTTGAACTGCTTCAGGACATTGAAAGTGTCATTTCAGAGTGGCAGGAGCAGGTGGTGGTCTCCCAAATTCAGCTGCGGAGAGACATTGGGCACGCTAAAACTATGGATGATGTGAGTGATTTTGTTGCGCAGGCGAAGGGGAAAAAATTCTTTGATAAGTTCCGCGAGCAAATCAGGACATTTAATGAGCGTGAAGAAGCGCTGATGGCGGAGCGAATTAAGGCCGCAGAGACGACGGTAAACGTCGCTTATATCTCTCTGATTGGGGGGATTTTACTGGCCGTGCTTCTTAGTGTTATCTCTGCGTTGATATTGAGTCGTTCTGTAACCAAACCGTTCAGAGAAATCTTCAAAGGACTGGACAGTTTCAGTACGCGGGAGCTGAACAACATGAGTGGTGCGTTTATGAGCATTGTCCAGCGGATGGGCCAGGGCTCTGCTCACCTTGCCACGGTCTCTAACAATATTGATGAAGCCAGCCAAAACCTTTTCAATATTTCGAACCAACAGGCAGCCTCTGTGGAACAAACATCGGCTAGCAGTGAACAGATAGCGTCGATGGTAAATGCAAATGCTCAGGCTGCTGAAGAATCGAGAAATGTTTCCATGACAGTCTCTGAACAGATGGAAGAGCTCGATGAGGCGATGAGTAAAATTTCAGATTCAAACCAGAAAATAGCGGATTTAGTGAAAATCATTGAAGAAATTGGAACAAAAACTGAAGTTATTGATGAAATTGTTTTTCAAACCAAACTGCTTTCGTTTAATGCTTCAGTTGAAGCCAAAAGGGCAGGTGATCATGGCCGGGGCTTTACCGTGGTCGCCCAGGAGGTGGGTAATCTTGCCGAGAAAAGTGGAAGGGCGGCGATGGATATTGCTGCCATTGTAAAACAGAGCACCAGCGAAGCAGAAGCGATTGTCAGGGAGAATTGCCAAAGGGTGGAAAACGGGGCATCCATCGTATCGACGACCAAGAAACAGACCAAAATTGTTACGGAGGAAGCGAAAAAAATCTTCAATGCTTCCAATGAACAATCCCGGGGAATTGAAGAGCTCAGCAGTGCTATTGAGTCAATAAACTTAACCACTCAACATGCCTCCACCATTGCTGAACAGGCTTCGATCTCCAGTAACGACTTGCGGACGCAGGCTGATGATCTAAACCGGATGGTGATGAATTTGAACAGCTTCCTTCGCGGCGAAGAGAATGAACCAGCAGATAGCGTACTGGAGAGCAGCCAACAAGAATTGCCCTCCAACGGTGTTGTTGTCAGCCTGGTTCGCCCCGACGGACAGGGAGGGAGCGTGAACGACGGAAACAACGAAAACTACAGTGCAAAAAGACATTCATAAGTTTGGTCTCAAAATTTGGTGTTGATAAGGAAAGCGGAGCTATTCAGCCCCGCTTTGTTTTTTTCCAGTTGTACCAATCAGGTTGGTTGGCAGGTATTACAGCGGCTGAAAACGAGCAGTAAAGTGACGAAGAACCGGTGGTTCATAGGTAAATGTGAGTCCCCGGATACTGTCTGGATTGCGGCAGACTTGAATTAATGCGTCAGCAACGTAATCCATGTGGTCATTGGTGTATACCCGACGGGGAATGGTCAGGCGCATCAGCTCCAGTGGGGAAGGTTTCTGCTCTCTGGTCACTGGGTCACGTCCCAGTAGCAGTGAACCAATTTCAACCGCCCGGATTCCCCCTTCGATATACAGTGCATTGCAAAGGGCATGAGCCGGGAATTGGTGACCTGGGATATGTGGCAGAATTTTGGCCGCATCGACAAACACCGCATGTCCCCCGGTAGGATACTGAATAGGAATACCACCTTCACGCAGGCGCTCACCCAGATAGGCGACCTGATTAATCCGGTAATTGAGGAAGTCTTCATCAGCCCCTTCGTATAACCCCCGGGCCAGAGCCTCCATGTCCCTCCCCGCTAACCCGCCGTAGGTCACAAAACCTTCCATGGGTACACAACGTGTCTGTACTGCCTGGAAAAGTTCGATTTTTTCCCGAATACAGCAAAGCCCGCCGATATTAACCATCGGGTCTTTTTTTGCTGACATGGTCAGCATATCGCCATAGGTATACATTTCCCGGATTATCTCCAGAATAGACTTATCCTGGTAACCCGGTTCCCGCTGTTTGATAAACCAGGCGTTCTCACAGTACCGGGCAGAGTCAATGACAACCGGAATATCGTGCTTGACGGCTATCTCATAGACCGCTCTCATGTTTTCCATGGAGACAGGCTGCCCACCAGAGCTGTTGCAGGTGACGGTAGTAATGATAGCTGCTATGTTGACCGAACCATATTGCCGGATGGTGTCTTCAAGCTTTTCAAGATCGAAGTTACCCTTCCAGTCATAGGCTGTTTCTGTATCTAACGCCTTTTCTGTCAGTACGTTCAGCGCCTTGCCACCATTGAGCTCCACATGCCCGGCCGTGGTATCAAAGTGGTAATTGGAAATAAAGACCGGATCTTTTCCCCCTCTGACATTACGCATCCGGTCTATAAGTGCCGGGAAAAGAATCTGTTCTGCCCCCCGGCCCTGGTGGGCAGGCACGACATGTTCATACCGAAAAAAGTGATGGACGGCTTCACACAGGTTGAAATAGTTACGGCTTCCGGCGTAGGCCTCATCGCCAAGCATGATTCCTGCCCACTGGTTGTCACTCATTGCCCCGGTCCCGGAGTCAGTCAGTAAATCGATATACACATCTTCGCTGCTGAGCAGGAAGGGGTTAAACCCGGCGTTTTGGAGGGCTTCAATGCGGTCAGCTTCCGTCGTCATTCGGATTGGCTCTACCATCTTGATTCGGAAGGGTTCTGGAATACGTTTCATGGTGATATCCCTGATCACTTGCTGCACCATAAAATTAGGGCAGCGTTGTAAAATTGCGGCTCGTAAACAGGTGCCCGTTTACGCAGCCAGATATGGATGGGTTGATGTGATCAGTGGGAGCGTGGAAAGTCGTAAGCGAGGCGTATGTCTTGTGTGTACCAGTGCGGAAACTGGTGGAGGCTGCCGGTGTTGGCAGATTTTGAACTCTGGTTCATCATCTTGATCCTCCCTGTTCGGTTAAATAGCAATGGGTACAACGTCGATTATTAACTGTATAGACAATAAACAGTGAAATGCAAGGAAGGTGTGTGACAGACCGCGGGTTTGGTGATTAGTTCAGTGTCTGTTTATTTGGCATATCTAATAAATACAAAATACATCTAAATCACGAGCGTGAAATTCATTAGCTCTATTTTTATTAATCTTTAACGAAATAATTTATTGAATATTTGTTTAAATATATTTGTTTTAATTATCCTTTCATCTTTTCACGGTGTGTATTTTAAATTAATTAAGATTAATTAGTTCCTTTTTGTGATATTTATCGCGTAATTATGTTTTCTGCGATTTTCATTTTAAAAATATAATCTCACTCGAAGAAACCTTCTTTATATAAAAGGGTTCTCTATATATCAGACCCCGTAACTTACTGTCACATTTATATTTTATATGAATGCGAAGGGTTTGTTGGGCTCCTCGATATATAAATGGCGGTAAATAACGCTGATGGAAATATTTAAAGGACGCATAAAAATGAAAAAAAGCATCATTGCAATCGCAGTAGCAGCAGCAACTCTTTCCGCAACTTCCGTATCAGCAGCAACGGTATACGAAGAAGGTGCAAACAAAGTGACTATCGGTGGCCGTCTGGCAGTTAAAGCCGTTCACACTGAAAGTGTTGGCACTACCGACAGCTCTACTGAGATGGAAAATGCCAGCTCTCGTATTACCTTCGGTTTTGAACACGAAATGACTCCTGGCTGGACTGCCGGTGCAAAAGCTGAGTGGGGCTACGATGCACTTGCTTCAGGCGATCAGGAATTCGGCAACCGTCTGGGTAATATCTACTTCAAAAACGACGCAGTAGGTGCCATTGCAGTTGGTAAGCAGTGGTCAGCATACTACGACGTTGTCAGCTATACCGATGTACTGTGGATCAACGGTGGTTCTGCATCTGGTGCTTATGACGGCCGTAATGGTCACGGTGATGCCGGTACAGGTCGCGCAGACGATGCGCTGACATACCGCAATGCAATTGGCGGTCTGAATGTTGCCCTGCAATATCAGTTTGCCGAAGGGACCAATGTGGGTGACCGTGAAAGCGGTATCCAGGGCTCGATGACTTATGACTTCGACTTTGGCCTGAGCATGGGGGCGACTTATGGCCAAAATGCTTATAAAGGCAAAGAAGACGGTACGGTTTGGTCTGTTGCAACCAAATATGATACCGATGCCGTATATCTGGCAGCACAATACGGTCAGTATGAACATCACCGTAAATTTGATGGCAAAGCAAGTGATCCCGTCAAAGAAGCAACAGGCTATGAGCTGATTGCTATGTACAAAATCAATGGCGGTGAGTACCAGGTGTACGGTGGTTATAACAGCATTGAAGATGACAATTCATCAGCTGAACTGTCTTACGGTGTAATCGGTGCGGCATGGGTACCGGGCAAGGTTATCTTTGCAACCGAATACAAGATGGGTGTGACTGAGAAGAACACTGCAGGTACAGATACTGGCGCAGACCAGATCGCAGTACTGGCTCGCTACAACTTCTAACTTCCAGAAGTTCTTTTCTATTTTGCGTGTAAAAATGCCAGCCCCAGGGCTGGCATTTCTCGTTTGGGTATAAACAGATAAGGCTAAATAGGCAGCATACGGATAAAGCGGTTAATCCGAGGGTGGCTTATCAGTACAGCACCAATAACCACATAGCTCACAGCGAAAATACCAATTTCAATGGGGTCACTTCTGCTGAGCAGCACCGCGATAGTAAACACAAACAAGGATGATTCCAGCATCATCAGGTTACGGCGGCTAAGGCGAAGCAATTCGGCCAGTAACAATCCTGTCAGCCAGAAAAGAAACGCAAGTAAACTCACCAGTATGTAGGCACTCATACAACTCTCCGAGCGCGGTAATGACGAAATTTGAAAACACAGGTATTGTAAGAATCGTGGATAAATAAGCAAAGGGTGATAAGCACTAAATCAGGGATTTTTCCAAGGGAAATCACATCTCCTTGCGTTGAAAATGAGATGCTTTGCTTATGTGGATATGCCGTATGGCTAATATATTTTTCAGGAAGATGTATGAAGGGAAACGCACTTTTCGCCTCCTTGGGCTCGTTGTTAGGAGATGTCTGCAGAGTCTACTTTACGCTGATTAAAGTGATGGTTCCTGCCCTGGTAGTGGTGAAGGTTCTAGATGAAGTCGGCGGCACAGAATGGCTGGGGCAGTTGTTGGCTCCGCTGATGCAATTTGTCGGCCTTCCTGGCGAAATGGCCCTGGTATGGGCGGCTGCGATGGTGACCAACCTTTATACCGGGATGGTGGTGTTTTTCGATGTTTCGTCAGGCTCCAACCTCACTGTTGCGCAGGTAACCGTTATTGGCAGCATGATTTTGGTTGCCCATGCGCTCCCGGTGGAAAGTGCGGTGTCTAAAATGGCCGGTGTCCGCTGGCGGGTTACCTTGCCACTGCGCATCATTGGCAGTTTCGCGCTTGGTATTATCACCAACCTCACCTACCAGTGGGGGGACTGGAAACAGAAACCGGCTGAAATGCTTTGGAAACCGGAACCCAGTGATACAAGCCTAAGTGCCTGGGTACTGGATCAGATTGGTGTGCTTATCACCGTGTTTTTTGTGATTGCTGCTCTGATGATTATGCTGAGGATCTTCCGGGTACTGGGGATTGAAAAACTGATGCACTGGTTGCTGAGCCCGGTTCTGAAGCTGCTCTCCATTGGTAAGGAAGCCAGCAATATTACCATTATCGGTATTACCCTTGGTTTGAGTTTCGGTGCCGGGTTACTGGTGGAAGAAGCCCGTTCCGGGGCAATCAGCAGGCGAGATATTTTTCTTTCCGTCTGTTTCCTGTGCCTTTGCCACAGCCTGATTGAAGATACTTTGCTTATCTTGCTGCTGGGTGCTGACCTTACCGGGATCCTGTGGGGGAGGCTGGTCTTTTCACTGGTCGTGATTGCTGTATTTGCCCGCCTGGTAAAACCTTCCCGTTTTGACTCACAACCTGCAACCGGGAACTGAATGCCTGTCGCGTTAAACTGATCAGAGCCGGATTGCAGGTCAGCTTGTTTTCCGGTTTCTTCAAGCCCCATCTTGATCTGCACTATCTGAACTACTAATCCGCCCCAGTTACCACTCATCCTCTGTCTTTGCCATTTATCTCATCACACTGCAGGCCAATAGGGGCTTGGGTAATCTGGCTCTGTCAAATAACAGCAAGGACGGGGCAATGACTTATACAGCACTGATGTACCTCCATCTCGGGACTGTACTGCCGGCGTTTTTCATTGGCGGATGGATGATGGTTGGCCGAAAAGGCAGTGGAAAGCACCGTTTTTTGGGTCTCACATACATGGTTCTGATGCTGGTAACGGCGCTGGTTTCCCTCGGGATGGAAGCCCGGGTTGGGCCGCAGTTCTTGGGTCACTTTGGTTTTATCCATCTGCTTAGTGTACTGACCGTCTATGCCGTTTTTGAGGGACTCCTGGCGGTGCGCAGGGGAAATATTCACAAGCACAGGAAGAACATGATGCAACTCTATATCGGTGCCTGTCTGGTGGCTGGCGGACTGGCACTTATGCCCGGAAGGTTCTTGCACTCGGTGCTTTTTAGCTGAATCACAAAATTGGGCTACTACGGGTTTTTTCATCCGGTGTGGCTATTAAGATGAATCCAAGACAAAGGAATGGAAATGATGAACAAGCAAATAACAGCGTTATCTGGGCGCGGCTTATTGGTGACTATGGGGTTTTGTGTCGTTGTGTCTCTGTTTACCCAGAGTTTAAACCAAGGGTGGTACAGCACTGATTTGGCGATATCTGTGGGGTTTGGCCTCAGTTGCCATGGATTGAATATGTTGGTGAACCGGTGGTTCCCGGCCTGGTCAACACTCCTCCAGATATCTGTGGCGACGGTAATCGGGGTATGTCTCGGTCTTCTCAATATGATGTTCTGGGTCTATCTGGAATCTGGGCGCTGGTTGATGAACGAACTGGCCGCTACTGCTTTGATAGCTGTCGTATTGTCGGTTGCCATTTCGTTTTTCTTTGTCCACCGGGAAATTGCTCTCAAGGCTGAAGCTGATTTGCGCGAAGCCCGGATGAGGGAAAGTGAGCAACAGCGTGCGTTGGTACAAAGCCAGTTGATGACGCTTCAAAGCCAGATCGAGCCCCATTTCCTGTTCAATACCCTGGCAACCCTGGATGTACTTATTGTCCAGGATCCGGAAAAAGCCCGTCTTTTGCTTTCTAAAATTACCGAGTTGCTGCGAGCAAACCTTCGACATAACCGGGAAGACAGCGTGACGCTTGCCGATGAAAAAACACTGCTTGATAACTACCTGTCCATTCAACAACTTCGCCTCGGAGAACGTATGACCTTCAGAATCAGTGTGGATGAGAAACTGTCACCTGATACCCTGATTCCTCCATATATGATCCAGCCCTTGGTTGAAAATGCGGTTGTACATGGTATTGAGCCCGATACCCAGAGTGGACACATTGATGTACGCATCATGCGGCAAGGGAACCGGTTGGTGACAGAGGTAGAAGATAACGGTCAGGGGATGGGGTCAAACGGCGGCCATGGTGTCAGCCTGACGAATATCCGCTCCCGCCTGGCAACCCTGTACGGTGAAAACGGTAAGTTGACGTTGAAAGAAGGAAGCAACGGCGGATTTATTGCAAAAGTGGAGTGGTTATGCGGGTAGTTGTTGCCGATGATGAGCCTTTGCTCCGGCACCATATAGTAAAACTCATTACCGAATTGTCAGATGAAATTGATGTCGTCGCCAGTGTTGGCGACGGCAACAGTGCCTTGATGGCAATAGATGAATACCAACCCGAGGCTGTGTTTCTCGATATCCGGATGCCGGGAACAGACGGGCTCGCTGTGGCTAAAGAGCTTTCCGGCCGGGCACGGGCTGGGGAGGCTGTCCCTCAGATAGTGTTTATTACTGCCTATGATACCCATGCAATTGAAGCGTTTGAACGCGGTGCTGTGGACTATCTGGTGAAGCCGGTGGACGAAAGCCGGCTGGCCCAGACCTGTGAGCGGTTGCTTAGCCGTAAAAGGGATGAAGCGGAGCCTTCAGCAGATATTGCTTCGCTGCTTGAATGCCTGAAAACCGTAGAGAAGCCGGTGCTCAAATGGCTGAAAGCGAACAAAGGTGAAGATATTCATGTGGTGGCGGTAGATGATGTGGTCTACTTTCAGGCAGAAGATAAATACGTCACTGTTTATACAGAAGAGGATACTTACCTCATCCGGATGCCGTTAAAGAGCCTGATGGCTCAGTTGGATGAGAATGTGTTCTGGCAGATCCACCGGGCAGTGATCGTCAGGGTCTCTGCAATCAAAAAGGTGACCCGTGATTTTAGCGGGCGAATGCATGTTCTGGTATCTGTACCCAGTGCAAAACTGCCTGTCAGCCGGAATGGTCAGGCTCTTTTCAAACAGATGTGAAATCTTTTCCGGTATACCACGGTCATATCAGGCGTACCGGACTAATCACGTGCAAACCCCATCCGGTATCTTAGGAGTATCCGGCAGCAAATTGTTGTGCATGGATATCCTGCCTGACCTATCTCTTTTATTTAAAGTTTTGCCTGATCGATGACAACATCGGTCAGGTACTGTTTTTTGCCCGTTAAAACAGAGGTCTTTCTTTGTAGGTTCTATGATAAAGACAGTGTAGGCAAGAGTGCTGATGACTCGTGGAAACTTATAGTGACAGTGTCTGCGGATATTTAGGGTGTACTACTCCTGACGGGCATATCCACGGTGGTTTAAGGTATCGACATTCCAAGAGGCAGACGCCCTTGCTCTGAGGAAAATGGAGAGAACACAATGGAAAAAGCAACATTCGGTGGAGGCTGTTTCTGGTGTACGGAAGCGATGTTCCAGGCAATCAAAGGCGTACAGAGTATCGAGAGTGGTTACAGTGGGGGCCATTCCGACAAACCGGGGTATAAAGAAGTTTGTTCCGGCAACACCGGGCATGCTGAGGTCGTGCAGATAGTATTTAACCCGGAAGAGGTAAGTTACACCGACTTGCTGAGAATGCATATGGCCTCTCATGACCCGACGACACTCAACAAACAAGGGGCAGATACTGGTACGCAGTATCGCAGTGTGATTTTCACCCACAATGAGGAGCAGGCTAACGCAGCTAAAGAGGTACTTGAAGAAATGGCCCCGCTGTTCAGTGATCCTATTGTGACGGAAATTACGCCGTTTGATGCTTTTTTCAAAGCAGAAGACTATCACCAAAACTATTTCAACCAGAATGGTGAACAGCGATATTGCCAGTTGGTTATTGACCCTAAGGTGCGAAAGTTCAGAGAAATGTTTGCTGAGCGCCTGAAGTAATTTGGGCGAATAAAGTGAAAAGGAGGCTCAGGCCTCCTTTTTCATGGTTGAAGACCCATTAAACAGAGAAAATTAAAGACTACTCCGGCCAGGACTCGCTGTGATCCGTAGGTTGTGGGGTCACCGTCAGAATTTTTACGCCCTGAAGGCTCTCAAACCGGTGCCAGGTTGACTGTGGAATGACCATAATTTGCCCCTGCCGGAGAAAAAACTGGTGTTCACTGCCGTCCTGAAGCAGGACAAGGGTAGTCGACCCTTCTATAACCTGGACAATTTCATCTCCCTGGCGGTGGCGTTCCCATTCACTCTTTCCGGCAAAATGTCCGATAAATAATCCGCCATCACGGTAATCAGACAGCGTTTTGAAAGCGGGTGCGGCTTCGGCATCTGTCGTTTTAGGTGTCCGGTTGCGCAAAAAAGTCAGGTCGTCAAAGTCTTTGAGGTAGTTGATAGGTGTGGATTTCGGCATTGGCTAAGTCCTTTTTTGTAATGTTCAATCCGCCAGATTTAAGTTTATACCAATCAGACCGATCCCTTTGACCGTTCTGACGGTTTGAAGCCACCCTGTCGGCATCACTAAGGTGGCAGAATTGAGTAAAAACCGGCCAGTGTATCGGCCGGTAAAGAAGAGGAAGTATTTGTGTTTCGGTAATTACTGGAGGTTGCCGTCTTTGTCATAGAACTTTTGGGTGCTGTATTCATCAATTGACAGCTTATCCAGTGTGCCGACACGTTCGACGTAATCAACAAAAGCCTTGGCGTAGTCGAGGTAGGTATCCAAGATACGTCCGTCAGCAGCGACGGCACCAAATGTCAGGTAGCCGTCACGTCCTGAACTAACGAAGCTATTGGTGACCACAGTAATATTGGCGTCTGTACCGGTGGTATCCAGATCCGCCCAGGTACCGGCTACGCGAGAGTTGACTTGGATATTGGAGACGCGATCGCCTTTGGCCTTTGAAATATCAACATCAAAGCGAAGGCCAGAAGCGTATGGGTATGCGCCGGTTGAACCACTAGGATCCAGTGCGTAGTCCACAGCTTCTTCCAGAACCGCTTTGATTTCTGCTCCGCTCATGGTCAGGTTAACCAGTGTGTTGGCAAAAGGCAGCAGGCGGTATCCGGTTGCTATGGTGATATCACCAGCAGGGACATCCTCTCGGACACCACCGGCATTTTGGATGGCTATGTCCGCTTCAAGGCTCTGCATCAGGAACGCCTTGGCAACGATATTGGAAATATCAGAGCCGTTGGATTGGGTATCTGCTGCGGCACACAGTGCGCTATTGCCTTGGCCGGGAACACGTTCAAGGCAGAGGTTTATGGATGCAGTACCTATAACCTTCTGGGTTTCGGTTTCGATCCGCTGGGTGTACGTGTCCAGCAGTGTCTGGGCGCTGGCATCCGGCGTTACGATGCTCAGGTTGTCGTTGGCAGCAATGTTGGCATAAACCGCATCACGGTCAGTGCCGGTCAGCTCAACGCGGGTGCCGGTGGCATCCCTGCGTTTGAAGCTGTCGCCAACAAGCAGGTGCGGTGTACCTTCACACTTGGTGACATCACCGAACCAGTCAAAATCGACATCCAGTTCACCAACCACTGCTGAGTACTGCCACGCCTGGGCGACACAAACATTCTTGCCTTTTTTGTCTTTTACCATCGTCGGGTAGTCCCCACGACTGTTGAGGCCAACGCTGTCAAAATCGCCCAGCAGAGTATGGGAGTCACCGCCGATTATGACGTCCACCCCAGAAAGGTTCTTAGCCAGTTCCAGATCGTTGCCGTACTGGTAATGGGTAAGCAGGACAATCTTGTTGATGCCTTTTTTCTTTAGCTTGTTGATATAACGTTGGGCCGTTTTGGTTTCGTCCAGAAACTCAGTTGTGGCATCCGGGTTGGAAGAGTTTTTAGTCTTTTTGGCAATATCGATACCGATGATACCAATGCGTTGCCCCTTAACCCGTTTAACCGTGTAAGGGCGGAAGGAATCCCATTTCCCGTTAGGTGTCAGCGGTGACACACCAACTTCCGGGTGAACGTTGGCAGCAAGAACCTTAGTGTTGCAGTTGCCAGACTCAAGGTAGTCCAGGAATTCACGAAGGCCGGCATCACCGCCGTCAAATTCGTGGTTGCCGAGCGCGAAAGCATCGAAGCACACCTCGTTCATCAGTGCAGCGTCTGCTTCACCTTTAAACAGCGTGTAATAAAGGTCACCGGTAATGGCATCACCGGCGTGCAGTTTCAGTACCTTGTAGTCGTGATTGGCTTCAATCTCTTTGATTTTTCGGACCACCCGCGGGAAACCTCCCATTTGAACACGGGTTGCTTGGCCGTCGAGGGTCAGGTCTGCACCTGTGTCTGCTTCAAGGTGGGAATGATGGTCGTTGATATGGGCAATTTTCACGGTGATGGGTTGGTCAAAGCACCCGGAAAGCGCCAGGGTCATACCTGCCGCACCAAGTATGTAGGTAAGTCCTTTTTTCATATTAGTTTCCACATGTCGTCGTTTCGGAGTTTCGGTCGTCAATTAACCTAGATCAGCTAAATGTCACTTCAATAAATGGCGGATGACCGCTCAGTGACGCAAGGGTTGAAGATGCAAAGATAAGACATGTTGGGTCAGTCAGTATTAGCAAGGTTAAGACGGGATTGGGAATTGTATTGAGAGTCTGGTGAGCAGTGCTATGTTAAGTAAGCAGGGTAAAACTGCGGACATATGAGTTCGAGAGGTGGGTATGGAGCTTGAGAATGAAAACGGCGACATCATGCACCTGGCTGATGATTTGACGCTCAAGGAGCTGGTGGATATGGGCATTTCCATTGTGGTTTCAGAAGATGCCACAGGGAATATGGAACACTGGATACCGGTTGATATGGATGAGTAAGCCAAAGCCCCGGGTTCGGGGCTTTGTTGTATTACACGTTTGACGCCATCTTCCCACCATTCCATAATTTCTCCGAAAACCCGGGTTCGACGAGGATCCGGGCTTCAATTCTGATAACAAAGGAACATTTATGGCAAAGAAGAAAAAGCAAACCGGTGCCGAGGCGCAAAGAGAAGTGGTTCGGCATGATCTGGGTAAGGGAGAAATCCGGGATAACGCTCTGGCAGCAATGGTGACATCCAGGCTGTTCCGGGCAAAATGTGAAAAACCGAAAAAAGGGAAAGGATCTTATAACCGTAAGGCAAGAGGCCGTGGCCTCGAGCCTTATCCAATGGCTGCTTAATAAAAGCTATCATCGGATAAGGTTCGGAAAGCGGGAATGACAATGAAGAAAGTTCGCCCAACCGGGGTTTTCACCGGGAAAGTTTCGGAGGAGTTTGGATTCCCATCAGCGATGGGTAAAAGCCTTATATCCGGTAGAATTTATCTTTCAGAAACAGGGCTCGAAGGTGACGAGGTTGCCTCAACACAGCACCACGGTGGACCGGAGCGGGCGCTTCATCAGTATCCTTCCGAGCATTACACCTACTGGCGCGAACACTTTGGCGCGGATGCCGGATGGGGTATTCCGGGTATGGGTGAAAACCTCAGCACTGAAGGCATGACAGAAGAAAATGTCTGTATTGGTGATCGCTTTCAGTGGGGGGAAGCCGTCATTGAGGTCAGCCAGCCTCGCTCACCCTGTTACAAGCTGAACCGCCGCTGGGGGATTGAAAATTTTTCTGTCACCATGCAGGAGATCAGCCGGTGCGGCTGGCTCTACCGCGTGATTACACCGGGTTATGTCAGTGCGGATGATGAACTTGTGCTGGTGGCTCGCGAAGACAACGCGATGACAATCAAGGCGGTATGTGACAGTTACTTTGGCGACCCACTGAACCCGGAGCGGCTTCACACGTTGAGAGAGCAGACAAAGCTGTCCGCAAGCTGGAAGGAGAAAGTGGAAAAACGGCTGGAAACCGGTGAGGTTGAAAATTGGAACTTCCGGTTGCTCGGACATGCTTAATGCCTGAATAACATGCTAAAAAAGGAACCGGATTTGGTTCCTTTTTTGTTCCTATTTTATTCCCGCCATCATTGCGCTTCCTGACAGGAAAATAGAGCCAGAAAAAAGCTTGAGACGTTTTTGTGCGCGTGGGCTTGCCAGCTTTTGACGGATCTTGGTGGCAGCCAAGGCGTAAATTAAGGTGATGACAAAAATCACCCCAGCAGATGTAAGAAGCAAGATAGAGAACTGGGCAAGGTAGCCGGATGTCGGGTCGATAAACTGAGAGAGGAAGGCCATATAAAACACAATGCCTTTGGGGTTGAGTAAGGTAGAGAGGAAACCTGCTCGCAGCGCGCCGGCAGAGGCGCTTTCTTCCGAAACCGACTCAGTTGGTTTCCTTGCCTCAAGGATAAACATGACCCCGAGGTATGCCATGTAGGCAACACCCGCCCACTTTACGACCTGAAACAACAAATCTGACGTTGCCAACAGTGCTCCCAACCCCAGGACAGAAAGCACCATCAGCAAAGAGGTACCCAATAGGAATCCCAGAATACATTTCCATGCCGCCTGTTTACCGCGGGAAATTGAAATACCAACCAGCAGCATAATACTGGGGCCGGGAATAACCGTAATCATTGCCAGAACCGCGACAAAAGAAAGCCAGACGTTGAAATCCATTTCATTATTCTCTTTTTTGAACGTTGAAAGGTTCAACTTAACATTAAATGGGCAACACGTAATTATCGGTTTTCAGAATACCAGGCAAAGAAAAGCCCCCGCGCTGCGGAGGCTCTGGGCTCAGTAAGTCGCGGTTTATTTACCGGCGATCTTACGTGCCAAAATACCCTGGAGTTTGTAGATATTGGTCTTTGATGAGAATTCCTGGGAAATAGGCTCGCCCTGACCGGAAATCCAAAGCTTCAGTTCAGCATCCAGATCGAAATGACCGGAAGACTCCACCTTGAAGTTGGTGACCGACTTGTAAGGGATGGAGTGATATTCCACTTTTCGCCCTGTCATTCCCTGTTTGTCGATAAGGATCATGCGGTAATCGGTCAGCACAATCATATCGCGCACCAATTTGTAGGCCAGCTCTACCCGCTCATCATCACCCAGGATAGTGCTCAGCTCATCCGCAGCTTCTTGTGGATCCATTTCACCGGCGTTGCCCAACAGGGCGTCAAAGAGTCCCATTTCTGTTCTCCGAGTTCAGTTATTGTGTCACTATCCGGCAAAATACCTGCAAGCTCAAGAAACTTACTGCTGGATTGAGAAGACAAGGTTACCGCCGGTATTTAAAGCGACACCTAAGTGTGCTAAATCAACGTGAGGGGGAAACCATGTCATTCGTAATTTGTTTCATCAGATTAGGAGTTGTTTAAATGTCTTACTCCAAGGCTAGTTGCCTTTGTGGTGCCGTAAAAATTACGGCGGAAAATATCAATCCTAAGTTTACAGTTTGCCATTGTCAGTCTTGTCGAACTTGGGGTGGTGCTCCATTCTTTGCGGTGAAATGTGGAACTCAAGTGAAAGTGGAAGGTGATGATAAAGTAAAAATGTACAAGTCTTCCTCTTGGGCTTCTCGAGGCTTTTGCACTGAGTGTGGAACTCATTTGTTCTATAAATTCAAAGAAACTGGCGAGTACAACATGCCCGTGGGCTTATTTCCGAATCTAGAAGGATTGGAAATGGACATGCAATATTTTAGCGATATGCGTCCAAGCTACTACTGCTTTGCGAATGAGACTAAGGAAATGACTACTGAAGAAATCATGGCCTACTTTGCAGACAAGGTGTAACCAAACAAATAACACATATGAGTTCGCCTCCAGTCATTGTTACCGTACAACAACGGTTAGTCAGTCTCAGGGTAGGGGAAGTGGACAGCTTTCGGTGTAGCTGGTTGAAATAGATAAAAAACAGCAATTGTAGATTTATTTGTGTGATAAATATCACTTTCAATATGCATTTATAGGGGTAATGTTGCGCCACTTTTGTGAAAGAGGCTCAACGACAATGAAATTTTCACTCTCTTCAATTGCACTTTCTACTGTCTTGGCGTGTGCCTGTGTATCTGGCTCAGCTGTTGCAGATCCTAAGGTTCCGGGTACTGAACAAGGTTTCAGTACTGTTGAAATCATGCAAAAAGGGGAACCGGCTCAACTGCATTGGGTATCGGTTAAGGAGATTGAAAAGAGCCTGGAAGGCAAGCCACCAATGGCTGTTGGTTTTGATGTTGATGATACGGTACTTTTCAGCTCTCCGGGCTTTTACCGTGGTCAACAGGTGTTTTCACCCAATGGCTATAGTTACCTGAAGTCCCAAAAGTTCTGGGACAAGATGAACTGTGAGTGGGAAAAATTCAGCCTGCCTAAGCAAATTGGCCAGGAACTGATCGATATGCACCAAAAGCGTGGCGACCAGATTTATTTCATCACAGGCCGAAACCCTTCCCAGTGCGAAATTACTACCCAGTACCTGAAAGATACCTTTGGCATCAAAGATATGCACAAAGTGATCTTCGCTGGTTCTAGTAAAACTGAGTTCACTAAAACCCCTTACATCAAAGCTAACAACATTAAGATGTATTATGGTGACTCGGATGGCGATATTATCTCAGCACGTAATGCCGGTGCAGAAGGTATCCGTATTATGCGTTCAGCGGCTTCCAGTTATAAGCCATCTCCGGAAAACGGCAAATACGGCGAGAAGATTGTCGAAAACTCACAGTATTGATTTGAGTTTACCACCGCTTAAAACAAAACAAGCCTTGCTCCTGCAAGGCTTGTTTACACTGAATCTGAGCAAATTTTACAACGGTGTTTGCTCTTTGTTTGAGAGAGGCTGGTTCGCAACCGGACTGTCTTTTTTACTACTGCCTAGCTTTTTCCCACCTTCCTTCATCACTATTCCAAAAGCCAGTCCTAACAGCAGCGAAGGGATAACGGTTTTCCAGTCGCCATTGGAAGCGAAAGTCGCACAAGCACCCACAAAGGTACCGGGAACATACGACAGCCAGCGTTGTTGTGCCTGAATACACATAAAGAATGCAACAATGGCAGTCAGGATATAGCCAATAAAAGCGTGACCTGTTGCCTGGGAAACCGCGATGATCATCATCGCCCAGGCGACGCCGCTTATGTTTGTCAGTGCGCAGGATAGTGCGCCTTTGACTCCTTCCTGGTTTATAGCGAAGTAGGTCGTACAGCCAAGAAAGCCCGCCCAACTGAGAAGCCCGAGAGAATCAGATGTCCAGACCCAGAGCCCGGAGAAAATTCCCGTAGAGAGTGCGAGTGCGTACATAGGATTCATAAGTGTTGCTTTCTTTACGGTGAACAATTGGTCATTTTAACAGCTGCTTTGGCTAATGTGGTGATTTAGATCTAGTTATTTGGGTAACCAATGTAACAAGTTGGTGGTTAGTGTGATGAGTGAAGGGTTTTGTGCGGTGGCAGAATTTCATATACGTTGGAGCTGTGTAACCACAGCTCCGTGAAAAGGTCAGGGCAGAGGCAAAAAACCGGTTTTCAGGTGTTAGCCCCTGGGATCAAAGAGTCTTTTTGATGTCGATTTTTCATACTCCAGTCCTGACGGGTAGGACACTAGCTCCATTTGCATTCCCCATGGGGTAAGGAAATAGACCCAGGACATCCCACCGTTTGGTGTTCCTTCCATAGGAACAATGTCTCCCAGTACCTGTAAGCCTTGTTCTTTCAGATAAGTGACCGCAGCCTCGATGTCATCGACGTAGAATCCCAGGTGATGCCCCCCTACATCGGCGTTATTTGGCTGGCGCGTTGATCTTGGGATGTTGTCTGAATATTCGAATAATTCCAGATTGATATTGCCGGCGTTCATCATCGCGATCTGTTTGATTTCAGCTCTGGGATCAACGTTTAATTGCGTCTTCATCCAGTCATCTTCAGCGCTGAACGGTCCGAATGAATAAACCAGCTTGAAATTAAAGTGTGTTTCAAAAAACGAAACTGCTTCGGCGATATTGGGGACGGTGACTCCCCAATGATCGATTTTCCTTAAACCCGGAATTGCCATATCAAACCTCCTGTCAGATGGTAATGTAGTTGTAGCTGTCGTCAGACTTATCACGTTTTCCGCGGTATTTATCATCGTAATTCGATGCCCAGATGGCAGTGGCTGTCTGGTTTTGGTTCCAGTCAAAGACAGTCGAGCGGTGCAGGATCTTCCACTCGCCATTGCGGCGCTCGAATCGGAAGTGGTGACGTCCGCCGAGGATACCCTCTTTATCAACACCATCCTCTTCATGAACATGGTACGCCCAGACGTAGGCTTCTGCCGTCGCAGTATCGCCACTGATTTCAATAAGTGGATTGCTGATACGGTGCTGGGTTGCTTTCAGTGCGCGGAAACCCTCCATTGCCGGGTCAACAAATGCATGTGCATTGTCGTTGTAGAAAAACAATTCGGGGAAAATAGGATCCTGGTGCTCTTCAATCGCATCCTCCCAGTAGGTGGATTTCATCAGCTCGCCGTCAACACGGTCGAGGGCGCGGGCGAACTTGTACATGATTTCTGTCAGGGTCTGCTTGTCGAGGAGTTCCTGGAGTTGCTTTTCAATGTTCATCATTTTTCTCTCAATTCGGTTTATATGACTTGGTGGAGCCCGTTGTCGTTGAGAGACAGTTTATGATTTACCTAATAGAATAGAAGGTGGCTATAATGAATGCCTTCTATTCTAAAATGGAATCATTGTGGACCAGATTGAAGCGATGCGGTTGTTTGTCCGGGTTGTGCAAAAGTCCAGTTTCTCAGCTGTGGCAAGAGAAAAAGGGACTTCCCAGGCAACGGTCAGCAAAAAAATGGCTGCGCTGGAGGAAAAGCTGGGAATCAGGCTATTGATCAGAACCAGCCGCGAAGTGACCCTCACACCGGAAGGAGAACAATACTATTCCTACTGCCAGTCTATGCTGGAAGAGCTGGATGAAGTTGAGTGGTCGTTGCGGAGTAAGACTTCTTCACCGAAGGGAGTTATCAGGGTTTCGGCTCCGGTTGCATTTGGCCGTTTGCTTTTAGCACCGCACATTCAATCGTTTCTACAGCAGTATCCGGATATCCGACTCGATCTTTCGCTCAATGATCGCCATGTTGATTTGGTGACGGACGGGATAGATGTTGCCATCAGAGCTCGGCAGCTCGAAGACTCTAACCTGATAGCCAGGAAGCTCTTTGATAACCCGATGTTGCTGGTGGCTGCCCCCAATTACCTTGAGCTTAACGGAAGCCCTGAATACCCCAAAGACCTATCAACCCACAATTGTATTGTGTATTCACTTTTCCAGACTGCTCACACCTGGCACCTGAAAAAAGACGGGCAGGCCAGCCCGGAATCAGTGACTGTCAGCGGCCGTTTTGTGTGTGACAACGGCGATACCATTTTGGAAACGGCCCTTCAGGGAGTTGGTATTGCGGCATTGCCTGTTTGGATGGTGAAAAAGCATTTGGACAGGGGCGCTCTTACCCATGTATTGCCGGATTACCAAGGTGATAATTTGCCATTCCATGCGGTATATCTGCAGAGCCGCTATATACCGCAAAAAATTCGGTGCTTTGTCGATTTCCTGTTGGAAAACCTCCGGTCTGGTACTTTTTCTTCTTTGTGAAAAGATGCCACAAATACAAAAAAACGCCCCAGGTAAAACCGAAGGGCGTTGGAGAGAGGAACAGTATTACAACGGAGAGGGGAACTACTGCGCCAGTGGTTCGTGGCGGTAGGCAATAAGCCCGTAGGCACTCCATCCAAGGAAGGTGACTATGGAGCCCCACATCATCGCTTCAAAGCCGGAACCGTACAGAGCATAGAAGCTGTATGCGGTGGCGATAACTGCCATAAAGTCGGTGACATGTCTTTCCTTCGCTTCCACATGAGCAATTCTCTGCATGATGAAAATTGCAGCCATACACAGAACATAGGGAATAACGTTGGTGACAACGGCAAGGTTAACCAGTGCTTCAAACTGCTCGTACAGGGATGGCGAGATAGTCATCAGAGACAGGGCTGACTGAATCAGGGTAATGGCAACAATACCTTTAATTGGTGTGCCGCGATGATCCACCTGGGAGAACAGTTTTGGGAAGAAGCCGCCATCGGCAGATGCTTTGAAAACAGATGCGATGGTGAATTGCCAACCCAATAGGGAACCGGCGCATGCGAGAACAGACAGACCGGCAACCACACGACCTGCGGTGCTGCCGAGCATAGTGCTCCACACAGTGGAGAATGGTGCGTCAGATACTGCAAGGATATTGTTAGGGACGATACCGGAACAGATATTCGTTGAGATGATATACACCGCGGCGGCAATCAATGTACCGCCCAACACAGCGATAGGAACGTTTTTCTCGGGATTTTCGACAGATTCTGAGTTGGCGCAGGCTGATTCAAGGCCCAGGAATGCCCACAGTGTCATGGCAATGGATGAACTGACTGCCTCACCGAAAGGAAGGTGGTGAGGGTTCCATGCGTCAGCATACATGGTTGGGTTGAAGTAAAACCATCCGACAATACCGAGTGAACAAACCGGCAGGATGACGCCCCAAACTGTGAAAGAACCAATCTGGCCGGTAATCTTTGCACCGCCAAAGTTGGCGATTGAGCAAATCCAAAGGATTGCGATGGTGTACATACAGGTTTCGTAAGGTGTCAGGGTGGCGTTGAAGAAAGCAGCACCGTAACCTACACAGGTAATCGCAATGGCGATGTTCGCTATCAAAAGGGATAAGCCATAGGTCCAACCGGCCATGAAGGCACCGGATGGGCCAAAGGCATAAGAGGCGTAACCGTTCATACCGCCGTCGCGCTTACTGAAACGTCCGCATTTGGCAAATACATAAGCCAATGCCAGCGATCCAGCCGCAGTAATCAGCCAGGAGAGAACAGAGATGGTACCCACCTGTGCCAGCTTGGAAGGCAACATGATGATGCCGGAACCGGCCATGTTAATGAACGTCAGGATGGTGAGCTGTACCACCGACATCTTTTTCGCTTGTGTACTCATAGATTTATTCTCCATGAATGGCCGGCCACACTCGTGCCTGCGTGGCCGGAAATAGGGGATTCAGTCTTTCAGAACAGGTCCTTAGTCTTTCAGGACATAGCAGTAGGCTGTGGTACGGCCATCAACATCCTCGAGGTACACCCCCTGAATTTCAGGAGCGAACCCAGGGAAGCGGTTAATGCCTTCTTCCAGTGAAAGGAAGTAATCCACAACGGTTTGTGTCCAGACTTCACCCATGGCAACACAGATAATGCCTGGGGGATAAGGAAGGGCACCTTCTGCAGCAATACGTCCCAACGCATCTTTGAGCGGCAGGTAGTCGCACTCACCACGGAAATATTTGCGGGTTGCCACGTCAGGTTTATGGATCATCTTCGGCAGGTGATCACGGCGGAACATCTCTTTCTGGAGCTTTTTCACGTTCAACTCTTTGTACATGTCATGCATTTCCTGACAGAGCTGACGGATGGTATAGCCACGGTAACGGTCGATATTCGCTTGGTAGACCCTTGGCAGGGCGACGCTTAGAGGAGCATCTTCTTTAATGAATTTCTCGAAGCGGTTGATTTGTGCCACCAGGTGGCGGATTTTGCCCATATCTTCTGATGGGGTCAGAAGGAACAGGATAGAGTTGAGGTCAGATTTTTCCGGAACAATACCGTTTTCACGCAGGAAGTTGGCAAGCAGGGTAGCCGGAATACCGAAGTCGGCGTACTCACCGTTTTCGTCAATGCCTGCGGTGGTCAGCAGTAGCTTACAAGGGTCAACAAAGTACTGGCCTTTACCGTAATTTTCGAACTTGTGCCAGCTCTGCTCTGGGTCGAACATGAAGAACTTTTTATTGGTGGCGATTTCTTCAGTGGTGTAGCTTTCCCATGGTTTGCCGTCGATCTGGTGCGGGATAAACGGACGAATCAAGGTACAGCTTTTGAGGATTTCTTTACGCGCTTCGATGCCAGACATCACCGCATCTTTCCATAAGCGAATACCGGCGGCCCCATCATGGATTTTGGCGTTGACATCGAGTGCCGCGAACAGTGCATAGAAAGGTGAAGTTGATGCGTGCATCATGAAGGAGTTATTGAAACGTTTGTGGTTGCAATAACGATCCTGTCCTTTAATGTGACTGTCTTTTTTGTGGATCTGGGATGTTTGGGAGAAACCGGCCTGTTGTTTGTGGACCGATTGGGTAACGATGACCCCAGCATCTTCGGGTTTAAGATCGAGAAGAAGAGGGGAGCAGTCTTTCATCATTGGGATGAATTGTTCATAGCCTACCCAGGCTGAGTCGAACAGGATGTAGTCACAAAGGTGACCGATTTTGTCCATCACATAGCGGGCGTTATAAATAGTACCGTCATAGGTACCAAGCTGGATAATTGCCAGACGGAATGGGCGTTTGTCTTTAGCGTGCTTTGGTGAGACCTTCGCGATCTGTTCACGAATATAAGTCTCATCAAAGCAGTGCTCATCAATTCCGCCGATAAAGCCCCAAGGGTTGCGGGCTGTTTCCAGGTAAACCGGTACACCGCCGGCTTGAATTAAAGCGCCCTGGTGGATGGACTTGTGGTTGTTACGGTCAAACAGCACCAAATCACCTTCTGTCACCAGCGCGTTACACACCACTTTGTTTGAAGCAGACGTGCCGTTCAGGACAAAATAGGTTTTGTCGGCATTATAAACTTTGGCTGCATGACGCTGAGCACGCAGAGCTGAGCCTTCGTGGATCAACAAATCGCCAAGGGCAACGTCAGCATTACAGAGGTCACTACGGAACAGGTTTTCCCCGTAGAAATCGTAGAACTGCTTTCCTGTTGGGTGTTTGCGGAAAAACTGGCCGCCCTGGTGTCCTGGGCAATCATATTGTGAGTTGCCCATATCAACGTATGCTGCCATTGATTTAAAGAAAGGCGGCAGCAGGCGCTCTTCATACTTGGTCGCCGCTTCGTTTATCTGGCGCGCGTAGTACGTAGCGGATTGACGTTCAAGGTCAATCACTCCGGTAATCCATGCATAGCATTCGGGATTGACCGGTTCATTGTCGCTTAACAGGAAAATGGGAATACCGTAGCCGGTTTCTGATATTTCGGTGTGGAGTCCGGATTCAATATCAGAAGCGGTAATAATCACCGCACCGATATCTGTTAGGTCTGCACAGGAGATAGGTTTCGCTTCGCGGTTATATTCGGAATCTAAAAGTTCGGCAAGAAGACTGAACCCTTCTGGCATATTTGAACTAACACCAATAATTAAACTCTTCATGTTTTAATTCTCTTTCGTTTTGATTGAGTAGAAAACGATTTGAAATATACGCCAGGAAATTTGGTTTTAAATTTCGGCTGTTAATTGCATGACATTCCGCACGGAATAAAAAATAAAATATTCGCGTAAAAAGATTTTGTGATTTTAATCACGATAATGAGCCTTAGGGAAGGAGTAAGACGCAACTTGAATCTCTTCAATTAATTACAAATAAGGATACATTTTCGAGAAAAGTAATTAACGGTAGGTAATAAAAAAGCCCTCCTAATTTTTCGAGGGCTTTTTTAAGTTGGTTTTGTTACTTAGCTGTATAAATTGTGATTGAGTGTTACGCCATGATGTGTCCAGTAGAGGTACCTTTTTACAGCTGGACCAGAGAAGTACATCGTGTGATGGCACCCCAGACATTCAACAAAATAAAGTTGGTCTCCACCGACCATAACATGCAGCTTTCGGCAACTGCAGCGTTTACATGCTAGGCGCTGTATTCGTGTATTCAGGTCAACACGCCGGGCAAACTGAATAGTATCGTGGGTTTCAAGTGCTTTTAGCGCGCTTTCCCACATCGGATGCTCTTCTAATAGTTGATTAATGGCTAGAGAGTAAATGTAAGGTATTGAGGACTTATTTCCTTCAATATTGGTAATCTTTGAAACTGAAACACCGAGGAGTGATGCGAACTCAACCTTTCCATATTCCAATATAAAGCGGCTTGCTATGAATTTGTCGTAACTGTTTATATCGATCATAGAGCTAACTTTTTCTTCACTACACTTACATTGCTATATATCTGGGTTTAGGCGACCCAGACCCCTTATGTTTTGGCTGAATTGGATTCCTTAGTGTAAATAACTCCTTAGACATTAGTATACGGATATAATATTGGAATGTGATATTTTTATTATTATCACTCGGATAACATTATTTACGCTGTTTAACAAAATTGTCTCATAGGAAAGTTAAGGGTTCGATTATTTCGCTGAAGACTGTTTGGTTTTTAATGAAGGGAATTGGTGCAAGCTGGAAGTTGTCAGCCAGAAAAGGAACCAAGGCCCATGTTGATGATGTTCGATAGCCGATTTGCCCAAACAAGGGTTTACCTGAGTAGGTTTTTGCCGATCAGCAAATGGGCTGCCGTGTTCGTATCAGGAAGGCTGTTTTCGAAGCGTGGAAGAGAAGACGGGCTTTCTTATGTCTATACGCTCTGTGAGTCTCTTGGTTATTACATCTCTATATATAGAAAGAGGTAAAGCATATAGATAGGAGTAAAGCGTGCTTTACTCTTGGTTTAAGCTGTTCTTGTTGATTTGCATCTATCTATGTTACTGAGCAAGAGAGCTTACGGTGAACCGATAGACTGGATATTGCAGAGTGTGGACAGTTAGCTTAACGCCCCGTCCGGTGCGACAGCCTTAGGGTTGCCACATAAAAGAAAGAACAGACGAGACGATCGTACGAAGCCTGTGGGTAGGTTGATGATTTTCTATATATAGATAATGAATTTCGTCACTGACACCCCTGTTTTGTTAGTAAAACAGTAAAATTTTAGTTCCTAAATTGTGTCTTTCAGTTCCTGTTGAGTGAATTTTGAACGAACGATCATTTTTATGATAAAAAGCGCTTGCGGAAAAAATCGTAATGCCTATACTTCACTCCTGTCGACGGGGCGAGGGTTTGAGACTTGAGTCACGAAGATGATGAAACAAGATGAAATCTTGAGTTAGCATCAGTATCGACAAGCTCTTTAACAATTTGACCATGCAATCTGTGTGGGCACTCGTTGAAACAGAATAAAAGATTTATTCAATGAATCGAGTGACCAAACGAGATTCCTGAAAAGGAATATCGGCACAGTCAATTCTATCTATGAAAATAGATAAACAGTATTCATTGAGCCAAACCTTCGGGTTTGAAAAAACTTTAATTGAAGAGTTTGATCATGGCTCAGATTGAACGCTGGCGGCAGGCCTAACACATGCAAGTCGAGCGGCAGCGACAACAACAATCCTTCGGGAGCGTTGTTGGGCGGCGAGCGGCGGACGGGTGAGTAATGCTTGGGGATCTGCCTCTGGGCGGGGGATAACTACTGGAAACGGTAGCTAATACCGCATAATGTCTACGGACCAAAGCGGGGGACCTTCGGGCCTCGCACCCAGAGATGAGCCCAAGTGGGATTAGCTAGTTGGTGGGGTAATGGCTCACCAAGGCGACGATCCCTAGCTGGTCTGAGAGGATGATCAGCCACACTGGAACTGAGACACGGTCCAGACTCCTACGGGAGGCAGCAGTGGGGAATATTGCACAATGGGGGAAACCCTGATGCAGCCATGCCGCGTGTGTGAAGAAGGCCTTCGGGTTGTAAAGCACTTTCAGCAGTGAGGAAGGTGGTGTAGTTAATAGCTGCACCATTTGACGTTAGCTGCAGAAGAAGCACCGGCTAACTCCGTGCCAGCAGCCGCGGTAATACGGAGGGTGCGAGCGTTAATCGGAATTACTGGGCGTAAAGCGCATGCAGGCGGTCTGTTAAGTCAGATGTGAAAGCCCCGGGCTTAACCTGGGAGTTGCATTTGAGACTGGCAGGCTAGAGTCTTGTAGAGGGGGGTAGAATTCCAGGTGTAGCGGTGAAATGCGTAGAGATCTGGAGGAATACCGGTGGCGAAGGCGGCCCCCTGGACAAAGACTGACGCTCAGATGCGAAAGCGTGGGGAGCAAACAGGATTAGATACCCTGGTAGTCCACGCCGTAAACGATGTCTACTTGGAGGTTGTGCCTATAAGGTGTGGCTTTCGGAGCTAACGTGTTAAGTAGACCGCCTGGGGAGTACGGCCGCAAGGTTAAAACTCAAATGAATTGACGGGGGCCCGCACAAGCGGTGGAGCATGTGGTTTAATTCGATGCAACGCGAAGAACCTTACCTACTCTTGACATCCAGAGAAGCTTGAAGAGATTCGAGTGTGCCTTCGGGAGCTCTGAGACAGGTGCTGCATGGCTGTCGTCAGCTCGTGTTGTGAAATGTTGGGTTAAGTCCCGCAACGAGCGCAACCCTTATCCTTGTTTGCCAGCGAGTCATGTCGGGAACTCCAGGGAGACTGCCGGTGATAAACCGGAGGAAGGTGGGGACGACGTCAAGTCATCATGGCCCTTACGAGTAGGGCTACACACGTGCTACAATGGCATATACAGAGGGCAGCGAGACCGCGAGGTGGAGCGAATCCCAGAAAGTATGTCGTAGTCCGGATTGGAGTCTGCAACTCGACTCCATGAAGTCGGAATCGCTAGTAATCGTGGATCAGAATGCCACGGTGAATACGTTCCCGGGCCTTGTACACACCGCCCGTCACACCATGGGAGTGGGTTGCACCAGAAGTAGATAGCTTAACCTTCGGGAGGGCGTTTACCACGGTGTGATTCATGACTGGGGTGAAGTCGTAACAAGGTAGCCCTAGGGGAACCTGGGGCTGGATCACCTCCTTACCTAAACTGCTTCATGAGTGTCCACACAGATTGCCTGGTCGAAAAGTAAAGAGAGTATTTTGTTGGGGTACCCAAACCCTGGCACAGTGTCCCGTTCGTCTAGAGGCCTAGGACACCGCCCTTTCACGGCGGTAACAGGGGTTCGACTCCCCTACGGGACGCCACTTCATTGAAGTGAACGACGGGTCGTTAGCTCAGTCGGTAGAGCAGTTGGCTTTTAACCAATTGGTCGAAGGTTCGAATCCTTCACGACCCACCATCTTCCCCACAGAAGATGTAAAACTGTTTTGGTTCTGCTTTTTCAAAAGTGGAAACAGCCTGTGGGCGATTAGCTCAGTTGGGAGAGCACCTCCCTTACAAGGAGGGGGTCACTGGTTCGAGCCCGGTATCGCCCACCACTCTTTCTCTGAAAGAGAACCCTGATATGGGGCTATAGCTCAGCTGGGAGAGCGCCTGCCTTGCACGCAGGAGGTCTGCGGTTCGATCCCGCATAGCTCCACCACTCTCTAATTATTTTCTGCATGGATAAGCAGGTTCAACGAAAAGTATTTTTGTTGGATCCGTTTTTTTGTCTCTGAAAATCATTAGAAAGTGGTTCCTTGTCTCCTGTAGACACCGAAATACATGCTCTTTAACAATCTGGAAAGCTGACTAGTAGATTCAACAATGTTGGATCTGTTCTGAACTTCTTAGGAAGTGATGAACAAAGTTCTCAAATGTTTTGCTTTCACTTTTTTAAAAGTGAAGACAAATCGCAAACACATTCAAGTGTTTTGGTAGTGCTTTAAGCACAACTCAATTTGAGTACGGCGAAAACCAAATCTTGGTCCGCGTATGACTCGAAACTCCTTCGGGTTGTATGGTTAAGTGACTAAGCGTACACGGTGGATGCCTTGGCAGTCAGAGGCGATGAAGGACGTATTAACTTGCGATAAGCCCAGATAAGGCAGTAAAAGCCACTTGAGTCTGGGATGTCCGAATGGGGAAACCCACTGGCATAAGCCAGTATCGCTGCGTGAATACATAGCGCAGCGAGGCGAACCGGGAGAACTGAAACATCTAAGTACCCCGAGGAAAAGAAATCAACTGAGATTCCGGCAGTAGCGGCGAGCGAACCCGGATTAGCCCTTAAGCGTTTTAAGTGTTAGTGGAAGCCTCTGGAAAGTGGCGCGATACAGGGTGACAGCCCCGTACACGACAATGCTTTTAGCGTGAAAACGAGTAGGACGGGACACGTGTTATCTTGTCTGAAGATGGGGGGACCATCCTCCAAGGCTAAATACTCCTGACTGACCGATAGTGAACCAGTACCGTGAGGGAAAGGCGAAAAGAACCCCTGTGAGGGGAGTGAAATAGAACCTGAAACCGTGTACGTACAAGCAGTGGGAGCCCACTTGTTGGGTGACTGCGTACCTTTTGTATAATGGGTCAGCGACTTAATTTCAGTAGCAAGGTTAACCGCATAGGGGAGCCGTAGGGAAACCGAGTCTTAACTGGGCGTGCAGTTGCTGGAATTAGACCCGAAACCGAGTGATCTAGCCATGGGCAGGTTGAAGATTGAGTAACATCAATTGGAGGACCGAACCGACTAATGTTGAAAAATTAGCGGATGACTTGTGGCTAGGGGTGAAAGGCCAATCAAACTCGGAGATAGCTGGTTCTCCCCGAAAGCTATTTAGGTAGCGCCTCGGACGAATACTACTGGGGGTAGAGCACTGTTAAGGCTAGGGGGTCATCCCGACTTACCAACCCTTTGCAAACTCCGAATACCAGTAAGTACTATCCGGGAGACACACGGCGGGTGCTAACGTCCGTCGTGGAGAGGGAAACAACCCAGACCGCCAGCTAAGGTCCCAAAGTTATCGCTAAGTGGGAAACGATGTGGGAAGGCCCAGACAGCCAGGATGTTGGCTTAGAAGCAGCCATCATTTAAAGAAAGCGTAATAGCTCACTGGTCGAGTCGGCCTGCGCGGAAGATGTAACGGGGCTAAGCGATACACCGAAGCTGCGGCAATGCGATTTATCGCATTGGGTAGGGGAGCGTTCTGTAAGCGGCTGAAGGTGCACTGTAAGGTGTGCTGGACGTATCAGAAGTGCGAATGCTGACATGAGTAACGACAAAGGGGGTGAAAAACCTCCTCGCCGGAAGACCAAGGGTTCCTGTCCAACGTTAATCGGGGCAGGGTGAGTCGGCCCCTAAGGCGAGGCCGAAAGGCGTAGTCGATGGGAAACGGGTTAATATTCCCGTACTGCTGATAACTGCGATGGGGGGACGGAGAAGGCTAGGTGGGCCGGGCGACGGTTGTCCCGGTTCAAGGGTGTAGGCTGAGAAATTAGGTAAATCCGGTTTCTCTTAAGGCTGAGACCTGATGTCGAGCCACTACGGTGGTGAAGTCATTGATGCCATGCTTCCAGGAAAAGCCTCTAAGCTTCAGGTTATCAGTAACCGTACCCCAAACCGACACAGGTGGTCGGGTAGAGAATACCAAGGCGCTTGAGAGAACTCGGGTGAAGGAACTAGGCAAAATGGTACCGTAACTTCGGGAGAAGGTACGCTGCCCTTGGTGAAGTCCCTTGCGGATGGAGCTGAAGGCAGTCGCAGATACCAGGTGGCTGCAACTGTTTATTAAAAACATAGCACTGTGCAAATTCGAAAGAAGACGTATACGGTGTGACGCCTGCCCGGTGCCGGAAGGTTAATTGATGGGGTTAGTCTTCGGATGAAGCTCTTGATCGAAGCCCCGGTAAACGGCGGCCGTAACTATAACGGTCCTAAGGTAGCGAAATTCCTTGTCGGGTAAGTTCCGACCTGCACGAATGGCGTAATGATGGCCACGCTGTCTCCACCCGAGACTCAGTGAAATTGAAATCGCAGTGAAGATGCTGTGTACCCGCGGCTAGACGGAAAGACCCCGTGAACCTTTACTACAGCTTGGCACTGAACATTGAGCCTACATGTGTAGGATAGGTGGGAGGCTTTGAAGCGGTGACGCCAGTTGCCGTGGAGCCATCCTTGAAATACCACCCTTGTATGTTTGATGTTCTAACTTGGCCCCGTTATCCGGGGTGAGGACAGTGCCTGGTGGGTAGTTTGACTGGGGCGGTCTCCTCCCAAAGAGTAACGGAGGAGCACGAAGGTGGGCTAATCACGGTCGGACATCGTGAGGTTAGTGCAATGGCATAAGCCCGCTTGACTGCGAGAATGACGGTTCGAGCAGGTGCGAAAGCAGGTCATAGTGATCCGGTGGTTCTGAATGGAAGGGCCATCGCTCAACGGATAAAAGGTACTCCGGGGATAACAGGCTGATACCGCCCAAGAGTTCATATCGACGGCGGTGTTTGGCACCTCGATGTCGGCTCATCACATCCTGGGGCTGAAGTCGGTCCCAAGGGTATGGCTGTTCGCCATTTAAAGTGGTACGCGAGCTGGGTTTAGAACGTCGTGAGACAGTTCGGTCCCTATCTGCCGTGGGCGTTGGAGAATTGAGAGGGGCTGCTCCTAGTACGAGAGGACCGGAGTGGACGAACCTCTGGTGTTCGGGTTGTCACGCCAGTGGCATTGCCCGGTAGCTAAGTTCGGAATCGATAACCGCTGAAAGCATCTAAGCGGGAAGCGAGCCTCAAGATGAGTTCTCCCTGACACTTTAAGTGTCCTAAAGGGTTGTCGGAGACTACGACGTAGATAGGCAGGGTGTGTAAGCGCTGTGAGGCGTTGAGCTAACCTGTACTAATTGCCCGTGAGGCTTAACCATACAACACCCAAGGGGTTTTGTGCGTACTCAAGAGAATCAAACATCTTGAATGTGTAAGAGAACACGCTAGAAGACATCAGCTTTCAAGATTGTACCGAATTTGTCTGGCGACCATAGCATTGTGGCTCCACCTGAACCCATGCCGAACTCAGAAGTGAAACGCAATAGCGCCGATGGTAGTGTGGGGTCTCCCCATGTGAGAGTAGGACATCGCCAGGCTTTAAATTGGTTTTCATCTTTAAGAGAAGATGAAGGCAACACTGGATAAAGCAAGCTAACCATAAGACTTTATTCGGTAAACAGTATCGCTGCGGAGCGGTAGTTCAGTTGGTTAGAATACCGGCCTGTCACGCCGGGGGTCGCGGGTTCGAGTCCCGTCCGCTCCGCCACTTCTTAAGAAGCCCTGTCAGAAATGACGGGGCTTTTTTTCGTTGTATCAAATGCCTGTGTATGGGACTCGCGAGCCTTCGGCTTGAGCCCCGCTTGAACGCAAGCCCGGCCATCCGCCACTTCTTAAGAAGCCTCGTCAGAAATGACGGGGCTTTTTTCGTTGTATCAGATGCCTGTGAATGGGACTCGCGAGCCTTCGGCTTGAGCCCCGCTTGAACGCAAGCCCGGCCGTCCGCCACTTCTTAAGAAGCCCTGTCAGAAATGATGGGGCTTTTTTCGTTGTATCAAATGCCTGTGAATGGGACTCGTGAGCCTTCGGCTTGAGCCCCGCTTGAACGCAAGCCCGGCCGTCCGCCACTTCTTAAGAAGCCTCGTCAGAAATGACGGGGCTTTTTTCGTTGCCGAACATTTCTAGTACTACTCATTGTCCGGAACATCTTTGATAACCCGATTTAAAGCCCGAACTGCAAGGTCAATTCGGTCAGGGAATGGGCTGTCGGTTGAATAGAGTAGATATACCGGCAGTTCAAATTGCGGAGCCCCTATTACCTTTTTCAGGTTCCCTTCCTGTAATTCCTTTTCGATTAAGCGCTCAGGCAGGTAAGCGGTTCCACCTTGTTTATTGAGCCATTGGGTACCAACAGAGGCTAAACCGGACATAACGGGGGCGTTGCGAAGCTGAGGTAACCTTTCGCTGTGTGAGGAGGTGTACCCCCAGCCCCAATTAAGGTAAATGTATCGGTCTGGGTTTACGCTTTCTAACTCTTCGGCTTCTGTTGAAACCATCAGCAGGCGGTCACTGAACAGCCGTTCTACCAGTAATCCGGGAGCTGCTTCCCCGACAAGTGTGAGTGCTATATCCAGAGAGCCTTCCGAGACCTGCTGTATCAGCGCTGCAGAGTAGTCTGCTTCTACATGGATGGATTGTGTTGGTTGCAGAGCCCTGAGTGTCGCTATCCAATCCAGTAGCAGATCTCCGGCAAAAACGGAGTGGGCCCCAATTCGCAACAATCCTCCTGGTTGCTCTGACAACCGCGTTTCCCACTTTGCATTTTCCCAGCAGCGCTGCAAAGACAGGGCATGACGGTAAAAACACTGTCCTTGCACCGTGAGTTTCATACCCTGGGCACAGCGCATAAAAAGCTTTTGGTCGAGTTCTGCCTCAAGCAATTTTATCCGTGTACTGATTGCAGATTTTGTCAGGTGAAGCTTGTTGGCGCATTCCCCTAACCGCTGCACCTCCGCAAGCGTCAGGAAGGTCTTAATGCTCTGCATATCCATAAGGCTGAACTCATTATTTGTGTGAATGGCTTATGCCAATGTACCGCTATTTGGATGCGTTTGTTAATAGTTGTATCAGCGTTAAAAATTCTTGAATAGAGAGTGCAAAAAGATTCGATATGCGGCGCTTTATTCGGTGATTAGCATGTGGCTGGAACGGTATACATCACTCCGTTAGGATCCATTTGATGTCTCGGGTAAGGGAAGTTATCGATGACGTACAACAAAAGCCAATGCCAGCCGTTACAAAGACCACTGGCAGGAATAAAAGTGGTGGATTTCGGTCAGTACATTGCTGGGCCCGCAGTGGCAATGATGCTGGCCGATCTCGGCGCTGAAGTGGTTCATATTGACCCTCCCTCGGGCCCCCGTTGGAAGCATCCGGCAGACGCTGTTTTAAACCGGGGAAAGAAACGGTTTAGCCTGGATTTAAAAACTGAGCGGGATCTTCAGGTAGCCAAAGCTCTTATCCAACATGCAGATATTGTGGTGGAAAATTTTCGCCCTGGCGTTATGACCCGACTCGGGCTCGGTTCCGGTGAGGTAAGAGAACAAAACCCCGAGCTAATTTACCTTTCCCTACCGGGGTTTTCTGAAAAAGATAAAAAGTATTGCGATACACCGGCATGGGAAGGCGTTATTGCTGCGGCAGTCGGGCAATTCACAGACATGGGTTTAAACCGCATTTTATTGGGTATAAACCCCTCATTCTCTCCATTACCCCTGGCCTCTTCATATGCGGCGGTGTTGGGTGCAACTGCAGTGATGTCAGCGCTTTATTCAAGATTTAAAACCGGATTTGGAGACGCCATTGAAGTGCCGGCTTCAGCAGCCCTGATGGAGGGGCTTGCTTACAACTCTATGCTTGTTGAAGGCCTTCCTGACCGATATAAGTCCCCACGTGAACGGGAAATTGAAAAAAGGCGTGCAAACAACGAACCGTTCAATCTTGGTTACCCTGAGCTCCAGGAATTTCTCGACCCTTTCTACCGGACATACGTGTGCAAGGACGGGCGACCGTTTTATGCCGTCTGTTCATCCCATACCCGACACCCAATTGCCTGCCTCAAAGTGCTTGGAATATGGGATGACATTCAGCTTGCAGGTATTCCGACCCACAGTGCTTACCTGGATATGGAAGAGTGGCCTGAAGAGGCTGACTGCACCATCGTTTCTTACCCCCTGTCACGTCAATGGGCGGAAATCGTGTCAGCAAGAATGAAAAACGCTTTCCTTACCCGCACTGCATTTGAGTGGGAACAACAGTTTGGTGAGGCGGGAGTGCCTGGCTGTGCACTGAGGGAAACGAAGGAGTGGCTTCATTCTGAACACGCCGTGTTATCCGGTAGCATTCTTGAGGTTGAAGACCCTGTTTATGGAACCATGAAGCAGTTGGGTAATATCTGCTGGCTGGCAGGTGACGATGGCGTTGTGATCAAGCAGCCTGCGGATGTGCCTAAAACAAGAGATGAAATAACGCTCAAGGAAGTTGAGCAACTGATAACCCGTTGGAAAGAAGTTAATCCTGCTGATCTCACCGCGTGTACATCGAACCGCGCAGGCGGTTGGCTAGACGGTGTCCGAATTCTTGACCTGACCAACGTTATTGCCGGGCCTACCATCGCCGGTACCCTGGCAAGGTTCGGGGCAGATGTAATCAGTATCGACCCGCCTGAGCCTTCATTGGACCCCTGGAATTCCACTGTGTTTGGCATGCAAGCCAACCAGGGTAAACAGAGCTTGTTGCTTGACCTCAAAAGCCCGGAGGGAAAAGCCCTTTTTGAGAAATTATTGCCTCAAACCGATGTTATTACGGTCAATGCCAGTGATGAACAACTGCAACGGTTGGGATTGACCCTGGAAGCACTCCGCGAAATAAACCCTGAACTGATTCTTTGCCAATTTGATGCATACGGGGGCCCCAAGGCAGGCCCACGCAGCAATCATCCCGGTTATGACGATCTCGTACAGGCGACAACCGGCATTATGTCCCGCTTTGGCGGTGGGATGGATACACCGGAAGAACATGCGCATTTTGGCACTATCGATGTCCTGGGGGGATATTGCGCTGCATTTGCAGTCGGTGTTGCCCTGGTGAACCGGGCAAAAGGAAATGGGGGGACAGTGGCTCGGAGCTCCCTTGTTGCTGCCGGGCAGCTTATTCAGGTGCCTTTCATGTATGACTTTAAGGGCAGGGCACCTTTTAACGAACCCAGCGGGCGGGAAGTCAAAGGAGTTGATGCTCTTTACCGTTGTTACCAAGCCAGCGATGGATGGTTTTTTCTGGCAGTGGACAGGGACACCAGGCTGGAGGCGTTTCTTGCTTCCGTGCATCCATTAATGGTGGATTTGTCCGATAACACAGCAACTGAGAAATGCCTGGAAGAGAGTTTTAGATCCATGCCAATGGAGCATTGGCGAAACGTGTTCCGGGCTAAGGATATCGGTTGCCAGCCCTTGGCCAGAATGAGTGATTTGCGGGAAAAGGTGCTGATGAAAGAGGACGAGGTGGAACTCGACGGATCTTCCAGCGTGGCTTTTATCCGTTATGCCGATCATCCGAGCGGCTATGCGGTGAACGTCATTGCCCCGAATGCCATTCGACCAAAACACTCAAAAATTTTGCTGCCGGATCCCATGCCGAAATACGGTGCGCATACCCGCGAAATACTGCAAGACCTCGGGCAGTCAATCGAAGAAATTGAATCACTGATAGCCCGGGGAGTCGTTGCTACAGGGTGGAGCAAAAAATACCTCCCAGACTGAGCATAGGCCGGATGACTGCGGCCACTGCATTGGCTGGGTCACTCCGTTGATCAACGTAATAATTGGATTGTGTAAGGAAACGATGGCGATGAAAACGGAAGCTGTTGTGGATGTGCAAAGCACCTGCTACCGCAGAGGGGTGATGTTAGTTCTGTTTGCCGGGCTGCTATGGAGTTTGGGGGGAGTTGGCATACGTATGATCGAAGCGGTCGATGGCTGGCAGATTATATTCTTTCGATCAGCTGGTATGGCTTTGTTCATATTGATTGCAATAGTAATCCGGAGCAGAAGGAACGTCGTTCAATCGTTCAGCAAGGCAGGAAAAATTGGGTTGATCGCCGGAGTCTGTTTCGGCAGTTCCTTTATCACCAATATTTACGCCATGCTGAACAATTCCATTGCCAATGTATCGTTTATCGCAAGCTCAGTCCCGTTTTTCGTCGCGCTTTTAGGTTGGCTTTTTCTCAGGGAGAAAGTCAGGCGGAAGACCTGGGTGGCTATATCGATTTCCATGCTGGGTATTTTGGTTATGGTTGTAACATCCCTGACAAACCAAGAATGGTGGCGGATGTTACTACCCTTTTTGATGGTGATTGGCTATGCCACGGGGACGGTTGCCATTCGGTATGGCAAAGACGTAGATATGCTGCCCGCCCTGTTTATAGCAGCGTTTTTTTCAATGTGTTTTTCCGGTTCGATGATCAGTGAGTTTTCTTTGTCATCCAACGATTTAATGATTTGCCTTGGACTCGGTGTTGTCCAGTCGGGGGCTGGGATGGCGCTGTTTACAATCGGTGCGCGGTATGTGCCGGCAGCAGAATTGACGTTGCTGGGGTTGATAGAGGTCGTCCTGTCCCCGCTGTGGGTGTGGATGGCTGTTGGTGAAATGCCGGCATTTTGGACATTGGCAGGTGGGATGATTGTTTTGCTCGGTGTGATGGTTCAGGCATCGGGAACCCGTCGGAGTGTTGCTGCCAGCGTAGGGTGAAGTTGAGCTCAGAGGTCGATTTTAGCCATGAAAATGTCGCTTTGGGGTATGTGAAATTTTTATATTGAATTCTCGCATTGAATGTCCGGATAGTGAGTCAAAAAATCGCTTAACAACCATCGACAGAAAAATAACACTTTACTAATTTGTAAATAAATTGACCTTTTATTCGGTGGTGTGGTGGTAGGATTTAGGCAAGTTATTTCCAGTCTGGGCGCCTTTGTTTGCAGATTCCTGCGGCACAGGCAGCCATGATTCTTAAACCTGACAGTGATGGTGTTTACACCGTCAGTTTTCTGGTTCTACCGGAATATGCAATGGTTTGCCTTCTGTCCGCGATTGAAACGATGCGGGTGGCAAATCGGTTCGCCGGACGAGAAGTATTCCGCTGGCAATTGCTGAGTACAAACGGTGAACCGGTTAACGCCAGCAATCAACTGGCGTTGCTGGAAACTAAGTCTATTGAAGACGTCCCAGCCCCTAAGAATCTGTTTGTTTGTTCCAGTTTTAACCCCAAAAGCTATATGTCAGGCAACGCTTTGGCTTGGTTAAGAAGCCTGTACCGACGGGGAGCCGTTATCGGCGCTGTGGATACCGGCTGTTATCTGTTGGCCGCGGCAGGCATTATCCGAAACAGCAGGGTTACCTTGCATTGGGAAGCGATTCCGGCCTTCCTTGAAGAACACCCGGGGGTTGAAGTCACCAATGAGTTGTTTGAAATAGACCACAACCTGATCACCTGCGCAGGGGGAACTGCTTCAATTGATTTGATGTTGCATATTATCCAGGCTGAACTCAGCCAGGATCTGGCATTGGCTGTGTGCGAGCAATTTATCAAATCAGGTATCAGGCAAAAGTCGGACAAGCAGCGCATAAGCCTTGCTTTTCGCCTTCATGTGCACGACTCGCGTTTGTTGCGGGTGTTGGCGCTGATGGAAACCAACCTGGAAATTCCACTTAACCCCAGTGAGCTTGCTGAACATGCGCACCTTTCCATCAGGCAGGTTGAGCGATTGTTCCGCCGTCACTTGAGCACCACCCCCGCTAACTATTACCTTGGATTACGCCTTGGGCGGGCCCAACAGTTGCTCAGGGAGTCTCATCTCAGTGTGTCAGAAATTGCCATTGCATGCGGCTTTAACTCGAGCGCACATTTTTCAAGGGCCTACAGCAAAGCCAACGGCCTGACTCCAAGCCAGGACCGCCGGGATCGGTTTGCAGTGAATCAAACTCAGCACTGAACGGATGCACCGGTCAGGTGTTCACCTCCATCCTGGGCTATGCAGGTTCCTGTAATAAATGCAGCGGCTGGAGATGCTAGGAATGCTACTGTCTGGGCGATTTCTTCAGGCTCTCCCATTCTTTTAATCAAGATTTTATCGATCCCGGCCTGCAGGTTGGCCTGGTCGTAGTTTTCCAGCCCGCTTGTTCTAATTGTTCCCGGAGCAATGGCATTTACGCGAATGTGGTGCGGAGCCCACTCCCACGCGAGTGTTTTTGTGAGGTTTACAACGCCTGACCGTGCAGCGGCGGCATGAGCCATCCCTGGAAGCCCGTTTTCCTGACACAACACGATATTGATGATTGCCCCAGGAATTTTCCTTTCGATGCAGTGTCCAGTAAACCTCTGGCTCATTAGGAATGTGCCGTTGAGGTTAAGCTCGACTACTGCTTTGAAACCATTGGGCGAGATGTCCAGAGCCGGCGCTGCAAATTGGCCTCCGGCATTGTTTACAAGTATATCCAGCTGAATGTCACGGTTTTGCAGAGAGCTGTACAGGTCGTCAATGCTCTGGGGATCACGAATATTTACCTCATGGCAAATGACGTCAATCCCTTCCTCCATCAAACAGGAGGAGGCCTGCGCCAATCGCTCGGTATCCCGGGCAGCGATCACGACCCGGCATCCCAGTCTTCCCAGGGTTTGTGCAATAGCGAAACCGATACCCGAGCCTCCACCGGTGATGAGGGCAGTTTTGCCGCTGTACAAACCGGGCTTAAATACATTACTCATTGTTAATTTCTCCACTGATTTTTTAGGTCATGATCCTTGCCAGATTGGCTGGCGGGCTTCGTTAAATGCGTTAATCCCGTCTTTTGCATCGTCGGAGGCCAGCATTTTCCGGTAACTGCCCAGCGTGCCGCTGCGCTGCAGGCGGAATGCGCTGTCAATGTCCATCCCATCGCTCTGGTTAACCAGTTCTTTAATTGCTTGCTGGGCAAGGGGCGCTCCGGTGCAAAGGGTTTCGGCTAATTTCCACGCGGTAAAAATCAACTGGTCGGCCGGCACGACTGTATTTACAACGCCCCACATTTGCGCTTCTCGTGCACTAAGGCGTTTGCCTGTAAGCAGCATTTCCATAGCCAATGCGCGCGGCAGGCGTTTAGGTAATCGAAATACACCACCAGAATCTGGTGCGATGCCAATTTGAACCTCCGGGAGAAAAAACTGCGCATTGTCTGCAGCTACGAGCAGGTCACAGGCAAGCGCAAGCTCAAAGCCGCCTCCTACCGCCATGCCATTAATAGCGCCAATTACCGGTTTGGTGAGGCCGAAGTATTCGGTTAACCCAGCAAACCCTCCAGGGCCGTGATCGGCATCCACCGCTTCACCTTCTGCGGCAGCTTTAAGATCCCAGCCGGCAGAAAAAAAGCGGTTTCCGGCGCTGGTCAGAATGGCGACCTGCAAGGACGGGTTTTCCTGGTAGGCACGGAAAACGTTGTAAAGCGTCCTGCTGGTCTGGCAATCGATGGCGTTGGCTTTGGGGCGGTTAAGGGTAACAAGGAGAACAGCTCCCCTTGGTTCCGTTGTAACAGCGTCGGTCATGGTTCATCCCTCTAGATCTACACAGAAGCGACACGCGAAAAGTCGCGCTTAACGATTCAATAACATTAAATGACGGGCTGTATGTGAGGTTTGATATCCAGCGGCATGTTTACGCTATACAGCGACAGTGTTGGCGAGGAATGTAACGGCGAAGTGAAATGTTGTCGTCTTGTTAAATCATGATGTCGTCAAATGTAAAAAATCGATTTCTGCATTGGCGTAATTTGTCGTCAAGGGTCTTCACACCTTTTGGGTTGTGAGGGAGAAGGGAGTGTTTTTACTGCCAGGAATGACGGCGTATTAAAACGACAATGCGGAGAGACCAAGATGGATTTCAACTTATCCAATGCGCATCTTGAATTGCAGGCCAAAGCCAAAGAGTTTACCGAGCAGGTGCTTTTTCCCCATGAGATGGAGTGTGAAGTCAATGATGGCATCAGCCGGGAGACGCACCAGAAGATCATTGCCTCTACATTGGAGTGGGAGTTTAACGCGCCCAATCACAGTAAAGAGGACGGTGGGCAGGGTTTCAGCATTTTTGAGCAGACCCTGCTGAACGAGCAGCTTGGCAAAGCGACCGGTGCTATCTGGGACGCGCTTTGGTATCCGTCTTACCCAATGCGTTTTGCAACAAAAGCACAAAAAGAAGAATACCTGATTCCAACGTGCCTGGGGGCCCGACGTGACGCCTATGCTATCACCGAAGCTGATGCAGGCTCCGATCCCACCCAATGTGTAACGCGGGCTGACAAAGTCGATGGGGGATGGAAAATTAATGGTGAAAAGTGGTTTGTCACCATTGGAGACATAGCAGATTACCTGTTGGTTCATGCCCATGTAGACGGTGATCCGGCAAAACCCACGGTGTTTTTCGTCGACAAAAACCTCCCGGGTGTGGAGGTGAAGCGCACGCCGCTTTATACCCACCATTTTGCATTTAAACATCCTGAATTTACTTTTACTGACGTCATTGTTGGTGATGACAAAGTCCTAGGAGATATCGGCCAGGGGTTTGACATGACCAAAGACTGGTTTGTCGAAGCCCGGTTAGGTATTGCTGCCCGCTGTGTAGGTGGGGCTATCCGAGCAGCAGAAGAGGCTAACCGGTTTGCCGCTGAGCGGATCCAGTTTGGCCAGCCTGTCAGGGATTTCCAGGCTATCGAGTTCATGCTGGCTGATATGGCGGTAGAGATTATGGCTGCGAAATCCATGCTTTACCGGCTGAGCTGGGAGATAGACCAAACCCAAGACCGCAAGCGAAACCATGCCCGAGCAGCGGCGCTCAAGCTCCATTGCTCTGAGATGGTGGGGCGTGTATGTGACAGGGCCCTGCAAATTCTGGGAGGGCGAGGTTATATGCGTGAGCAGGCTGTAGAGCGCCTTTGGCGCGATACACGGGTTGACCGGATTTGGGAAGGGACCTCAGAAATCCAGCGAGTGATTATCGGTGGGCAGATAAAGAAACGCGGCATGGATATATACACCGGCTGGTAGCGCGGAAAGCAGTTAAAGATTCGAAGGTAAATGAGGTTTATATGTCCCTAGACACTAACCTGAGGCGGTTGTTGTCGCCTCGCAGTATCGTCTTTATTGGTGGCTCCAGCCTGGCGGAACCTATTCAAAACACCCGGTCAGTGGGTTTTGAAGGCGACATCTGGGTTGTGAATCCCAAATACCACGAACTTGCCGGTGTTCGGTGCTTCGCATCGGTTGCAGATCTGCCTGCTGTACCGGATGCCGCGTTTGTGGCTGTGCGAGCAGATCTCACGGTGTCGGTCATTGCTGAACTCGCTGAAAAAGGGTGTGGCGGTGCAGTCTGTTACGCGGCAGGTTTTGCTGAAATCGGCGGTGATGGAGTAACGCTGCAAAAACAACTGGTGGATGTTGCGGAAGACATGGCGGTTGTAGGTCCGAACTGTTATGGCCTGCTTAATTTCAACAGTGGGGTGGCACTGTGGCCTGATCGGCTGTCGGGCGGAAGGCATGAAACCGGTGTAGCGATTATCAGCCAGAGCGGTAACCTGGCGCTTAACCTCACTATGCAGGACCGGTCTGTACCGATTACTCATTTAATCAGCGTCGGCAACCAGGCGGTGTTGGGAGCCGGAGACTATATCGAACCCTTGCTGGAAGACGACCGGGTCAAAGCCATCGGCTTTTACATCGAAGGACTGAAAGACATTGCAGGGTTCAGTCGTGCCGCGTTAAAGGCGCTGAAAAAAGGTGTGCCCCTGGTGGTGCTGAAAGCTGGGACATCAGAAATTGGTACACAGCTGACACTCAGTCATACCAGCTCCCTGGCGGGTTCAGATGATATGTACCAGGCCATGTTTGAGCGCCTTGGCATTATGCGTGTCCATTCCCAGGCTGAACTGCTTGAAACCCTCAAGCTGGCGGCAGTTTGCCAGGTACCACCCAGCAACCGTGTCGGTATTCTTACCTGCTCCGGCGCGGATTCAGCACTGATGGCGGATGCTCTGGACAAGGCCGGGCTTACCCTTCCTCCTCTGACTGCGGCGCAGGTTGAAAAGTTGTCTGGCATCCTGCCCGGGTTTGTAACCCTTTGTAACCCGCTGGATTACAACACCTCTATCTGGGGGGATCTTGAGGGGTCAACCCAGGTTTTCGGCATGATGATGGATGGTGAGAGTGACACCAATATCCTGGCACTGGACTTCCCTAAACCCGGCATTGGGAGTGACCGTGAGTGGCAGGTGGCTGTTAACGCCATGATTGCTGCACATAAGGCGCGAAATAAAACGGCCATTGTCCTGAGTAATCTCGGTGAGCTTTTGCCAGAGGCGGTGAGGGAACGACTTATTGACGCCGGTATAGCCCCGATGCAGGGACTGCAAGAGGGATTGGCGGCGCTTGCCGCATTGGTTCACTACGGGAGACGACGTGAATCAGTGGAGGCAATGACCAACCCGGATCAATTACTTCTCCATGCGGCACTGCTTCAAGATGGGAAAGCCCAGTTGCTGGATGAATGGGAGTCCAAGTTACAGGTTGGGGCTTATGGCATGCCGGTACCTTGGGGAAAAACTGCAAACCGGTCCGGGTTAGCAGAGGCTGCAGAATCTATAGGATTCCCAGTGGTTGTGAAAGCAGTCAGCCGGCAACTTGCGCATAAAACGGAAGCCGGTGCAGTCGCGCTCAACCTGCAGAGCGGGGAGGAAGTCGCCCTTGCCGCAGATACCATGGCAAAAAATCTGGTCGGACGCGGAATAACAGATTGCCGTTTTCTCGTTGAACCCATGATTTCCGATGCTGTGGGCGAGCTTATAGTCGGGTTAAAGCGAGACGAGCAGTTTGGTTTGGTGCTGGTGGTTGGAACCGGGGGGATATTGGTTAATCTGCTGAATGACAGCAAGACCCTGCTGTTGCCCACGGATAAAGACACCGTCACTCAAGCGCTGATGTCGCTGAAAGGCGCCCGGTTGCTGACCGGGTACAGAGGCCGTCCGGAAGGGGATATACAGGCGGCTGCAGACGCGGTGATGTGTGTTGCGGAATTTGCTATAGAGCGTTGGGGCGATCTTCTGGAACTGGACATCAACCCGCTTATGGTCCGCCCGAAAGGGATGGGCGTTGTAGCGGCCGATGCGCTGGTTCGCATGAAGGGGTGACCTTTGTATTGCCACCATCAAATGGTGGCTTTTTTATTGGATGAGAATACTCAAGGAAAGAGCATTTCTGAATGATTCATCACAAGGACGTATCGGCAGATACGTTAGGAGGATAGGTATGAACAGAGAGAATGATAATGGAAAACTGGTTATAGATAAGGCGGTTTTCCTGCCCGCAATCATCATGATTCTAGCAACAAGTATTCCACTGGCCATCAACCCCGATGCCGGAAAGGCGGTGGTAAGTGGACTGCTTGGTTGGGTGACTGGGCAATTTGGCTGGCTCTATCTTATATCCGGTATCGGAAGCCTGTTTTTTATGACCTGGCTGGCGTTTGGCCCGGTAGGCAGGATTAAGCTGGGTGCTCCGGAAGAAGGTCCGGAATTTAAAACCATCCCCTGGATAGCAATGCTGTTTTGTGCAGGCATCGGGATTTCGATTTGCAACTGGGCTTTTGTAGAGCCGCTTTACATGTTGTCCGGCCTTCCCCTTGGTGTTGAAGCCAATACGCCTGAAGCGGCGGAGTGGGCAGCGATGTACCCGATGTTTCATTGGGGGGTGGTTCCCTGGGCCCTCTACCTGATGCCGGCGTTGCCTATTGGGTATGTACTCTATGTCCGTAAACGCAATGTGCTTCGGTTGAGTGAAGCATGCCGGGGAGTATTGGGGAATTTAGTTGATGGCCCGGTAGGGAAAGTGATCGACATTATTGTGGTGTTCTCCATCGTGGGTGGGGTCGGAACTTCCCTAGGGCTTTCTGTCCCGTTGGTATCCGAGCTGTTTCAGGAAATATTTGGGGTGGAAGACACCTTTTTACTCCAAATGGGCATCCTGTTCCTTTGGACTGCAATGATTGCGTGGAGTGTCTACAACGGGTTGGGGAAAGGGATCCAGACTCTCTCAAATATCAATACAGTTCTCGGGTTTGTGCTGCTGTTTTTCGTTCTGGTTGTCGGTCCGACGGTCTTTTTGCTGAATCTCTGGTCAAACAGCTTCGGCCTGTTTCTGGACAACTTTTTCCGATTGAATTTCTGGACGGATCCGGTAGCTAAAGGAGGGTTCCCTGAAGGGTGGACAATTTTTTACTGGGCGTGGTGGATTGCCTACGCGCCGATGATGGGACTCTTTGTTGCACGCATTTCCCGTGGTCGAACCATCAAGGAATTGATCCTGCATGGTGTTATCTGGGGAAGCATCGGGTGCTGGGCGTTTTTTGCAATATGGGGGGGCTATGCCGTCAACCTGCAAATTAACGGGGTGATAGACCTGCAATCGATCCTCAATACCAGCGGTATTCCCGCGACGGTTGTTGCCGTGCTCAAAACACTGCCGCTTTCCACCGTTATCATTCCGGTGTTTACGTTGCTTTGCTTTGTTTTTCTGGCAACTACGGTGGATTCATCTGCTTACATGCTGGCCTCAATTTGTACCAAGGAGATCTCTGGTTACCAGGAACCGGCGCGCTGGAACCGGATTCTGTGGACAGTGTTGTTGGCTGTTGTTGGAGTAGGACTGCTCTCTGTGGGGGGGCTAAAGGCGGTGCAAACATCCACCATCCTGGTTGCACTTCCAATGATTCCGGTATTGGTGGTTATGTCGATGTCGCTTCTCCGCTGGGTATACCGGGACTTTGGTGGCTTGCTGTCCCATTCATCGATCGCTCGCTGCAGCAAAGACGGTAACCCGGTTCTGGTGAGGACGAATAAAAATGGTGAAGCTGAAATTACGCCTGTTTCCCGAGAGATGGGCACAGGAACGACCGGTGTGTCCGGTTCTTGATTGACAATGCAGTGATAGGCCGGCATTCACGTCGGCCTCTTTTTTATACCTTACAGGGAAAAGGGCATGACATTCGAAACAATTGGTATTGTGGGGGCTGGGCAAATGGGGGCAGGAATTGCACAGGTTGCTGCATGCTCAGGGTTCACCGTGACGCTCTGCGATCTTGAACAGAGCGCGGTTAACCGAGGGCTTTCGTCAATTGGGAGCAGCCTCAGACGCCTGGTGGAAGAGAACAAACTAACCGCTGCTGAGGCTGAGAGCGCTCTTTCCCGAATCGAGACGGGTACCGGGACCGAACTGCTGAGCCACTGTGATATTGTCATCGAAGCTGCCAGTGAAAATGAGGAGGTAAAAAAGCAGATATTTCAGGTACTGGACAGGCAATGCAGCCCGGAAACCATATTGGCAACCAACACCTCATCAATCTCAGTAACCCGTCTGGCCTCAGCGACATCACGCCCTGAGAGGGTTATCGGGATGCATTTTATGAACCCGGTTCCTGTTATGGCATTGGTGGAAGTTATAAGGGCGATGCAGACATCTGACCCTGTGTTTGACCGCGTAACAGCACTCGCTGAAGATCTCGGGAAAGTACCGGTAGACGTGACAGATGCACCGGGGTTTGTGGCGAACCGGATTCTGCTTCCGATGATCAATGAAGCCGTGTTTTGCCTGCATGAAGGACTGGCTTCTGCAGAAGAGATAGATACGGTTATGAAACTGGGTATGAGTCACCCTATGGGACCGCTGGCGCTGGCTGATCTTATCGGGCTGGATACCTGCCTGAGTATCATGAATGTGCTCTATGAGGGATTCAAAGATCCGAAATACCGGCCATGTGTGCTTTTGCAACAGAAGGTGGATGCCGGTTACCTAGGGCGAAAATCCGGCAGGGGATTCCATAGTTATTCCTGGCGTATTTATCCGACCCCAAAGTAACAGGGGTGAACTTTTATGGCTGAGTATCCAGAGCTGGCTACGCATCTGATCTGGATTCATGCCAGCTTTATCTGTTGGAAAATGATGGCCTCCCTCTTGGGGAAAGTAACAAGACCAAGGGAATTTCAGAAACCGGACCAGCACAAGCAGTTTGCGATTTGTAAGGTCAGGGCAGGACATACTCCAGCCTCAGGGCAAGGACTGTTCTGGGCTGGAGTGTGATTGTTTTTAACCTTCGTAGTTGCTCTGGGCGGCTTTGACGTACCATTCCGTTACAGTTTCAGTGCGGGTAATGGCGGTGCCGACGGTACAGCACCAGGCTCCGAGTTTCAGTGCCTGCCCGACTGATTCCGTAGAGTTGTAGCGCCCCTCCGCCATGACCCGCAGGCCAATGTAAGTCCAGTTACTGACGAGCTGGAAATCAGGTTCATCCGGTATTTCCCCTCCGGTATACCCTGACAGGGTGGAACCGATGAGCTCGCACCCCAGCGCGGCGGCATAGATGCCTTCGTCATAATTGGAACAATCCGCCATTACCATGACACCCCGGGATTTAGCCAGTTTTACCAAGGTATCAAATGCGACAGGGCGTGGGCGGTCGGTAGCGTCAATGGCGATGATATCAACACCGGCATCGGCCAAGGCGATTACATCTTTCTCCAACACAGTGATGCGTACATCTGAGTCCGGTAGGTCGCGTTTTACAATGCCGATGATCGGCAATGACACTGCGCTTTTAACCTTGGCTGCCCGCTGTGCACCTTCAATACGCAGTCCGGCTGCACCGCCAATTTCTGCTGCCTTTGCCATTGCAACGACGATATCGTCCTTGTCCATTGGGCCATTTTCAATGGGCTGGCACGATACTACCAGCCCGCCTTCCAAAGAATCGAGGATAGACTCTGTTGTCATAATTTATCCTTTTACTGCACCGGACATTATTGAGCTGCCAATCTGCCGGTAAATCACAAGCCCAAGGAGCGTAGGTGGGATAGTGCCAATAATCATTACTGCTGCAGCAACCCCCCATTGCACACCGCCGCCGCCAGCTGCAAAGAAGAAAGAAGCCCCGACGGTCATGGGGATGGCATCCCGGGTGGTCAGCATCAAGCCGAACAGGAATTCGTTCCATGCCGTGATAAAACCAAACACCAGAGTGGTCGCGAGGATGGAGCGGGAAAGCGGAATAGCAACGCGCAGCATTGTCTGAAGCGTTGATGCACCGTCAATTTTTGCCGCTTCCTCTATTTCCCTGGGAATGTCATTAATTGCGTTCAAGGACATCATCAGTGCCAGCGGCAGGTTGACTACTGCCAGAATCAGGCCCAGTCCAAGCTTGCTGTCCAGCAGGTGCAGAGGCTGGTACATCATGTAGATGGGGATTGCGAAGATAATCAGGGGGACTGCGCGCAGGTTGACAACTGCTGGCATCAGGTACCGGGTACCGTAGCCTGTCCGCGCCATTGCAAATGCGGCAGGAAAACAGATAACCAATGGCAAAATGGCCCCGATTGACGCAGCAATTGCGCTGTTTGTCAGGTACGCAGTAACGTCGAAGCGATCAGACATCGCAAAGACATTGCGGTAGTTATCCAGCGTCAACTCGTTAATCCACAATCCGGGGTTTGATGCAATTTCCGATTCTGTTTTCAGTGAGGTAATCAGCGTCACCAACACCGGGAAGTTCATTGCCAATGCCGCAACAATAAATACTGCCCATCTAATCGTATTCATGCTGCCTCCTTATTTCTGCTGGATAGCCAGTTGAGCAGAAATAGAACCAGGAATGATGCCAACAGCAACAGCATTGAAGCGGCTATTGCCTTGCCGATATTGCCCTGCTTGAAAAAGGCAAGATAAACATAAATGGAGAGGCTGGTGGTGGAACCTCCGGCCCCGCTTCCTGTAAGGACATAGACATTGTCAAAGACCCTGAACCCGTCGATAAAACGGACAAACAAGGCTGTAAACAACGCTATTTTCATAAACGGAAGTTCCACCCTGAAAAACAGCCGAAACCCTTTGGCGCCATCCAGCCGCGCAGCTTCCCGCACATCCTCCGGTATCGCTTGATAGGCAACATGGAAAAGCAGCAGGGCAAACGGTGTCCACTGCAGAATTTCGATCACCATCAGGGTGTAAATGGCGTTATTGGCATCAAGAAAAGCCGGGCTGTCACCAAACCATTCCCATAAATAGAACGGGACGGGGCCGACGAACTCATGCAAAACCAGACGATACATGAGGCCAACGAGGGCAGGTGCTGCCATCATTGGCATCATCAGTATTGCCATCAGCCAGGGGCGTCGTTTCAGGAGCGGTGAAAGAAATACCGCCAAAAACAGGCCTAACCCACACTCAACCAGTGCTGTCACTGATCCAAATTGAAATGAGAAGCTGGTTGCTTTCCAGAAGTCTTTGTCTGCAAGTACGTCTGAAAAATTGCCCAGCCCTTTAAGTTCCGGGCTGCGCAAATTTTCAAAGGTGACATGAGACAGGCTGTAGACCACATCAGCCAGCAACGGGAATCCCAAAAAGGCGAGGAGGAACAGGACCATTGGCATAACCAACAGCCTGTTTTCCCGCAATGTCATTGCTTTATTGTTCATTGATGAGTCCGATTACTTCAGCAGCTCTGCCATGCCTTTTTCAGTGTTCTGCAAGGCTTCGTCCAGAGTTTGCTGGCCTGCCCAGTAACCGGTGAACTCTTTGGCCTGGAGCTCATAGATGCTGAGGGCTTTTGCCGCCGTTCCACCGTTCATCACAAATCCGAATGCACCGGCATAGTCACCGAGCGTTACCAGATCCGGGCGATCATCGGCGATCTGTGTTGAGATAGACTTCTTGAGTGCCGGGTTACCGCCAGCCAGGGCATAGCCTTTCGCCGCGTCTGCGGTAGAAAGCCAGTTCAGGAACTTCGCTGCCCCTTCCTTGTTTTTCGCTGAAGCATTGATACCAAAGCCCAGGCCGTGGATATGGGTAAAGCGGCCAGCCGGGCCTTTAGGTGGCGCGGTGATGCCCACTTTACCGGCGATGTTCGGGTTCTTCTCCGGATCCGTCAGGTCACCTGCTGCCGCATTCCATTGCATCATGGTAGCGACCTGGCCGGAGCCGAATGCCGCATTGGCTTCCGCATACTCATAAGAAAGGGAGTCTTTCGGAGATGCGCCCGCGTCGTAGAGGGTTTTGTATCGCTTGAGGGCAGTACGGAACCCATCGCTGTTCACGGTGATATTGCCGCTCGTGTCACGCCAGTCACCGCCGAACGCTTTTGCCCCGGAATGCCAGACCATCATGTTGAACAACAGGTTTTTCATTTGAAGTGCGGTTCCGTAGCGCACAGGGCTCTTTTTGTTGACTGATTTGGCGAAGAACAGCGATGTTGCCGTGTAATCTTCCCAGGTCCATTCGTCCGGGTGTACCGGCGTCATTGCTTTACCAAGGTGCTTTTCGCTGATTTCAGCGTAGAGTTTTTTCCAGCCCTCATCGTTCAGGAGCTTGTCGATAAGGTCAGAACGGTAATACATGAAGTGCAGGGAAAGGTCGGTAGGTACACCGTATTGCTTGCCTTCAAACTGCATGGTTGCCAGGACAGAATCATCAAAAGCTTCATTGCTGTCGAGCTTTACTGTATCCATATACGGCGCGTATCGGCCAATCGCGTAGGTTGCGGTCAGGTTAACGTCGAATTCTGTTGTCCCGGCTGCAAGGTCAGATTGCAACTTGTCCCAGAAACCTTCACGGTTGAAGAACAGTGCTTCGACCTTGTCATTTTCAGACACATCTGACTGGGCGTTGTATTGCTTGATGACTTCCCGAAGCGCAGCTTCCTCAGGGCCACCCGGCCAGCCAAGCACTGTAACTGCTGCTGATGCTGTGGTGACTGCAGAGCTCAGCAAGAGCGCGCATGTTGATGCCAAAGTGGCACAAACTGCCTTTTTAACTGCCATGTTATCTACTCCTGGTTTGGTTCAGGACACAACTATGCCCTTCACATATTTGCATCCGGTCTCTCTCACAGAGAGGTTGGGTTGTACTACAATCGAGTTATTAACTAACCTGTCATTAACAAATAGTTCATTTGGTCTGCTTCTTCAATTGATGAATTGAGCAAAATGTGACTGTTTAGTGATAAATTTGTTAGTTTATCCATGTTTTTAACCTTAAATGTCAGCATTATTGGTATGTAATGGTCTATTTGTCAGATGAATTAAAAATTTCGGTCTAGACCAATTTGCAGCCAAAAGGAGTCATGATGGCAAAGCGCGAAAAAGTCACGTTGATGTTGAAACAGATAGTTGCCGACAGCTCTCCCGGTATGCGTTTGCCGCCGGAGCGGGAGTTGAGCGAGCGCTTTGGTGTTGCCAGGGAAACCTTGAGGCGCTGTCTGATTGAGCTCGATGAGGAAGGCGTCATTGAGCGCCGTCCGGGAGCCGGGAATTTTGTGGCGATGAGACGGGAGAAGAAAGAAATTGCGCTTCGCTCATTTTCGGAAGAAATGCGTGCGAGAGGGTTGGAGCCTTCGAGCGCGTTACTGTCTGCCGACCGGATTGCAGCCGGGCCAAAAATTGGCCAGTATCTTCGGGTTTCCCCGGCAAGCTATGTCTACAAGATTGTACGGGTCAGGCATGCGAACCAGGTGCCCATGGCGCTGGAAACGGTGTACCTGCCGGCGGAGAGACTTCCCGGCTTTGACCCGGAAGAGCTGTCGGAAAAATCGCTCTATAACATTCTTGAAGAACGGTACCAGTTCGTACTCAGCCAGGCACAACAGCAGATAGAGGCCACGGTGCTCGAACAGGCAGAAGCTGAGTTACTTGGTGTAGCACCGTTCAGTGCGGCATTGCTGGTAGAGCGCCGGATGTCTACAGCTCAGGAATTACCGATTGAGTTTTGCAAGACCCTGTACCGGGCCGACCGATACAAGTTTGAAGTGGATATTCGCCGTGCATTGATTTAAACCAGATCAGATATAAGTGTGTTCCACAACCTCGTAGTGGAAAACAAAGGGATCCGGGTCGAGTTCAAACACTTCATCTTCAGGGTAGAGACGGGCGATACTGATGTCCTCCCCGGCGAACGCTTTTATACACTCCAGGTTATCCCAGAATGTAATCAAGGTTACCTCAGAACTGTCCTGCCAGTCCCGAACCATGATTTGTGCGCCTAGAAAGCCATCGGTCATGGCGGTTTCGCGAATTCCGGTCTGGTAAAGGTAACGGATGAATCCGTCTTTTTGATGCTTTGGGCAGCGGGTTTTCCATTCCCTTGCGTACATCCTGGTTCCTTCTAATACCCGATTTGGGGCAGAACACTTTTGATCTTCATGCACAATCTATCACACGATTAACGTTGTACTTTTCGCAAATATGTGACATTTGTGCAAATAAATAGTGTCGTGTCTCGATTAGGGGTTGACGATAGAGAATGAGTGCCTTTTCGTCGGCAGTGGGACACAAAAGCCAACACAGCGTTGCGAGTGTTGCCATCCAGCCAGGTTTTCCAACATGTGGTCTAAAATTGGTCTGAAATGGCAATTGGGTGCCTTGGACAGTAAGAAGCCAGTGGCGTTAATTTTTGTCTTTGAGAGGTGAAAAGTTAACCGAATTTAAAATCTCTGTTACATATATATCCAACTGCCGGAAGAAGCTTGCAAAGACTTGGGCAAACTGAAGCGATGTGGTTGGGAGAAAGATATGGACAGGTTTGAGCTGGCTGAAAAGCTGCGTCAGATAGCGGGTACAGATAACGTCATCGCCGATACGGAAACCATGCGCCCCTATGAATGTGACGGCTTGTCGATGTACTGTGAAATGCCCATGCTCGTGGTTTTACCTTCTACTACACGTCAGGTGCAGGACATCATGCGCCTTTGTCACCAGCATGATATCCCTGTCGTGGCCCGGGGGGCAGGAACTGGGCTGTGTGCCGGGGCGATGCCCCACCCGGAAGGAGTGCTCCTCTCACTGGCCAAATTTACTCAAATCCGGGAGATTTGTGCCCATACCCGCAGCGCCAGGGTTCAACCTGGAGTGCGTAACCTTGCGATATCTGAAGCCGTGAAGCCTTATGGCTTGTATTACGGGCCGGATCCATCCTCACAAATTGCTTGTACCATTGGTGGAAATGTCGCGGAAAATTCCGGCGGCGTCCATTGCCTGAAATATGGACTGACTGTCCATAACATACTGTCTGTTGAAATGGTGATGGTGGACGGGGAGTTGGTGACCATTGGCAGTGACGGGCTGGATTGTGGCGGGATGGATCTTCTTGCCCTTATCACCGGCTCTGAAGGGCTGTTGGGGGTCGTGACGGAAGTACAAGTAAAACTCCTGCCTCTGCCAGAAGTCGCCCAGGTTGTGATGGCTGGTTTTTCAAATGTTCAGGATGCGGGAAATGCAGTGGCCGGAGTGATTTCACGAGGAATCATCCCCGCAGGGCTTGAAATGATGGATGGACATGCCATCCGGGCAGCTGAGGACTTTGCCCAGGCCGGGTACCCGAAAGATGCGGAGGCGCTGCTCCTTTGTGAGGTGGATGGTACGAGTGAGGAAGTCAGCGAGCATATTGCCCTGGTGGAACAGGTATTCCGGGAATTTAATGCCATTTCAGTCAGGACATCCGGTACAGAAGAGGAACGGGCACTGCTTTGGAAAGGGCGCAAGTCGGCCTTTCCTGCTGTCGGGCGAATCTCTCCAGACTATTACTGTATGGACGGTACGATTCCCCGGGGCCAGTTGGCGCATGTATTGACGGAGATGCAAAGGCTTTCCGAACATTACGGCCTTCGTGTTGCCAATGTGTTCCATGCCGGAGATGGAAACCTCCATCCGTTAATCCTGTTCGATGCCAATGTTGATGGCGAGTTTGAGAAAACCGAGGAGTTTGGCGGCAAGATCCTCGAACTCTGTGTGTCCGTAGGTGGCTGTATTACCGGAGAACACGGGGTGGGAGTGGAAAAAATCCGTCAAATGGAAGTCCAGTTCAGTGAGCCGGAACTCCGGCAATTTCACGCGGTTAAGGACGCATTCGATCCTGACGGTACTCTAAACCCCGGTAAAGGCATCCCGGTTCTCAAACGTTGCCAGGAGTATCGCCATGGCTGATTTGACGTCCTCCCTGATAGATCAGGTTCGCCATACTGCAGAAGAAAACCAGCCAGTGGTCATTCGAGCGGGTGGCAGTAAAGATTTTATGGGAAGAGCAACAGGTGAAGTTCTTCCCGTAATAGATATCTCCGGTCACAGCGGTATCGTCAGCTACCAGCCCGTTGAGTTGGTGATAACAGTGCGTGCGGGAACATCACTCTCTGTGCTTGAGGCTGCCCTTTCAGAACAAGGACAGGTTTTGGCATTCGAACCGCCGAGGTTCAGTGAGGCTTCTACTATCGGAGGGACGCTTGCATGCAACCAATCCGGACCGGCGAGGCCGTGGGCTGGTTCCGTTCGTGACCATGTTTTGGGTGTGTCGATGATTAACGGTAACGGAGAGCACCTTCGGTTTGGTGGACAGGTAATGAAAAATGTCGCCGGATTTGATGTGTCACGTTTGCAGGCAGGAGCCTTGGGAACACTCGGGATTATGACTGAAATCAGCCTTAAGGTCCTGCCGAAACCGGCGTGCACACTCACTGTCAGCTGGGAGCTGCCTGCTGGTGATGCGCTGACTATGATGAACAGCCTGGCTGGTCAGCCTAAGCCGGTCAGTGCTGCTTGCTGGTACCAGGGAACGTTGTATGTCCGGCTTTCCGGAGCGGGGACGGCGGTAGAGGCGACGGCTGCTCAGTGGCGAAAGCTGGGTGGAAGAATCTGTGAGGCTGAGGCATTTTGGCAAAGCCTGCGGGACTGCACCCTAAAAGAAATGACCGGCGAACCAATATGGCGACTTTCCGTTAACTCTGAAAAGCCCCTGCCAACTGACACAGAATCCATTATTGACTGGGGCGGTGCACAACGCTGGCTTTCAGGAAAATACGACGCCGAGACCCTCCAGGCGTCTGCACATACAGCTAATGGACAGGCAACAAAATTTAAAGGTGGAGGCCGGCAAGATGACGTATTCCACCCTGTCCCTTTGCCGTTGCAGCATATCCACAAAAGGATAAAAGCGGCATTTGACCCTAAGGGGATTTTTAATCCCGGCCGATCGTACAGCTGGTTATGATGAAACCTGTTCAGGAGACACATGGATGAAAACCCAGCTTGATGTTGCCCACCACACTCCGGAAGGCCGGGAGGCAGAAGCCATCCTCCGCAGTTGTGTACATTGTGGATTTTGTACGGCGACCTGTCCCACCTACCAGGAGCTTCACGATGAGCGTGATGGTCCACGGGGAAGGATTTACCTGATTAAACAGTTGCTGGAAGGTGGAGAGGTCACCGAGAACACTCGGGTCCATCTGGACCGGTGCCTGCAGTGCCGAAGCTGTGAAACAACCTGCCCATCCGGAGTGGAGTACGGCAGGCTGCTGGATTATGGACGGGCAGTGCTGGAGAAGCAGCTTCCCCGTACGCGCGAGGATCAATTTAAACGCTGGGCGATTCGGAAAATCCTGCCTTACGCCAGTCTTTTCGGTAGCTTACTCAAAGCTGGCCAGCTTTTCCGGCCGTTGCTGCCAGAAGTGATAAAGCGCAAAGTACCGGAGAAACAAAACATTTCATCGCCGTGGCCATCAAACAGCCATAGGCGAAAGATGGTTGTGCTGACTGGGTGCGCCCAACCCTCTGCGACGCCACAAACCAATCTCTCTGCTGCGCGGGTGCTGGACAAACTTGGGATTTCGCTGGTGGAGGTACCTAAAGCCGGATGTTGTGGTGCGGTAAGCTATCACCTGAGCGCCAGGGAAGAAGGCCTGGACTTTGCTCGCCGTAATATTGATGCCTGGTGGCCAGCGGTTGAAGCCGGTGCCGAGGCGATTGTCATGACGGCGTCCGGATGTGGTTCCATGGTGAAAGAGTATGGACACCTTCTAAAGCATGACAGGGATTATTCAAACAAGGCAGAAAAAATCAGCGACATAACCTGTGATCTCAGTGAAATTCTGCTGGACGAGGATTTGTCGCGACTTGCCCTTCCAGTTGCCGAGGGGCGGGTGGCAGTCCACTGTCCATGCTCACTGCAACATGGGCAAAAACTGCCTGCAAGCGTTGAAGCTGTGCTGGAAAAAGCAGGAATACCTCTCGCGAAGACGACCGATTCCCATTTTTGCTGCGGCTCGGCGGGCACTTATTCGCTGCTGCAACCGGCAATGAGTAAACAGCTTCTTTCCAACAAGATTCGAGCCCTGACCATGGAGGACCCGGACGTAATCGCTACCGCAAACATAGGTTGCCAACTCCATTTGGCCAGCGGTACTGAAACGCCAGTCAGGCACTGGATCGAACTTTTAGACAAATAAATTCCCCCAATTTGTCCGTTTTGTCATTTCCTGCACGTCTTTATGTTGAAGACGTTATTTGGGCCAATTGACCATGCTTAAGTAAATTGCACACAAGGAGATGACAATGAGTGATGCCCCAAATGCCATGCAAACCCATGGTGCTCCCAGCTGGATACAACATAACAGTGAAAATCCCGCCGAAGCACGGCGCTTTTACCAGCAAGTGCTGGGCTGGAATGTCGAAGATGTTCCAATGAAAGCCGGAGGGACTTATTCGGTGATAAAAGTGGGGGAGATGCCGGTAGGCGGTTTTAATCCGGTACCAGAATCTGAACCAAGCTGGCTGAATTACATTACGGTTGAAGATGTTGATGCCTGTGTAGATCGTGCCGAAAGTCTGGCAGCCAAAGTGCTGAAGCCTTGCGATGATTACCCGGGAGTTGGGCGTATTGCAGTCATCCAGGATCCTTTAGGCGCAGTAATTGCTCTGATCACTTACGAACAGTCTTAGTATTTTTCCTTTAATCCGCCATTTGCCCAGGCGTAAAAAGCCCGGGCTCTTTTGCGTTCTGGTTTTTCCTAGAAAACAAACTGGATAAAGAATAGGACGCTAACCGGGTGATCATCCCGCTATAGTGAAATATCAGGGAGTTATACCCAAATCACTTCAAGGTGCGTGTTTTATAGCCATTGGATCGTCAAAACAGCACCTTGACTGACAGCCAATCAACTCTCGCTGAAACCTGCACCCTAAAGTGGTTTGGGTCTATTTACCAAGGAGGACTGGATGAAATATGCATTGCTGATATACGGAAGCGAACAGTTTGTCTCTGAAATGACAGCTGAAGAAGGGGAAAAAATGCTTGAAAAGCACCTCTCCACGCGCGGGAAAATGGAAGCGTCCGGGGAGTTTGTGGGATCTGCCCGTCTGGAGCCAACGCATGATGCTGTCACAGTCAGTGCGGATGAAGACGGCTATCCGCTGGTAACCGATGGCCCGTTTGCAGAAACCAAGGAACAGTTTCTTGGCTACTATGTGGTGGAATGTGAATCCATTGAAAAGGCAGCAGAATACGCAAAAGGACTGCCGTTGAAAAAACACAAGGTGGAAGTTCGTCCGATAGGATGGTGCTTATAGGATGGCAGGTCCTGAGCAAATCGAAGACATTTTAGCGCACTCAAGACCCCGCTTGATTGGTACGCTTTACCGACATCTCGGGGATTTTTCCCTTGCCGAAGATGTCTGGCAGGAAGCTGCGCTCAAGGCGTTTACCCAATGGCCGGAAGGTGGGTTGCCTGAACACCCCGAGGCTTGGTTGCTCACTGTTGCAAGGCACCGTGCCATTGATATCTTCCGGCGTGAAAAACGTATGGTGGCGTTTGAAGAAGGCGATGAGTGGAAGCTGCCAACTGATGATACCGACGATGAAGTGCTAATTTACCGGGATGATATCCTGAGACTGATGTTTATCTGCAGCCATGAGTCTCTGTCGGCAGAGCAGCAGGTATTGCTGGCACTCAATGCTATTGCGGGTTTCTCTTCACAGATATTAGCCCGCGCATTTATGACGTCACATGCCGCCATGGAGAAGCGCCTCAGCAGGTTGAAAAATACGGCGTTTCAGGCAGAGGTCCAGTGGGATGCCCCCTTTTTGGATTCCCGCAGGCAAAGTGCGGTAAAAGCGATGCTGTATTTGATGTTTAACGAGGGTTACGGCGGTGTAGAGAGTGAACCGGCGTTAAAAAACCGTATTTGTGAACAGGCCATTAACCTGATACGCCTGCTTAACACCCTTTGCCCTGACCGCCCTGAAACACAAGGTTTACTCGCCCTTTGCCTGTTCAACCACAGCCGCCGCGATGCCCGTTGGGATGGGGATGGACGGTTGGTGTCACTGGACAATCAGGAACGCAAGTTGTGGGATCAATCAATGATTGCTGAAGCTCACGCATTGGTCCAGCATGCACTTACTCGAAGCCAGCCCGGATATTATCTTCTTCAGGCATGTATATCGGGTATCCATGCAGCGGCTGTTTCCCCAGAGTTGACTGACTGGAAAGAGATTTTGCTGTTTTATGATTTGATGGAACTGCGTTATCCGTCCCCAGTGGTGTCCCTGAACAGATCGGTTGCGCTCGCCCATGTGGCTGGTGCTGAAAGGGCGCTGCCTTTAGTCACCGGTTTAGAGTCAAGGTTAAAAAATTACCCCTATTATTATTCGACGCTTGGCCATCTATATCAGATGAAAGGTGATTTAAATGGCGCTAAAAGTGCATTTTTATTAGCGAGAAAAGTTGTGTTAAATAAAAATGAAATCGAATTCCTGGATATGGAAATAGACAGAATTGAAAATGCGTCCAAACAAAAAAAGAGAAAATTGTGAATCCAAGGAAGAGTCATTACCTTAACGGAATGTTAATAATATGTGGCTAGTGTTGTCTGGGGATGGCTTGGTGTTGAAGTTAGATGTTCTAATACTGGTATCATATGATATGAGTTGAAAAATCATATCGCTAACTTACTAATATATATAAAAATGCCGGAATGATTCCGGCAAAACGGATAGGTTGAAGCACAGCTGCACTTCTGAATTAAATGTAATTAAATAAAATTACAATCGAATTATAATCACAAAACAGAACTTGACTGTTTCAAAATTAAAACAGTCAGATAAAAATAGCCATGTTGTCTTGTTTTCTCTCCTGAATATTTACGCTGTGTTTAATAACACAGATATTAATAAAAGGTTTATTTACCTGATTTGGTAATTATAAATTGTATCTATGCGCATATCTTAGTATTAAAATGAATTAATATGAGTATATGGGCCAACATAAATGATGCGCGCTAAAAGCTGGGCCAATATTCACCATCCTCAGAGTCATCAAACCTTGGTGAGATCGGCTGTTCAGTATTGACACTCTCAGCTTTTACTTTTTTATTTTTGCGCTTTTTCTTACTGTGTTTTGTATCTGGGACCAAACGGGCTTCTTTATCATCTTTGATCGTAAAGAAGCGAACTATCTCACTCATATCTTCTGACTGAGCCTGCATGGTTTCGCTCGCGGTCGTGGCCTGCTGAACCAAAGCTGCGTTTTGCTGGGTCATGGCATCCATGCGCGCAATGACTTCATTGACTTGTTCAATACCCACACTCTGTTCTTGGGCTGCGTTAGAGATTTCAGCCATCTTTCGCTGAACTTCCTCGACTGTTTTGACTATTTCAGTCAGGGTCTTTCCTGACTCATTGACCAACGATGCACCACCTTCCACCTTAAGGTTGCTGTCTTCGATCAGGTCTTTTATCTGTTTTGCGGCGGATGCTGAGCGTTGTGCAAGGTTTCGGACTTCGCCGGCAACCACGGCAAATCCTCGGCCCTGTTCTCCCGCCCTGGCAGCCTCAACAGCTGCATTTAGTGCCAGCAAGTTGGTTTGGAAAGCGATCTCGTCAATAACACTGATAATATTGGATATTTTTGCGCTGGCTGCACTGATATCTTCCATTGCAGTGATAGTGCGGGAGATGACCTCTCCTCCCTCCCTGGCTTTTATACTGGCAGCTTCGCTGAGAGAGTTGGCGGTAAGGGCATTTTCAGCACTTTGACGGACGGTGCCTGTCATCTGTTCCATGCTGGAGGCGGTTTGTTGTAACGCAGCGGATTGCGCCTCTGTACGTTCACTGAGGTCACGGTTCCCAGTGGCTATTTCATTGGAAGAATTGGTAACGGTTGAGACATTTTCACGAATGTTGGCGATGACTTCAGTTAAGCGATCACTGGTGCTGTTTGCATCGTCTTTAAGCTGGCCTAACCGGCCCTTATAGTCGCGTTTAATACGCTTGGTGAGATCACCTCTAGCCATAGCACTGAAAATGCGCTGCATATCGATCACCGCTTCTTCGATTGTGGACGAGAGGTTGTTTAACCCTGTTGTCAAAGTGAGGAAGAAACCGTCTTTGCCGTCAACAGAAACACGTTTTGAAAAGTCTCCCCGACTGGCCGATTCAATAACTTTGTCAATTTCCCTTTCTATTTCCACTTCTGCGGTACGGTCAGTCCACTCCACTACGGTGCCAAGCCGTTCACCTTTTTTGTTGAGTATAGGGTTGGCGGTCAGACCCATAATAAGGTTTCCAACGGCGAATTCGGTATAGTGTGTATCAGAGAGGTTACTGAGAATCTCCCTTTGGAGCTCTGGATGTTGGTGGAAGATATCTATAGGCTGTCCAAGGATACTTGAAGCTTCAAAATCTGGAATCAAAGCAGCGAAATCATTTGAAGCTTCTTCCAGCATGGTCAGTGAGGCTCGGTTGATATAAATAATGTTGTGGCTGGTATCGGTGATCATTGTATTGGTTGAAACATTATCCAGCGCTTGCCTTACCCGGGCGTTTTCTTCCACAATCAGCTTTGAACGTGCTTCAGTTTCTTTCTTATTGCGCTCTATTTGCTCAACATTTTCCAATGATGTATTCGTCGCATCTTTAATATGAAGCAGGTCTCCTTTCAGCTCTGCATCTATTCTTTTGCTGAAGTCGCCATTCGCCAAGCTTTCCATTACCTTTTTAATCTGGACGACAGCAGTTTGGGTTGTCTCCATTAGTGTATTTACGGCAGCGGCTGATTGGCCAATTTCGTCTGAACTGCGTACTTTCATCCTGACACTGTAGTCACCGTCCTCGGCTGCTTTTAGCAGATTGCGGGTAAGTTCAGAAATAGGGCCGGTAACCGATCGGGTGAAAAGAATGGCAATGGTAATCACCGAAATAACTGCAATGGTGATAATTAAGCCAATCTGTTCACGTAATAATGTGACAGGAGCAAAAGCTTCTGACTCGTTAACTTCGGCGATTAACGCCCAGGAATCGTCGCCAACCTTTACGGGGGTGTAGGCCGATAGCACGGTCGTATCCATGTAGTCTTTGATGATTCCATCACCTGTCTCCCCGAGAATTGCTGCGTTGGATGCGACTGTGTCAACAGAGCCGGTTGAGGGGGAAACAAATGATGCTAACACTGAGTGAGTGTCAGGAGAGAGAGAGGAATCTGAACGCATGAGCCTGTCTGGCCCGACAAGGTACGTCTCCCCCGTTTCACCCATACCGGTGCGTTCGGACATAATGCTGTTGATAGTGTTCAATGACAGTCGCAACACGACAACAGCTGTTATTTCACCACTCAGATTGGTTACCGGGGAGGCGATATAGGCCGCAGGTTCGCCATCCAACTCGATATAGCGGGAAAAGTCCTCTATGACAACCTCACGGTTTTCAAGCGTTTTTCGCCAGACTTGGGCGAGTCCGCTTTCCTCAAAATCGCCGTTCTTCAGATTGGCACCAAGATCCTCGTTACGGGTTGCACTGAATATGACGTGGCCGTTGTCGGAGGTGATTATGTAAAGGTCTTCATATCCATAAACATCCACGTAGTTAAGTAAAGTTAATCCCCCGACCCAGATTTCTTCGTATTCAAAGGAGTTAACAAAAAACGACTCGTCACTTTGGACCTCTTCGTCAATTTCATAAAACTTGAGTAATCGCCGCATTTTTTTGACATCTTCACTTCCCGCCAGGATGCGGATATCGTCAAATGCCCGTTCGAAATAGCCTTCTATCTGGCTTTTTTTAATCTCCCGCAAACTAACAAGCTGGGCGAACGCCTGGGCTTTCAGAGATGAGCTGGATTGCGACAATGAAATCTGCCCTATTACCAGAACAGGAACTAAACCAACAAGTAGAAAAATAAGCAGCAGTTTGGCGCGAATTTTCAGGGTCATAATTTCCTGCTCCGTTGCCTGTCAGTAAGAAGACTCGGCTATTACTTTTTTACCGACCAGTGTTCGTCAGTAACTTCAATTTCCCACAACGGCATTGTTGCCATTCTGTATGGGGCGTATTCCACTTCTTTGTTAACCGCCAATACTTTGTTGGGGGCAGGTACGAACAACATGTAGCCGTTGTCATAAACGTGACGCATGATTTTTTCTGTAACGACTGTGAATTGCTCTGTTCCCACCGTCTCTCGGAACATTTCTTCAATGTAGCCGTCCAGAGTTGGATCAGGAAAAATGGTGCTCCAGTAATTGTGGGTGCGGTAAACGATGAAAGCTGACCAGGGATGGTTGTAATACCAATCATCATCCCCCCAAACGAGGAGATCCCAATCCTCAGAATTTTGTCCGGCATTGGTGGAAAGAAGCTGGTTGAATATATCTTTCTCGCTTGACGTGATTTCAAAGTTCAGGGAGACGCCGACCTTTCTCAGGTCACGTGCGATGCCTTTCCAGATAAACATAAAGCGGTCCTGGGTGAGCACCTTAAGCTCAAGCCCGTCGAGAATACCTTTCAGTTCTTCTCGGATGGACTTGGGATCCTGAACCTCAGAATAGGGCTTCAGGGTCTTAACAACTTCTGACACTCCCGGATAGAGGGGGGCTGCAAGTGTCGGCTTTAACTGACCTTCACCATCAAAATATTTACTGAGCAGTTTGGACTGATCGATGGCGCGGTTCAGCGCTACCCGCACCTCTTTGTTCAGCAGTTTTTGATTGCCATTGCGAAGATTCATATGAATAGCGATGTTGTTTGTGGACGGTGCGGAAACCAGGTTAGTAAATGGAGAATCATTCACCCTTACCTTTTCAGAAAACGGTGCGGGCATAATGTCCAGTTTGCCTTCGTTGTCGAGGATCATTTCCATCGCAATGTCTGATTGAAGCTCGGTGTAAATCGTAACTTTTTCAACGTTAGGGTAATCGGAATTCCAGTAATTTGGGTTAGCCACCAATACTGCCTTCGAAGTTTGTCTATCCCCTTCGATATAGCCTTCCTTCAAGATGTAAGGCCCCAGCCCATAAGGGCCGGCCTCAGCAAGATTGGGACATGTTGCTTTCCCGTTCCAGCCAAACTTTTTCAGGTAAGTTTCGGTATAAAACTGGATCCAGATAGCATCATTTAAAAACTGTCCGTATTTTTCCTTGAGATGAAAGCGTACGGTGTAATCGTCTATTTTCTCGACCCTGTCATAGACGGAGTCTATTTTGGTGAACAGAAAAGGCTTTTTCTTGAAATAAGCCATATTCATAAGAACAGCATCGGCGTTGAATGCGGTTCCGTCCTGGAATTTGACACCTTTTCTCAGGGTGAACTCATAGGTCCGTTCATCAACCTTCACGTGGTTGGTAGCCATGTCATAATCCCAGCCACGTTCATTGTTGGCTGGTTTGAGCAATGCTCCGTTAATAGAATGCGACACAACTATGTAAGGCAGGCTGGGAATAAATACTTTGATATGAGAGCCTGGAACCGGGGCGGCGACAGCGCTGGCAGTGACAATAGAGCACACAGAAATGCATAAAGCCAGGACCGCAGCACGCATACATTAACCTCCCCTAGATGATACGCAACACCCATGTAATAAACATGAATCATGTGAAACATATTTGGCACACTTAGTTTCAGTGTAGAAAAGATTCTGGGCTATGTAGGCTGAGCCTCTGAAAAGGCAGTAAAAACCCGAAACAAAATACGTGATTTCCACTGGTAGTAAATTTTAGTAAAAATCGTTAGAGTAATTTTGAGTTTTACCAAGGATACCTTTAAGGGATTAGGCTGCCCGGATGGCTTTCACCAAGAAAGGGAGCTAAAGGGTTTGGAGGATAAATGGCAACACTGAAAGAGATTGCGCAGGAAGCCGGTGTTTCCCTGGCGACAGTCTCACGCATTCTGAACGAAGATCCGACGCTGAGCGTGAAAGAAGAAACCAAGCGCCGGATTATCGAGATAGCAGAAAAGCTGGAATACACCCCGGCGGGCTCCCGGCACAAAAAAGAGAACCGAAAAAAGGCTGCCGCTAACACGCATTGTTTCCTCGCTGTGTTCAATTACAGCCAGGATTTGGAATTTAACGATCCCTACTACCTCGCTATTCGCCACGGTATTGAAACCCAGTGCAAGGCCTTGGGGGTCGATCTTGAAACTTGCTACTCAGGCGAGTTGGACCACATTGACAAGCTGGTGGACGGCGCGTTGGTTGTATCCCTGGCTTCACCAGAAACCATTGAAGATGTCCGCCGCCTGACGCCTCATTTGGTCTATATAGACCATACCGATTACGGCCAAGCGATGGATTCTGTCGACATCGACCTGACCCGCATTGCCAAAGAAGTGGTGAATTTTTTCATTGACCAAGGGTACGGGCGCATCGGGTATATCGGCGGGCAGGACAGCCATGAAACCCCCGATATCCGTGAGCAGGCATTTGCAGAATATGGTGGCCTGAAAGGGGTAGTGGCTGAGTCAGATATTCTGCGCGGTAACTTTACCAGCCAGTCCGGGTATGAGCTTGCTAAAACTATGCTGGATGGGGATTATCCGCAGGCGCTGTTTGTTGCTTCTGACTCCATTGCTATCGGTGTGTTGCGCGCAATTCACGAAAAAGGCCTGCGTATTCCTGACGATATTTCCCTGCTCAGTGTGAACGACATCCCTACAGCAAAGTTTACGGTACCGTCCCTTTCAACGTTTCGTATCCATTCTGAGCTGATGGGGTGCCAGGGGGTCAACCTGCTGGTGGAACGCTGCCGGGACAATCGTACGACACCCCTTAACGTGTTTGTGCCGAGTGAACTTATTCTGCGCGGAACCACCAAAGCAGCGTAAAGCTTTGCTCAACTAACCCGCCCGCCATTTGAGCGGGCTTTTTTGTTTCAGGCGTCATAGTTCCCCCTCTCATTGGCTCCATTCTGTTCTTCTTTCCGTTATTTGAAATCTATAACACGTTCTAAATGTGCTTGTTTTAACTGGTTTTATTGAATTTTACCTTTATTAAAAAACATGATGGTGATCGCCTAAATTCAGGCGAATCCGGGTGTATTTTGCCGAGAGCTTCACAGGTTAAAACAAGGGCATGTGATCAAGTTAAAAAAGCAAAATTTAACCGATTTGTTTAACTAAATGTTTTACTAAAATTGGTCATAACAAAAGGAACAGGTGTCTTGGAGGCATCGTGAATACAAAGACCAATAACTGGGAAAATCTGGCCCTGCAAAGCGAGAACCGTCTGGCTCCCCGCGCCTACTTTTTCTCCTATGACAACGAAGAAACCGCCAAAACCTTCCAGCGCGAGCTGAGCAGCCGCTTTATGCTGTTGAGCGGCCAGTGGACATTCAACTTTTTCGCAAACCCTCTGCTGGTACCGGATGAGTTTTACCGTGAGCCGATGAATGGCTGGGACAAGATCACCGTGCCAAACATGTGGCAGATGGAAGGCCATGGTAACCTCCAATACACCGATGAAGGTTTCCCTTTCCCTATTGATGTCCCATTCGTACCGACGGATAACCCGACCGGCGCTTACCAGCGTACGTTTACCCTGAGTGAAGGCTGGGAAAACAAGCAGACCATCATCAAGTTTGATGGCGTAGAAACCTATTTCGAAGTTTACGTGAACGGCAATTACGCCGGTTTCAGCAAAGGCAGCCGCCTGACTGCAGAATTTGATATTTCGGCATTCGTTACCACCGGCGAGAACCTGCTTTCAGTCCGCGTTATGCAGTGGGCAGATTCTACCTATATTGAAGACCAGGACATGTGGTGGATGGGTGGCATCTTCCGCGATGTCTATCTGGTAGGTAAAAATCCGGTACATGTTCGCGACTTTACTGTTCGCACCGACTTTGATGAAAGTTACGTCAGCGCAACCCTGAACTGTGCAGTTGAACTGGAAAACCTTGCCGATGGCGAAACTTCCGGCCTGTCACTCGGTTATGCGCTGTATGACGGCGCTTCATGTGTGGCTGAAGGGGAAGTGGCAAACCTGTCTGTGGCCGATGCCGCAAACACCGCTTTTGCCATCGATATGAACCAGCCTCACCAGTGGAATGCGGAGAATCCTTACCTTTACACCCTGGTGATAACCCTTCGGGACAGCGCCGGTGAAATCCTGGAAGTCATCCCACAGCGTGTCGGATTCCGCGATATCAAGGTGCGTGACGGCCTGTTTTATATCAACAACCAGTATGTGATGCTCCACGGTGTAAACCGCCATGACAACGACCACATGAAAGGCCGTGCCATGGGGATGGATCGTGTCGAAAAAGACCTGATTCTGATGAAGCAGCACAACATTAACTCGGTGCGCACAGCCCACTACCCGAATGACCCGCGCTTCTATGAACTCTGCGACGTCTACGGCCTGTTTGTGATGGCTGAAACAGATGTGGAAACCCACGGTTTTGCCAATATTGGCAACCTGAGCGCAATTACGGATGACCCGGCCTGGGAACACGTTTTTGTCGAGCGCATTGAACGCCATATCCACGCCCAGAAAAACCACCCGTCTATCGTTATGTGGTCGCTGGGTAACGAGTCCGGCTACGGCTGCAATATCCGCTCAATGAATGCTGCCGCCAAGGCACTGGATGATACCCGCTTGACCCACTACGAAGAAGACCGCGATGCGGAAGTAGTGGATGTTATCAGCACCATGTATTCCCGTGCCCAGCTGATGAACTACTTTGGTGAGCACCCTCATCACAAGCCACGCATCATCTGTGAATACGCACACGCTATGGGGAACGGCCCGGGCGGCCTGACTGAATACCAGAATGTGTTCTACAAGCACGACTGCATTCAGGGCCATTACGTCTGGGAATGGTGTGACCACGGTATCCTGGCGCGTGATGAAAAGGGTCAGGATGTCTACAAGTACGGCGGTGACTACGGTGACTACCCGAACAATTACAACTTCTGTATGGATGGCCTGATCTATCCGGATCAGACACCTGGGCCTGGCTTGCGTGAATACAAGCAGGTTATCTGTCCGGTGAAGGTGTTCGATCTGGATGCAGCCAACGGCCGTTTTACCGTCGAAAACAAATACTGGTACTCAGATCTGAGTGATATCACGCTGGATGTCACCCTGCGTGCCGAAGGCGAAACACTGGCCCAGTATTTCATCAAGCCTGAAAACGTCCAGGTCGGTGAGCGCCGTGATATCGAGGTGACTGTCCCTGAGCTGGACGGACGTGAAGTCTTTATGAGCGTGGTTATCCGCAAAGACAGCCGCACAGCCTACAGCGAAGCGAACCATGAACTGGGTATTTTCCAGTTCCAGGTGAAAGAGGACACCAAGTCCCTGCCGGAGTACACCAACCACAATGCCTGCGGCCTGAAAGTGCGTGATGAGCGACTGGTGCTGAGCGTGGAAGGCAACGACTTCACGCTGACCTTCTCAAAGGTTAACGGCAAGCTGACCTCTTGGGTGAGTGGAGGTGTGGACATCATCGCAAGCGCACCAGAGCTGAACTTCTTCAAACCGATGGTCGACAACCACAAGCAGGAATACGAAGGCCTCTGGCATCCGGCACACCTTCAAATCCTGCAGGAGCATTTCCGCGCGCTGGATGTGGAAGAGTGCGACGGCAAAGTGGTGGTGACCGTCCGCTCAATCATTGCGCCGCCGGTTTATGACTTTGGTATGCGCTGCACCTACCGGTTTGAGATCTGCCCACAAGGCCAGGTAAACCTGACCCTGTCCGGCGAGAAGTACGGTGACTATCCGCATGTTATCCCTTGTATCGGCCTGGATCTCGGCATCAACAATGCCTTTGAAATGGTCGAATACTACGGCCGCGGCCCGGGTGAAAACTACCAAGACAGCAAGTACGCGAACGTGGTGGATGTGTTTAAGACCACGGTCAGCAACATGTTTGAAAACTACCCGTTCCCGCAGAACAACGGCAACCGGCAGGACGTGCGTTGGGTTTCCCTGACGGACCGCCATGGCAAGGGGCTTCTGGTGAAACCGGCTGACACCCTGAATGTCAGCGCCTGGCATTACACCCGTCAGAACCTGCATGACGCCCAGCATACCAATGAACTGGAGAAGAGTGGTTACATCACCCTGAACCTTGACCACAAAGTGATGGGGCTGGGTTCAAATTCCTGGGGCTCTGAGGTACTGGATTCCTACCGTGTGTACATGGAGGACTTCCGCTACGGCCTGACCCTGATGCCATTTAATAAGGGCAACGGCGGCACAGCCATCCATGCCAACCACCGTTTCGGTGAGTTCGGTACCGACAGCATCCTGGACGGAGACAAGTAAATGCAAGTGCTAGAAAGCCTGAACCAGTTCAAGACCGTCTACCGGAACGGCCGTAAATGGCAGCGTTGTGCAGAAGCCATTGCCAATACCGGCAATATCCGTGACGGCGTGTTCCATTCCATCGGTGATTCACTGGTGTACATGGTGGAGGACGGGGTAGCGAAAGAGACAGAACGTTTCGTCGGCACCCGCCGATACCTCGACGTAATTTACTACCTCGACGGTCACGAGACCATTGAGGTAGCAGATAAGGAAGCACTTACCAATGTGCAGGCCTATCAGGATGAAACCGACCGCGAGTATTTCACCGGTACCGGTGAAAAAGTTGAAGTCGGGGAAGGCCAGGTACTGATATTTGATACCAACAAAGCCTACCGCTTCCACGGTGACAACCGGGTGCGAAAGGTGGTGCTGAAAGTGACCATCGAAGACGGATACTTCCTCAATAAATAAAGCCCTCGGCGCCGGTTAAGGCCGGTACCTGATTAAAACAATAAGGGCGGTCGGTGAACCTGATCGCCCACCCTACAATAAAACGTGATTCACAGGAGTGCCTCATGTCTGAATCAAAACGTAATACGATAGGCAAGTTCGGACTGCTGTCCATGACCTTTGCTGCGGTCTACAGCTTCAACAACGTTATCAACAACAATATTGAGATCGGCCTGTCTTCTGCACCGATGTTCTTTATTGCCACCATTTTTTACTTCATTCCGTTTTGTTTGATCATTGCTGAATTTGTTTCCCTCAACAAAGATTCAGAGGCCGGTGTTTACGCTTGGGTGAAAAGCTCACTGGGCGGCCGCTGGGCATTTATCTCGGCATACACCTACTGGTTCGTGAACCTGTTCTTTTTTACCTCTTTGTTGCCGCGCGTTATCGCCTACGCGTCATACGCATTCCTTGGCTACGAGTACATCCTGACACCGATGGCAACCACAGCACTGAGTACCATTCTCTTTGCATTCGCCACTTACGTGTCGACCAATGGTGCGAAGATGCTGGGTCCTATCACCTCGGTGACCTCGTCTTTCATGCTGCTGCTGACCATGTCTTACATCATTCTGGCCGGTGCTGCGCTGGTAGGCGGTGTACAGCCTGCTGACCCAATCACTGTTGAAGCGATGACCCCTGATTTCAGCTGGGCCTTCCTGGGTATTACTACCTGGATCTTCATGGCTGCTGGCGGTGCGGAATCTGTCGCGGTTTACGTTAACGACATCAAAGGCGGGCACAAGTCATTCGTTAAGGTCATCATCCTGGCCGGCCTGTTTATCGGTGTTCTGTACTCAGTTTCTTCTGTACTGATTAACGTGTTCGTACCAAGCGCAGAACTGAAGTTCACCGGTGGCTCAGTGCAGGTATTCGAAGGTCTGGCCCGTTACTTCGGCCTGCCTGAAATCATGATGAACCGCTTTGTGGGCATGGTTTCCTTCACGGCAATGTTCGGTTCCCTGCTGATGTGGACTGCAACCCCAGTGAAGATTTTCTTCGCTGAAATTCCTAAAGGTATCTTTGGTGAGAAGACCGTTGCGCTGAACGAAAACGGTGTACCGGCACGCGCTGCATGGGCTCAGTTCTTCATCGTTATTCCACTGATGATTATCCCAACACTGGGCTCGGACACTGCACAGGATCTGATGAACACCGTTATCAACATGACGGCTGCGGCTTCAATGCTGCCACCACTGTTCATCATGCTGGCTTACCTGAACCTGCGTATGAAACTGGACCACCTGCCACGTGACTTCCGCATGGGCTCACGCGCTACCGGCATCACCGTGGTTTCTATCCTGATTGGTATCTTCACTGTTGGCTTCCTGGCGTCTACCTTCCCAACCGGTGCTGACATCATGACCATCGTGTTCTACAACGTAGGCGGTATCGTGATTTTCCTGGGCTTCGCCTGGTGGAAGTACAACCAATATGAGAAAACCCTGTCAGCGGATGAGCGCGAGGAAGAAGCCTCTGCGATGAAACCTGCTGAAGCGATGAACTGATAAATCCGACAGTTATTCCCCCAACGTTAAGTCCGCTTCGGCGGACTTTTTTTATCTTTGCATTACTGCCCGAGGTCGTGGTGGTTGTTCAGTTCTGCCAACACATCATGCATTTTTTTGTTAACCATCAAGGCTCTCGTTCACATTTTGGTAAAAATATTGACACTATTAGACTAATTTACAGAGTGGAAAATTGGGGGGGAATGCCAATTAGGGATTAAAATAACCGGTTGAAATGACCCATGGACAGAGGTAAGCATGCAGCAAAGACATGTAACCGGCAGGGAAGTTGATTATTCAGGTGACCGACAACTGATTTCAACCACGGATCTCAAGGGCAATATTACCTATGCCAATGAGTTCTTTTGCCAGGTAGCGGGCTACGAAGAGGGCGAACTTGTAGGGGAATCCCACAGTATCGTCCGTCATCCGGATATGCCCCCGGCAGCGTTTGCCAACCTGTGGCAGGCACTCGACAAAGACCAGCCCTGGCGGGGGGTAGTAAAAAACCGCTGTAAAAACGGCGACCACTACTGGGTAGACGCCTATGTCACGCCACTTTACGAAAACGGCAAGAAAGTCGGTTACCAGTCAGTCCGGGTTAAGCCTTCCCGGGAACTGGTTGAACGGGCTGAGCGCCTATACCCCATTTTCTTCACTCGCCGGGCAGCTCGATACCTGAAAGTGAAATCCCGCATCAGCCAGTTGACTATAGCTTGGGGAGCTGCGGTGACCGGCCTTACCGGATACCTGGTGTGGAGTGGCAGTGAAATCTCCACCATTGCTGCTGCGCTGGGAGCATTTGCCGTTGCGGGGGCAGGAGGGCTTGTGTACGCCAAACGTATTCACGAGTTATTACAAACTTCCCGAAAAGTTGCGAGCAATCCGCTTATCCAGTTGGTCTACTGCTCCAGCATGGATGAATTCGGTGAAATTGAGCTGGCAGCAAAAATGCAAGAGGCCCACAACCGCACAGTGCTTGGCAGGCTGGGGGATATCACAGAAACAATCAGGCACTCCATTAACCTGACAGACAACGCGATCCAGGCTGCAAGTGAGGGCGTTAACCAGCAGAATCTGGAAACTGATGAAGTCGTCAAAGATATCGACTTTTTGTCTGAAGCCAGTAGCAACGTGCTCGACTTGACCAACAAGACCCGCGAAGCCAGCCTGACGGCAACGTCCCAGACCGAGAGAGGGCAGGGCAGCATCAACCAGACCGTCCGGGAGATTGGATCCTTGTCCGACAGTGTTGAAAGTGCGGTGGTGGCTTCTGAAGAACTGCAGCAGTTCACACAGGATATTGGCAAGGTGGTCACGGTAATCAGTGATATTGCAGACCAAACGAACCTTCTGGCATTGAATGCGGCTATTGAAGCAGCCCGTGCCGGGGATCAGGGGAGAGGTTTTGCTGTCGTGTCAGATGAGGTACGCTCGCTGGCTATTAAAACCCAGGCATCTACTGAGGAGATCCGGGCATCCATCAATAAAGTGCAGGAGTCGGTGAAACGCACTGTCGGGTTGATGGAAAAAAGCCGGGAATTTGCCGTTAACGGTGTTGAAGTAGCCAAAGAAGCCGGTGATGCGTTCAGGTTGCTCAGCGATACTATTTCAGGCATTTCTTCCCATTGCAGGGAGGTAACGCAAGCCTGCAACCGCCAGTCTGATACAGTGAATAACCAACAGGTAAGAATAGGGAAGATCCGGGATTTATCAGCTGAAAACCTTGCCGCTTCTGAGCAAACTGCCCGTGCAAGCCACCAGTTGCTTGACCTGGTAGCTCAGCTTGAATCAATGCAGACAGCATTTGAAAGAAAATAGCTCTGCTTTAACTTTTACCTATTCTTGGTGAATCAAAGGAAAATGTCAGTGCCGGAGCCCGGTGCTGACTTGCCTGCTTCAACAGCTTTTCCATCATTCCTTTTGTGATTCCCTTACCCGTCCCTTTTTCTGGTTAACACGCCAATCTAATCTTCAACGAAACATAACAAGGCCCGGGGCTGCGTACCATCACGGTTTTACGACTATTTGAAATTGTTTTCATCGGAGTTTGAAACAGAAATTTCGGCATGCTCACAAAAGGATGTAAATATTTCATTTTGTGGTTGTGGTGAAATGTTAATTTCATATAGTGACAAAATTAAGGCTGGGGGCGGGTCGAATCCTTGTGAACCCCCTGATAGGACATAGCGTATTTCGGAGTTTGGATATGGGTACACTCAAACTGACCACGGCACAGGCATTGGTGAAGTTCCTGAATCAACAGTATGTGGATGTTGACGGGCAGGAGCATAAATTTGTCCACGGCGTATTGACGATATTTGGTCACGGTAATGTTGTTGGCCTGGGGCAAGCCCTGGAACAGGATGCCGGGGACTTGATCGTCCACCAGGGTTGTAACGAACAGGGCATGGCACATATCGCCATGGGATTTGCCAAACAGCAAAAACGGAAAAAGATTTATGCGGTAACGTCTTCCGTCGGGCCCGGTGCGGCGAACATGGTGACTGCCGCTGCGACAGCAACCGCCAACCGGATTCCCGTCCTGTTCCTGCCGGGTGATCTCTTTGCATCCCGCCAGCCGGATCCCGTGTTGCAGCAAGTCGAGCAGTACCATGACTGCTCAATCAGTACCAACGACTGCTTCCGTCCGGTCTCACGCTATTGGGATCGTGTTTCCCGCCCTGAGCAACTGATGACGGCCATGATCAACGCCATGCGCGTACTGACTGATCCGGCTGATACCGGCGCAGTGACCATCTGCCTGCCGCAGGATGTGCAGGGTGAAGCCTACGACTTCCCGGAATATTTCTTTAAAAAACGCGTCCACCGGATAGAGCGTCGTCCGGCGACAGAAGCCATGCTGACTGATGCGGTTGAACTGATCCGCCGCAAGAAAAAGCCGATGCTGGTGTGCGGCGGTGGCGTCCGGTATTCCGAAGCCCATGACGCCTTCAGGCAATTTGCTGAAACCTTTAATATTCCGTTTGGGGAAACCCAGGCCGGGAAGAGTGCCATAGTGGCGGAACATCCCCTCAACTGCGGCGGGGTAGGGACAACCGGTTGTCTGGCAGCCAACCTGATTGCCAAGGAAGCGGATCTGGTGATTGGCGTGGGTACCCGCTTTACGGATTTCACAACCGCATCCAAGTCGTTGTTCCAGAACCCAGATGTGGAATTCCTCACCATTAATGTGGCCGAATTTGATGCCTTCAAACTCGATGCCGTCCCTGTGGTGGCAGATGCGCGCACTGCGCTGGAAGCGTTGTCAGAAATACTGCAGGCAACGGGATACCATAGCGGTTACGGCAACGAGATTACTGATGCCAGAAGTGCCTGGAATGCTGAGCTTGAGCGACTTTTCAGTCTTCGAGTTGGTGACGGTTTTGTACCGGAAGTGGCGGGCCATCTGGATGACAAATTGGGTGAGTATGCCGCAACCCTTTCTACCCAGCTTGCGCAGACGCGGGTGCTTGGGGTGATGGATAAATACCTCGAAGATGATGCCATTGTGGTTGGGGCGGCCGGGTCATTGCCGGGAGATCTGCAGCGAGTATGGCGCCCGAAAACACCGGACACTTACCATATGGAATACGGCTATTCCTGCATGGGCTATGAGGTTGCCGCCGCTGTGGGTGCCAAGCTCGCCCGCCCGGATCAGCCCGTTTACGCTATGTTGGGTGACGGCTCATACATGATGCTTCATTCCGAGTTGCAAACCGCCGTTCAGGAAGGCACTAAAATTACGCTTCTGCTGTTTGATAACGCAAGCTTTGGCTGTATCAACAACCTGCAAATGAGCCAGGGGATGGGAAGTTACGGTACGGAAAACCGCCACCGCGATCCGGAAACTGGCAAGATGACCGGCCCGTTAGTGAAGGTCGATTTTGCCAAAAATGCAGAAAGCTATGGCTGTAAGGCTTATTCCGTCCATACGGAGGAAGAACTGGTCGCCGCGCTGGAAGAGGCAAAACTGCAAGCCGGTCCGGTGTTGGTTGACATCAAAGTGTTGCCCAAAACGATGACTCACGGTTATGAGGCGTGGTGGCGCACCGGTACTGCACAGGTGGCAGACAAGCCGGAAATTGTGGCTGCTGCTGAGGGTATTAAGCAGGTGCTTGCTACCAAGGCTCGCCAGTACTGATACATTTTTACCGAGTGGGGGCAGCTTTCAGGCTGCTCCCTTTTCGGTCTGTTCCTTTGTCAACTTGCCACTTGCTTCTTTCTTCAATCTTTCCTCTTTTCTCTTCCGTCATCTCTATGTGTTTGCGCCTTTGTCCTCTGTCATCGGAATAAAACGAAATATTTGTTTCACTTCATGTTGCAGATGATGTTTACGCAAATTGCATCGAATAGTCCTGGGGTTTGAGCAATTTATCGAGTTTTCATACTCGTTTAACCCCAGTTATTTCTGATGGTTATGCCTGCCTCGACTCGGATGTATTTCGTGATCGCAGTGACAGGATTTGCTGTCTTCCGGTTAAAAAATGATACTCCTGCGACAAAAATAAAATATTCATTTCATGGCATATGTGAAATGTACATTTCACTTGGTATATTCCCGTCATCGATTAGGTAATTGATTAATCCTGTTCGAAAAATCCTGTCAACTCGGTTGAATTCTGTTTGTGGAAAACCCCTGAAGTGTTTCCGTTAAATGGGGGAGTCCAGAAACTTCTGCCGGCTAAGAGCCGGTTCCAAGGAGCCCTTATGTACAATATCGCATTGTTTGGTGCAGGCCGTATCGGCCAGGTTCATGCGGTTAACATCGCTGAACACAAGGAAACTTCTCTCTATTCCGTGATTGACCCGTACCAGGAAGGTGCAAATTCACTGGCAGAAAAATATGGCGCCAAGGTTCAGTCTGTGCAGGAAGCAATGGCTGACCCGAATGTTCATGGCGTACTGATCGCGTCAGCTACTGACACCCATGCAGAGCTGATTGAGATGGCCGCCAAAGCCGGTAAAACCATTTTCTGTGAAAAGCCGGTCCACCTGGATATTGAGCGAGTCCGTGAATGCCTGGCGACCGTGAAGGAGTTCAACGTCCCGCTGTTTGTGGGCTTTAACCGCCGTTATGACCCGCAGTTCCGCAAAGTACGTGAGATGCTGAGCGCCGGTGCCATCGGCCAGGCTGAATCGCTGATTATCACCTCCCGCGATCCGTCTCCACCGCCTGCCTACTATGTGAAAGTCTCCGGTGGCATGTTCCGCGACATGACCATCCACGATTTCGACATGGCACGTTTTATTATGGGTGAGGATCCTGTCTCTGTGTATGCACAGGGCAGCAACATGGTTGACCCTGAAATCGGCCAGGCCGGTGACATTGATACCGCCTTTATTGTGATGAAATTCCCATCCGGCGCGATGGCGACCATTTCCAACAGCCGTCGCTCCGGTTATGGATATGACCAGCGTATCGAATTGCATGGTGCCAAAGGTCTTCTCACGGCGAAAAACATGCTCGAAGATCAGGTAGAGCAATGGGGTGAAGCCGGATGTGTTGCCGCGAAACCGGAGCACTTCTTCCTGCAGCGCTACAACGCTGCCTACAAGGCTGAGTGGAACCACTTTGTTGATGTGCTGGCAGGCCGCGCAGCACCAGAGTGCAGCGGTTATGACGGCGAACAGGCACTCCGCCTGGCTGACATGGCCTTTGAATCACTCGCCACGGGCAAAGAAATCAAACTGTAATCTTCCGTCATTTTGGAGCGGCAACCCGCCGCTCCGCTTTTTTCTGACGAGTTTCAAATCCAATCTTTCCGGAAACGGGGTTGCACCCGTTGCCGCAAGCATGATGCAAACGAAAATCAGGAGGACGTTATGCTGGCGTTTATTTCGTTTCTCGGCTTTACCCTGTTTGTTGCAGGCTTTGCGTATTACAAAACCAAAAATGCTCACCTGACTGATTCTGCCGAAGGTTATTTTCTTGGCGGACGCTCGCTGACCGGCGTGTATATCGGTGGTTCCATGCTGCTGATGAACCTTTCCACCGAACACCTGGTTGGCTTGAATGGCTTGTCTTTCCGCACCGGCTTTATCGTGATGGCGTGGGAAGTGATGGCAGCGATGGCCATTGTGCTGTTTGCAATTTTCTTTCTGCCCCGCTACCTCAAGCTCGGTATCTCCACTATCCCCGAGTATCTTGAAAAGCGCTTTGACAAGCAGACCCTGACCATTACATCCATTCTGTTCCTTGGTATGTACGTTATCTCCCTTCTGCCCATCGTGCTTTATACCGGCGCGATTGCATTGGAAAGCCTGTTCCAGGTGTCCGACGTGTTCAATGTCGACAAGACGACCGCGCTTTGGATCATGGTGTGGGGAGTGGGAGGACTGGGTGCCGTTTATGCGGTCTTCGGCGGTATTAAGGCAATTGCAGTGGCGGATACCATCAACGGTGTCGGTCTGATTACCGGTGGCCTGATGGTAACGCTGTTCGCCCTTGCCTACGTGGGTGATGGCAACATTTTGAGCGGTTTGGCGGAAGTCTACCAACACAACCCGGAGAAGTTTAACTCCATTGGTGATGAAGACTCGCTGGTACCGTTTTCAACCTTGTTTACCGGCCTTGTCGTTTCCAACCTGTTCTTCTGGTGTACCAACCAGTCGATTGTGCAAAAAGCACTGGGTGCGAAGAACCTTGCTGAAGGCCAGAAGGGCGTACTGCTGTGTGCCTTTTTTAAACTGGTTATCCCGACCATCATCATCCTGCCGGGTATCATTGCTTTCCATATTTTCCAGGGGCAAATCGATAACCCGGACAATGCCTACCCGATGCTGGTAGAGCTTGTGCTGCCGGAAATGCTGGTTGGTTTCTTTGCAGCGGTTGTTGTGGGGGCGGTGTTCTCTACCTTCAGTGGCGGCCTGAACTCCTCTGTCACGCTGTTTACCGTCAACATCTTCAAAAAGAGCCTCAAGCCGGATGCAACAGAAGCCCAGACGGTGGCGCTGGGTAAATACCTCGGCCTTGGCCTTGCGGTGGTGTCGATGATTGTTGCCCCGCTGGTGGCAAATGCGCCGGACGGCCTTTTCTACCTTATCCAACAGCTTCAGGGCATCTTCAACGCCCCCATTCTGAGTGTGGTGATGGTCGGCCTGCTTACCAAACGAGTTCCCGCCATTGCCGCCAAGCTCGGCCTGCTGTTCGGTATGTCAGCTTATATCCTGTTTAACTTTGTGGTGAAAGTGGATATCCATTTCTTCCACCTTGTTGGTCTGCTGTTTGCCGGTAACATCGTCTTTATGTTGGTTGTCGGGTATTTCTACCCGCAAGAGGCCTACGAAGAGGTGTATACCGAGCAGGTGGATATCAAGCCTTGGTCAATGGTCAAGCCGGTTTCCCTGCTTATCGCGCTGGGTTCCGTCTCCATGTATGTCTATCTGGCGCATAACGTACCGGGCTGGGTGATGACCGGCTATTACGTGTTTGCCGTTGCGTCCCTGGCTTATGTGTTCTGGTCCATTGGACGTGAATTGATGAATAGCCCGCGTGCGTCAATGCGCACACAAAAACAAGGCTAAAAGTTGGAAAATAAACGCCCCGGTAACGGTACCGGGGCGTTTTATTGCTGGATGTACGATGGATCAGTCTCTTCTTCCCAATATCTTTGATTTCCTTTCCCGCACCGACCCCTTTGATACGCTCTCCCCTGAAGAAAGGGAAAAGCTGGCGGCATCGGTGGATATTTCCTATCTGGCTCAGGGTGACAAACTGGATGGAAACCGAATTGTCGGTACCGGTTTATATATGGTGCGCACCGGCGCCGTTGAACAACGCTATCCGGACGGTGCGCTCCGCGCTCGCCTCGGTAGCGGAGATCTGTTCGGGTTCAGCCAGATGCACCGCCACGGCGAGTGCGAATACGCATTGGTCGCACTTGAGAATACGCTGCTGTACCTGATTCCCCGGCAGGTGCTGGACAGATTGATTGCCGAGAACCCGGCGGTCAGCCACTACTTTGCTGCTACAGAAGGCGTACGTCTGGCAAGCAGCAAGCAAAATGATATCTGGGGTGGGAACAACAGCCTCTACCTCAGTACCGTGGGCAGCACGTTAAACCGGACCGTGGTCAGGGTGACACCGGATATGTCAATCCGCGAAGCTGCGCAGGAGATGGTGCGGCTTCACCGTTCAAGTGCGCTGGTCATGGACGGCGATACCCTGGTCGGCATTGTGACCGACAGGGACATGACCAAGCGCGTGGTGGCAGAAGGTCTGGATATCAGCCTGCCGGTTTCTTCTGTAATGACGGACATGCCGGTTGCCATTGACAGTGAAGCCCCTCTCATCCGGGCCGTTGAACAGATGATGCAGCACAACGTGCGCAGTTTGCCGGTCTTGGAAAACGGTAAAGTGGCGGGTGTGATGACCGCAACCAGCCTCGTCCAGAAAAGCCAGATCCAGGCGGTTTACCTGATTAGCCGCATCTACCGGCAGGAAAGCATTGCTGACCTGAAAATACTGGCAGTGCAGCGCCAGTCGGTTTACGAAACGCTGGTAGAAAACGGCGTTCATCCCCGTACTGTCTTGCAGATGATGACGCTGATTGCAGACGCTTTTAACAAGCGCCTGTTACAGCTTGGCGAGCGGGCGCTTGGCAGCCCGCCTTGTGATTACGCCTGGATAGTGGCGGGGTCCCATGCCCGGAATGAAATGCACTGCCTTTCGGACCAGGACAGCGGCATTGTGCTCGGGTGCGAGCCGGATGAGCACCAGAGCAGATATTTTCAGGCACTGGCAGAATTTGTCTGTAATGGCATGGATGAGTGTGGTTATCCACTGTGTACCGGCTATATGATGGCAACCAATTCTAAGTGGTGTAATTCCCTGCAAGGCTGGCAGCGTCATTACCGGGAATGGGTGATGCAACCGGAGGCGGAAAGCCTGCTCAACATCAGCGTGTTCCTTGATACTCGTTTTCTCTATGGCAATGAGAAACTGGCTGAGATGTTAAGAGCGACGGTTCAACAATACACCCGGGACAACCGCCGCTTTCTTGCGGTACTGGTGGCAAACTCCCTTCGAGTAAACCCGCCATTGGGTATGTTCCGGCAGTTTGTCCTGGCAAAAGACGGCGAGAACCGGAACGTATTCAACATCAAAAAGCAGGCGATAAACCTGTTGGTAGAGCTCGCCCGAATCTACGCTCTGGCAGCGAACAGCGGTGAAACCGGAACAGAAGAGCGGCTTGGTGCCGCAGCAGCCGCCGGGGTGATCAGCGAGGAAAGCCGGAAGGAGCTTACCGAAGCATTCCACTTTATTTGTCAGGTGCGTTTCCACCACCAACGAAGCGCAATCGGGCGAGGGGAGGTGGCGTCAAATAATATCGTCCCGGCCTGGCTGACCCAGTTTGAGCGAAACCACCTGAAGGACGCATTCCGGATTATTGCCCGAACTCAGGAAGCAGCAATGCAGCGTTTCAGTGCCCGAGGGGTGCTTAGATGATCGGGAGGCTCCGTACAGCGCTTGCGAGCCGTCACCCATTGGCAAAGTTGGAAAAACAGCGGCAGCAACTGCTCGAAAAAGGCCAGGTACCGGCACCGTTGTTACCCCTTTACCAAGTGCCGGTCCCCCAGGCTGATGCCCGTTGGGAAACGCTGTCTTTTCTGGTGCTGGATTTTGAAACCTCCGGACTGGATCCGTCTAAAGACCGGATCCTTTCAATAGGATATGTCAGCGTTGAAAACAGTGTGCTGAAACTGTCCTCCGCAAAACATATCTATGTCGATGGCGGCGTTGAGGTCTGCCCGGAGGCGGCTGTTATCAATCATATTACGCCGCAAAACCTCGCCGGAGGTTGTTCAGATCAGGAAGGGATTTCGCATCTGGTCAGGCAAATGGCCGGGAAAGTTGTTATCGCCCATGGTAGTGCCATTGAGCGGGGCTTTTTGCATCAGGCGCTTGGTATCAATATCGACTTCCCATTGCCTGTGGTCTGGCTTGATACGCTGATGCTGGAAAGATCGCTGGCGGTTAACCGGGGATGCAGTAAAAAAGATTTCCGGCTTTGCACCTTACGGGAGCAAAAAGGGTTGCCGGCATACCATGCCCACAATGCCCTGGTCGATGCCGTTGCTACCGGAGAGCTGTTTCTGGTACTGGTTCGGGAAATTTTGGGCCGGGAAAAACCGATACTGGGGCCACTTTTTATCCGTTCATGTTACGGGAGACCATGAAACAGGCATTTCAAAAAGTGGCGTCATTGAGCTTGGTTTGGGTGATGAGAACCCGGGATTTTTGCATAGGTAAATGTGTTCTGGTCTGCGATAAAGTTCATTCGGTCATGCCTTCAACTCACGGTTTTTACCGGTGTTTTCACTTCCTGCTTCGTCATTACAGCTGAAACCCCGTAGTGATCACGAAATGAAATAAATGAACTAAATTGCATTGTGTGTGAAATATATATTTCGTATAAAGATTGCATATTCAGACGGGGAAGCATTTCCCCGGTATGTGTCCCGGCTACCCCAATCATCGGGAATGGGTTGAACAACGCCAGATTCAGTCATTTCGGCACTATATTCAAAGTATTCGACACAAAACGGTGTTTGCATTCCGTGAGTAGCCTTCCCATCACTGTTGGATGTTTCAAGGAGTTTATCAATGGGCAGTGAAAAGCAGTTTGATGTGATTTGTATGGGCAGAATCGCCGTCGATCTCTATGGACAGCAGATTGGTTCCCGTCTTGAGGATATGGGCAGCTTTGCCAAATACCTCGGGGGATCATCAGGCAACGTGGCTTACGGTACAGCCCGCCAGGGGCTGAAATCCTCCATGCTTGCCCGGGTGGGGGATGAACATATGGGACGCTTCTTGCGCGAGGAGTTGGTTAATGTCGGCTGTGATACCAGCCATTTGATTACCGACACAGAACGCCTGACCGGCCTGGTGATTCTGGGCATCAAGGATGAGGACACCTTCCCGCTGATTTTCTACCGTGACAACTGCGCTGATATGGCGATCACGCGAGAAGACTTTACGGAAGACTATATTGCATCGGCGCGTTGTCTGGCGATTACCGGAACCCACCTTTCCCACCCCAAAACCCGCGATGCGGTGCTGACAGCATTGGAATATGCCCGTCGCAACGGGGTGAAAACGGCCATTGATATTGACTACCGCCCGGTGCTTTGGGGCCTGACGTCTCTGGGAGACGGAGAAACGCGTTTCATTGAATCCGGCCAGGTGACGGAACAGCTACAGGAAGTGCTTGGCTTGTTTGACCTGATTGTGGGGACCGAAGAGGAATTCCATATTGCCGGTGGCTCGACAGACACGATCGAAGCCCTCCGCAAAGTGCGGGAGCTGACAGGTGCAGAACTGGTTTGCAAGCGAGGCCCGTTGGGGTGCAGTGTCTTTACCGGAGACATTCCGGATACCCTGGATGAGGGGATTACCGTTAAAGGTGTGCGGGTGGAAGTGCTGAACGTCCTTGGCGCGGGAGATGCCTTTATGTCCGGCCTGCTGCGCGGTTACCTTAACGGGGAAGGTTGGGAAAAAGCCTGTGCTTATGCCAACGCCTGTGGCGCGTTGGTAGTGTCTCGCCACGGCTGCGCCCCGGCAATGCCGACAAAAACTGAGTTGGATAACTACCTGGCACGCGCAAATGACGTACCCCGTCCGGATTTGGATGCTGAACTGAATCACCTGCACCGTGTCACAACGCGCCGGCAAACCTGGGGCGAATTGTGTGTGATGGCGTTTGACCACCGCATCCAATTTATCGATATGGCCCGTGAAGCCGGTGCCGATATCAGCCAGATAAAACCGCTGAAAAAACTGATTCTTCAAGCCTGTTGCGAAGTTGCAGAGGAAGCAGGGTTACAGGGCAGGGCCGGCCTGTTGTGCGACAGCACGTTCGGGCAGGACGTGCTTAACGAAATGACAGGCTCCGGATGGTGGATTGGCCGCCCGGTAGAGTTACCCGGATCCCGCCCGTTGACACTGGAGCACGGCAACATTGGCTCCCAGCTTATTGACTGGCCGCTGGAGCATGTTGTGAAGTGTCTGGTCTTCTACCATCCGGAAGATGCCCATGCGCTGCGCCTTGAGCAGGAAGCCAAGGTGAAAGAGGTCTACCAGGCCTGCTGTAAGTCGGGTCATGAGTTACTGGTGGAAGTGATTTTACCTGCCGATATGGTGCGCTGCGATGATAACTACCTTCGTGCCGTCAAGCGTATTTACAACATCGGCATCAGGCCGGACTGGTGGAAACTGCCGCCAATGGCCTCAGAGAGCTGGGCAGAGTTTGGTGCGCTGGTGGAAGCGCGGGATCCGCATTGTCGCGGTGTCGTTCTTCTCGGCTTGGATGCCCCACAGGAAGCGCTCGCTGAAGGCTTTAACGCTGCAGCAAGCCACCCAATCGTAAAAGGGTTTGCGGTTGGACGGACACTGTTTGGCAAGCCGGCCCGCGACTGGCTCGCTGGCGAGACAGACGACCGTACCCTCGTAGAAAACATAAAAACAAATTACCACGACCTGATTGCCTTGTGGCGTCAGAGACATTGATTCGCCAATAACAATTTTCCATTTTGGAGCCCGACTATGACTGTGAAACTTGGTATCAACCCGCTCACCTGGACCAATGATGACCTGCCTTCCCTTGGAGCAGAAACACCGCTGGAAACCTGTCTGACAGAAGGCCGGCAGGCCGGTTTTGAAGGCTTTGAGCTTGGCAATAAATTTCCGCGCGAAGCGGCAGTACTGGGGCCTATTCTGGCTTCCCATGATCTGAACCTGGTATCCGGCTGGTATTCCTGCGAGCTTCTGACCCGCACCGTCGAGGAAGAAATTGAAGCGGTTCAGGATCACCTGGTGTTACTGCGCGAACTTGGCGCAAATGTAATGGTGCTTTGCGAAGTGACCGGCTGCATTCACGGTGACCAACGCACACCGGTTTACCAAAGGCCACTTTTCCCCGCTGAGCGCTGGGAAGAATATGGCGAAAAGCTGACTGCGTTTGCTCGCTATACCCTGAGCCAGGGGGTACAAATTGCCTATCACCACCATATGGGTACGGTCATCGAATCCGCGTCGGATATCGACAACCTGATGGAGCACACTGGTCCGGAAGTTGGTCTCCTGCTGGATACCGGCCACCTGACGTTCTCCGGTGCTGATCCGGTTGCAGTGGCAGATCGTTGGGCGCATCGCATTAACCATGTTCACTGCAAAGACGTGAGAAAAGATGTGCTGGCAGATGTGAAAAACAGAAAAACCAGCTTCCTGGACGCGGTACTCGCCGGTGTTTACACCGTACCAGGTGACGGCTGTGTCAATTACCCTGCTGTTTTTGAGGTGCTGAAAGCCCGCAATTATGAAGGCTGGCTGGTGGTAGAGGCAGAACAGGACCCGTCCATCGCCCATCCCCTGACTTACGCCACCCTCGGCTATAACAACCTGCACCGTTTTGCCAAAGAAGCCGGGCTGTTGTAACCGCAAAAGACAAGCGCCGGTCTTCCGGCGCTTTTATCCCATCAATCGAGCTTATTCAAACCGCGTTGAACGTTACACCCTCAAAGCTTCAACAAGTATCCCAAAACCTGCTAGTACTGATGCCTCGATTCAAAATCGCGCAGTTTTTGCTTTGCTCTTTCATAGCGAATCGTCAGGTGTGAAATGTCGGTGACGGTAGACTGGTATTGTTCCAGTTCATCAAGGATGTTTTGGCGTTGGCGGGGAGTGAGGTCGTCATAGACCAGTTTATTTTTCAGACGCTTGATCTGGTCTTCCTTGTAATCCCGGTCCCATTTTGCCTGATCGAGAGCCTGTTTGGCCTGGTCGACTTCCTGTTGGATTTCAAACAGTTTGCGGCCTCGCTTATAGCCTTTCAGGAAGGCAGGTTCGAGGTTAGCGGGGCAAATTCCCTGGTAGACGTAACCGGTGCTGGCGGCGTAATAACCACTGGCCTCGTTGCAGAATGCCTTGATACCGTGCTGGTACCCTTCTTTGTACTGGTCGAAATTCACACGCACATTGTATTCAGCACAGGCTGAACTGCGGTCTCCCAGCGAATTAGCCATGTCCGAGCCGTTAGCACCATCCTGGTAGCCGATGGAGTACCAGTCTGCGGTGCGGCATTCATCTTCATTCATCACGGAACACCCGCTGACAACAAGGATCAGCGACCCGGCGAGCAGCCATTTGAGGCGGTATAACATATCTTTTTTCCTGTCATGAATGGGGTACCAATCAGAGGCATTTGGGTTAGCTGTCAGCCATTCATAGAGCGTGATTGGAAAAGCGTGGTGAGTTATTTATCACTTATATAGTTTGATTTCAAAATGCGCGGGGTTAACTGGTCAGTTATGAGTCAAATTTACAAAAAAAGCCCCCGGTGATGGGGGCAAAAACTGAATAGCCATAGGGCTGTTCAATAGGGACCGTTTAGGACAGGTTTTGAAGAGGCTCCCAACGCCCGTTCTGATGACTGGAGCGGACAGCAGCATGGACGAAGGCCATACCCATTGCCCCTTCTTTGACATCAGGATTCCACAAACTGAGCGGATCCGGTGTCAATTGGGCGAGATCGTCGATGATATTTGAAGCAAAATCCCAATACAGGTTGGCAAAGGCTTCGCGGTAACCTTCCGGATGACCTATCGCAATATGTGAGATTCTTTGAGCGGCCGGATGAAGCCCCGGGCCTGCTTTGGTAAGAACATAAGCCGGTTTGCCGAGCGGGCGGACGGTAAGCTCATTGGGTTGCTCCTGGTGCCACTCCAAACCCCCTTTGGTTCCGTGAACCGTCAGGCTGAGGCCGTGGACGCCACCGGCAGCGGCCTGCGTAACCCAGAGGTTACCCCGGGCGCCGTTGGGGTAGCGGAGCAAGATGCCGCAGTAGTCATCTGCTTGCCGGCCTTCAATGATAGCGGTAACGTCTGCGCTGAGTGAGGATGCATCCATCCCGGTAACATAGGCGGCCAGGTGGTAGCTGTGGGTGGCAATGTCACCCAGAATAAGCGACGGCCCGGCAAGGGATTTGTCCATGTGCCAGTTGGTTCCGGCTTTTTCGCTTTCTGTCAGCTCTGCAAGGTGCCCCTGGACGTAGTTGCTCTGTACCATGCGAACGTCACCGAGCTCTCCACTTTCAATCAGGGCGCGGGCCTGCCTTACCATCGGATACGCGCTGTAGCCGTAGGCGACGCAGTAGCGTTTTCCGGTAGCCTCGACTCTCCTGACCAAATCGGCGGCCTCTTCTTCTGTGATTGTCAGCGGTTTTTCACAGAAAACATGCATGCCGGCATCGAGCGCCTTGCAGGAAAGCAGATAGTGGCTGTTGTTGGGGGTCATAATGGCCAGCGCATCTATTCCATCTTCACGGCCGGACTCCCCGGCGAACAGCGCGTCAGGGTCGGTGTAGGGGCGGGGGATTCCCATCGTTTTTCCTGCAGTCAGTGAGCGTGCCGGGTTGGATGAAAACACACCGGCGACGACCTCAAATTCCTCGTGCATGGTCGCAGCTGAGCGGTGGATGGAACCAATGAAAGACTCCGGCCCGCCACCAATGATGCCAAGCCTAAGCTTTCTGCCCAATACTCGTGTTGCCTTGCTCATACTTCATCCTTTGCGTTATACCAATAAGGCTATTGAGTTGATCATATGGACTGTTTCGGGTGCGCTATATTGATAACGCCCTCAGCGTGGTCTCTGACCAATTCATTAACCTAACCAGGTATACCCGGCTGACGTTATTCATAATCAACCCATTTTGCGCCGTCATCTGCTGAACGAACACAGGCATTTACCCAGCGCACACCGTCGATGCCGGCATTGATATCTGGGTACCAGTGATCTTCGAGAAATGCTGCATCGACGCGTTCAATAGCATCAATTGCCAGCGCAAAACGGTGGTACAGGTTGGCCCAGGATTCAAAAAAGCCTTCAGCGTGACCCCCGCCAATACGGTTTGCACCGATCGCCGGGTTCTCGCTGTAGAGATAACTCATACCCCGCTCCAGAATCCGGACAGGTTCCCCCTGAACTTCGTAGCGGAGCTGGTTAGGGTATTCATCCCACCACTCGAGACTCGCTTTCTCGCCGACAATCCGAATCTTTTGCTGGTGCATTGAACCGGCATTGATGGCGCTGGCCCAGAGCGTACCCACCGCGCCCCCTTCAAAGTTGAAAACCACATGGGCGTTGTCTTCCAACGGTGCGCGGGACGCGACAAAGCTCTGGCGCGAACACATCAGTGACTTGACCTTTAGCCCAGTGATCAAACCGGCAAGGTAGAAAGCATGGGTGCCACAATCGCCGAGAATAAAGCTCGGGCCGGACACTTCCGGGTTCATACGCCACTTGGCACCCGGGCTGTGTTTTTCCACTTCAATATTGTGGAAGCCGTGGGCAAATTGCATGTTGACCACACGGATATCACCGATATCCCCACGCTTTATCATTTCCCGGGCTTGGTGAATCATTTGGTGGCCGGTGTATCCGTACATGACGGCAAACATCCGGTTTTTCTCTTCGGCGAGGGCTTTAAGCTCTTCTGCTTCACTGACATTAAATGTCACCGGTTTTTCGCAGATAACATGAAGGTTGGCTTCCAGTGCGGCTTTGGCGATTTCATAGTGTGTGGAATTGGGCGTGGCGATAGATACTGCCTGAATGCCGTCATCCCGCCGGGTTTCTGCACTGAACATGGTTTTGTAGTCAGGGTAGCAACGGGAAGGAGCCAGCCCGAGGTTTACACCGAAATCCCGGCAGCGTTCCGGATCCACATCCATGGCACCGGCCACAAATGTGAACAGGCGATCACGCGCGGCGGCGGCCCGGTGAGCATAGCCAATTTCACTGCCCCTGCCTCCACCGACCAATCCCCAACGGATGGGATGCTTGAGATGCCCTTCTTCGTTAAACATGATGGTCCTCCTGACTCTCCACCCTTCTGCATACGGTTCCAACGTGCACCGCTCCAACGTACTCCCTGACGAAGGATATTAATGCTGTGTCACTGAGCATACTTTAGCCAACTGTTGAAATTGTTTTCAATACGAAAATCAAAAAACACATTTCTGTAAGTGAAAAACTGGGTTGAAGCGCAAAAAAATCGCCTGAAATTGATAGATTCGCATCAATAAGCATTGACAGAATGAAAACATTACCATAAATGTTTATTTAATGTTGCCAATATGTTTCTCAGTAGTGATTCTTTGGCGTGTGGATACTCGCTTTAAAGAAGGCAAAAGCCATGTGGTTTGATCTGCATTCTATTGATTTATAGGGAAAAGTAATGGAACTGAAAATAGCCAATGCCCCTTGCTCCTGGGGTGTGGAGTTTGCTGATAGCCCGGCAAATCCGGCGTGGCAAACCGTTTTGGATGAAATATCAGGTGCAGGATACCTGGCGACAGAGCTTGGCCCGCTTGGTTACCTTCCAACCGAAACAGATTCCCTCGGGAGCGCGTTATCAAAAAGGAGCCTGAAGCTGATTGCGGGCACCCTTTTTGTCCATTTGCACAGGGAGGATGAGCGGGAAAACATTTGCCGTATTACCCATGAAACCTGCCGGATTCTTACAGATCAGGACGCGGAATTTCTGGTCGTCATAGATCACGTTTCTTCCCCGCGAACGGATGAAGCGGGGCAGGTGGAGACGGCGACCCGGCTAAATGACAGGCAGTGGCAGGCAATGATGGAGACCCTCAAAGAAGTGGGCCGGATTTGTTTGCAGTACGGAATAACACCCACGCTGCATCCCCATGCGGGTACATACATTGAATACCGTGATGAAGTCGACCGGGCGATGGCGGATCTGCCGGCTGACTTGATATCCCTCTGTATTGATACCGGACACTGTGTTTATGCGGGTATGGATCCGGCAGAGGTGATAAAGACTTATCAAGGTCGCGTTAAGTATTTGCATTTCAAAGATATAAATGGGTCGGTACTGGCTGACTCTGTGAAAAACAGTACCGATTTTTATAAAGCGATAGGCAACAACATCTTTTGTCCCTTGGGACGGGGATGTGTGGACTTTAACGCCGTGCACCGGGTGTTGACTGAAATTAATTTCAACGGCTGGGTCACAGTGGAACAGGACATGGATCCCGCGTCGGGTAACGACGCCAAAAAAGCAGCTGCCCAAAGCAGGCAGTTTATAGAAACGACATTTTTTTCTGATTAATTTTTTTTTGCTGACCGCCCCGTTATGGAATGACATAGCTGGGGATACCATTTACGGAGAGATTTACTATGACAGGGAAAACGACCGCTGCTGCCTCGTTTGCAGCCAGCGCCCCGGGAGATGAGAGGGTCCGAAAGGTTTCCGTCCTAAACCGGCTTTTATCGCGGCCGGAATTGGGTTCGGTATCCGGTGCGATTCTTGTATTTTTCTTTTTTGCTATCGTTGCGTGGGATTCCGGCATGTTCAATGCAGACGGAATTCTTAACTGGACCACGGTTTCAGCCCAGCTCGGCATCATTGCCGTCGGGGCATGCCTTTTGATGATTGCCGGGGAATTCGACCTCTCTATTGGCTCGATGATTGGCTTTGCCGGGATGATGATCGCGATACCTTCCGTTTACTGGGAGTGGCCGGTATGGCTGGCCATTTTGTTTGCCTTTGCCGGTGCCATGGCTATCGGGTTTATTAATGGCTACATCGTGGTGAGAACCGGACTTCCCTCTTTTATCGTCTCACTGGCGTTCCTTTTTATCCTTCGCGGTCTCACCATCGCCCTTTCCATCATGTTGACCAACAAGACCATCCTTTCCGGTGTGGCTGACATCGCAGAAGGAGACATTCTGGCTGCCGCCTTTGGTGGGGAGATAGGAGTTGGCTTTTTTAACTGGCTGGGTAATGCCGGTCTGATTGAAACCTATGCTGACGGCTCACCCATTGTCACCGGCATCCCGATGGTAGTGGTTTGGTGGTTCCTGCTTACGGCTGTATGTTCCTTTGTGTTGCTCCGTACCCGGTTCGGGAACTGGATCTTTGCCTCTGGCGGCGATGCAAACGCAGCCAAAAATGTGGGTGTCCCCACTGACAAAGTGAAAGTCTCGCTGTTTATGTTCACCGCATTCTGCGCCACTGTTTTTGCTGCCTGTCAAGTACTGGAATTTGGCTCGGCGGCGGCAGACCGCGGTCTTCTCAAAGAGTTTGAGGCCATTATTGCTGCGGTTATCGGTGGCGCCTTGCTGACCGGTGGATACGGCTCGGTTATCGGGGCCTTCTTCGGCGCACTTATTTTTGGTGTGGTTCAGATGGGGATTTTCTTTACCGGGGTGGATTCCGACTGGTTCCGCGTATTCCTTGGCGTCATGTTGCTGATTGCTGTTCTGTTCAACAACTTCATTCGCAAGAAAGTAACAAATGCCCGCTAGTCAGTGGCCGATGGAAAGGAGCTATCCATGAGTGAGTTTATTCTCGAACTGAAAAACGTCAGTCGCTACTTCGGGTCTGTTATTGCCCTCAAGGACATCAACATGCAGGTGAAAATGGGTGAAGTCCATTGCTTGCTCGGCGATAACGGCGCAGGGAAATCAACACTGATTAAAACGCTGGCAGGGGTTCACAAACCGTCTGAAGGAGAGTTCCTGATGAACGGAAAACCCACGGCCTTTAACTCCCCGCGTGATGCCCTCGACCGGGGGATCGCAACGGTCTACCAGGACTTGGCACTGGTTCCGCTGATGAGCGTGACGCGAAACTTCTTTATGGGGCGCGAACTGACGAAAAAAGTCGGGCCATTCGAGGTATTTGATACCAAAAATGCCAATGAAATTGCCCGCGCCGGTATGGCGGATATGGGAATTGATGTGCGTGACCCAGAGCATCCTATTGGCACCATGTCTGGCGGTGAGCGGCAGTGCCTGGCAATTGCCAGGGCTATCCATTTTGGTGCCAAGGTACTGATTCTCGATGAGCCAACAGCTGCACTGGGTGTCAAGCAGTCTGCCAACGTGCTTAAGGTTGTTGCCCGTGCCCGAGGGAAAGGGCTGGCGGTCATCCTGATCACCCACAATGTTCACCACGCTTACCCGGTTGGAGACAGGTTTACCCTGCTCAACAGGGGCAAAAGCCTTGGCACATGGAAGAAATCTGATGTTTCCCGTGAAGAGATACTGGGAATGATGTCCGGCGGTCAGGAGCTGGAGACCCTGGAAGCAGAATTGGCCGAATTCGAGCACACCGACGCGAAAGAGGCGATTTAAGCCTTATACAGAAAAAAGAAATTCCAAATTCGAAGCCGCAAAGGGTTTGCGGCCTGAGATAACCCGGCTGCCCGGATGCAAGTTCTTCCCTTCAACTGGCGCAGCCACCTAACATATGGAGATAACCGGATGAACACCCTACTGAAATTCGTAGCAAAGAAAGCATCCATGGTGGCTTTTGCCGCAATGGCAGGTGTCGCAGCCCTGGTGCCCGGTGCCGCAATGGCTGATGGAGAGCGTTTTGTCCTGGTAAGTCACGCACCCGATGCAGACTCATGGTGGAATACCATTAAGACGGCAATTGGCGATGCGGGTGAAAACCTCAATGTCACGGTTGAATACCGTAACCCGCCAACCGGCGATCTGGCAGATATGGCCCGAATTATTGAGCAGGCAGTGGCATCTAACCCTCAGGGAATCATTACCACGCTTGCAGACTATGATGTGTTGCGTGGACCACTGGAAAAAGCGAAGAAAAAAGGCATCCCGGTAGTCACAATCAACTCGGGAACCCATGAGCAAAGCGAAAACGTAGGGGCTATTTTGCATGTTGGCCAGCCGGAATACGATGCAGGCTTTGGTGCGGGTAAGCGAGCCAAAGCGGACGGCATTAAAAGCTTCCTGTGCGTAAACCACTACATTACCAACCCGGCGTCGGTTGAACGTTGCCAGGGCTTTGCGGATGCGCTGGGGGTAGATCTTGATGGTCAGATGATTGACTCCGGCCAGGATCCGACAGACATTGAAAAGAAAGTACTGGCTTACCTTCGCAAGAACCCCAACACAGAAGCGGTTCTGACCCTGGGGCCAACGTCTGCTCACCCGACATTGCGGGCACTGGAAAAGAACCGCAAGCTGGGCAACATTTATTTTGGCACCTTTGACCTGAGCGGTGAGATTGCGCAAGCCATCAAAGATGGCAATATCCAATGGGGCATTGACCAGCAGCCATACCTGCAAGGCTATATGCCAGTCATGGTGCTGACCATGTTTAACCGCTATGGCGTTGCACCGTCCAATAACATCAACTCTGGCCCGGGCTTTGTTACCAAAGACAACGTTGCCTTGGTTGAAAAACTGGCCGGTGAGTACCGTTAACCCCAGTGAGTTACGTTAACAGGTGAAGAGGCTCATGGAGCCTCTTTCTTTTACCTTGTCCTTTCGGTTGTTCAGTAAACCCGAACCTTGTAGCGTTCTTAGCATACCGCCAGTTCACATGCCTGGTGGACAGGTATGCGCTTGAAAACAATTTCAGATAAACTGCTAAAAAGAAGTCAGGATTCGATGAGTGACCAACAGGAAGGGCAATGGGTAAACGAGATACGTCAAACAGTCCGGTGTCGGGTAACAGCTTAGTGAAAAACCGAAAAGTCACCGTGGTGGATGTCGCTAAAGCCGCCGGTGTTTCCGTTTCTGCGGTATCAAGGGCATTTAACCCGGATGCCAGCATTTCAAAGCAGCTGCGTGAAAAAGTGATGGCTGCAGCAGCCTCGCTCAATTACAAACCTAACCGTCTGGCCCGGGGCATTAAATCCCGCTCGAGTTTGATCGGTATTCTGGTCACCGATTTTGACAACCCTTTCTATCTTCCTGTTCTCGCGGCATTTTCTTCAGAAATTCAACGCCGGAACTGCCATAGCCTGTTGTTAAATGTCAGCCAGGATATGGATATACAGGAAGCTGTGGAGTTGGTGATGGAGTACAACGTTGATGGACTGATCATTACTTCAGCATCACTGCCACAACCGCTGGTGGAAGCATGCCGGTCACAGGAGACTCCCGTGGTGATTTTCGGCCGGGATTCCAGTGAAAACAGTGTCACTGTGGTCAGCTGTGACAACGTGGAAGCCGGCCGTATGGCGGCAGACATGCTGCTTGATGCGGGATACAGCCGACCTGCATTTGTAACCGGGCCGGTTGGCACGTCGGCGAGCGTGGATCGTCAGCGGGGCTTTTTAAGCCGGCTTATTGAGCGCAACTGTGATAAATGGCAGATCGTTGAGGGTGGCGAATTCGGCTACGACGCCGGTTTTGATGCCAGTATGCGGCTGTTCAAAGGCGCTGAACGGCCGGATTCGGTGTTCTATGCCGATGACATCATGGCCTGTGGAGGGATGGATGCCATCCGCTACGAATTTGGCCTCCGGGTGCCAGAAGATGTCGGTGTGATAGGCGTTGATGATATCCGCCTTGCCCGAAGTCGCGCCTATGATCTGTCGACTATTCGCCAGCCCTACGAAGAAATGGTGTCTGCAAGCATTGATCATCTCTTTGCCCATATTGCTGATTCAAGCTTGCAACCTCGCTCGATTACGCTGCCGTGTAGTCCGGTTGTTCGTGGCTCTACCAACCGAAGCTCTGGCAACAGCGACGATTAATGTTTGATCCAACCATAAAGGCGCCGGGCATCATGCCCGGCGTCTTTGTTTTTGGTTGGCGAGTGCTTCCTGATACGCGGTATGTGTCCATTGCGCGTCCAGCGCCCGCAATAAAAGCTGACTCATTGATTCCGGTGCCAATCCGCCAACCGGAGAGTCGGTATCAAGATTGGTCGGGAATGCATAACCGTCTGCAACAGCCATCACGATTGCCGCTTTTTCATCGTCGGAAAGGCCGCTCACCCATTTCGACGACAGAGTGTTGAATAGCTGAGAACTGATTGCACCAAGGTCAATGGTTTCCATCGGCTTGCCGAAGGCCGATGAGATTTGAAGCAGGTTGGCACTGCGGTTGAAGTCGGTGGTCTGGTTGGCGCCCGCCGCATGGATAAGCGCCGGGTTGAAAAACAATGCGTCACCTTTTTGCAGGGGAAGTTGCACATGATGCTGTTCAAAGTAGTCCTGAAAGCCTGGGTTACGACAGGACATATACCCCAGCGGATAGTGCTGGGAAAACGGCAACAACTTGGTAGGGCCACTTTCAAGTGGCATGTCTGAATGGGCGACCGCACCCTGTAACGTCAACATGGCAGACATCTTCTGGGCATGCAGAGGGTAACGGGAGAGTTCGTCTGTGTGCTGAAACCCGAGGTGATAGTCGCGGTGTGAGTCCTGTGCGTTCCCGCCGGGCCGGACAATATTAACCTGCGCCGTTACCTGGTAATGGGGGCCAAGCCATGCTTCAGAGACCAGTCTCAGCAATGGGTTTTTGTAGTAGTCGATAAATACTTCCGGGTTGGCTGCGGCACTTTTTTGGAAAACATTCCAAATACGCCCGTTTGCCTGAGCACCAGCCTGAGCAAAATGGTCACCTTCGCCAAACCCCTCTTCTGCTTTAAGGATTTGCCCAAACACGTCACTCATGGCATCAACGGTATTCGTGTTTTCGAAGAATCCTTTGATTACCAACACGCCCGGCCCATTGAGAAAAATATCGGCGAACTCAGTTTTAATGGCGGTATGTTTCCCTGTGAAGGCCCGGAGGCTTTCTCCGTCGTAAATCACGACGTTTTTCTCGCAACAGTCAGAAAACGGGTAAACATCAGGTTCAACCTGTTGCTCGCACTGAGCGCTGAATGCCCTGATATCGATATCAAGGTCGGAAAAAAATGCCTGTGGGACAGGCCGGGTTTCGCTCTCGGTCATTTGGTTGTCTCCCCACTTTTAGTGAGATGATGTTATAACTTTGTTGCTGGGTTCTTATGTGAAAATCCATCAAGAACCCATCAGGGGAAAACAAATTGCAGTCCGGGAGTCAGGGAATGAAGCGCTTTTCGGTTAAACAAATTGCCGCCCAGGCAGGTGTAAGTACAGCAACCGTTGACCGGGTAATAAACGGCCGGGAAGGCGTGCACGAGCAGACCCGCCAGCGAGTTGAAAAAGCGATTTCTGAGCTCGAAGAACAGCGGGCGCAGACCGCGCTGAGGGGGAGAACCTTTTACCTGGATGTGGTCATGCATACCCCTTCCCGGTTCAGCTATTTGGTGCGAAATGCGCTTACCCGTGTTGCCAAACACCTGTCACCTTACCGAATTCGGATCCGGTTTCACTTGTTCGAATTTATTGAAACCGGCGAGTTGGTCAGGGTACTCGAGCGGATTGAAAAACATGGCAGCCACGGCGTGATTCTTAAAGGGGCGGATGTGCCTGAAATCAATCAATCCGTGAACCGCCTCAAACAGGCAGGTGTGCCGGTGGTGACCCTGGTAACCGATCTGCCGGATTCAAAACGTATCGCCTATATCGGGATGGATAACCATGCGGCAGGTAAAACGGCCGCTTACCTCCTGGGCCAGTGGCTGGGCGGGAAACCGGCACAAATTCTGGTGCCGCTTAGCAGCCATCAGTTCCACGGGGAAGAAGCAAGGGCCGAAGGTTTCATGGAAGCACTGAATGCGTTTCCAAACCTTAGCGCGGTTGATGCCAGTGGTGGGCTCGGTCTTGAGTTAAGCACCCAGGAGAGGGTAAGGGGCACACTGGACGCTAACCCGGGTGTGCGTGCTGTTTACAGTATTGGCGGTGCCAACCGTGCCATTCTGAAAGCCTTTGAAGAGGCAGGCAGGCAGTGTGATGTGTTTATCGGCCATGATTTGGATGAAGACAACCGCCATTTACTGAGAGAGCAGCAAATTCATGCGGTGATTGACCACAACGTCGAAGAAGACGGGAAGATGGCATTACTGAAACTGCTTTCCTGCTACGGCGCCCGACTTTCTGAGGATGATTACAAGACCCGGATAAATGTCGTGACGCCTTTCAATTTATAAGCACTATGGTCAACAGCTGTTTGCAGGAAAAATGTGGATATAACACCTTGCTCACATTTTTAAAACGTATATTTCATTATTGTCTTTTAATGGAATTTTAATTTCATTACTCTTGTTGAAAAATTTATTGCCTATTTTTGCTCCATGATTCCGAGCACTTTGAGGAGGTTCTGTGTCTTACCTATTGTCTAAACGTGGTCAGCCGGATGAACAAGGGTGTATCCAGCATATTACGCCAGAGTCTGCGGGATGGCCGCATGTCGGTTTCAGTGCTTACGAGCTCAAGCCGGGCCAGTCATTGAGTTTCGAGACAACAGATCGCGAGCTTTGCCTGGTACTGGTGGGAGGCAAAGCCGATTTTACCCTTAATGGGGAGCAAATCGGGGAACTGGGCGACAGGATGGGGCCGTTCGAGCGCAAAAAACCGCATTCAGTCTATGTGACGGCAGGCGATTCGGTGTCACTGATTGCAACCACTGAGGTCGAGCTTGCGGTATGCAGTGCTCCGGGCAAGGGTACTTATCCTTCGCGGGTTATCGGCCCGGCTGATGTGGATGCGGAACAACGTGGAAACGGATACAACAAGCGGTATGTGCAGAATATCCTGCCGGATGACAAAAACGCTGACAGCCTGCTGGTGGTTGAAGTGTACACCGATGAGGGATGTACCAGCTCATACCCGAGCCATAAGCATGACCGCGATGCACCGCCGGAAGAGACGCTGCTGGAAGAAACCTATTACCACCGCCTCAACCCGTCACAGGGCTTTGTGATCCAACGGGTTTATACCGATGAGCGTGATCTGGATGAATGCATGGCGGCGTACGACAAAGATGTCGTGAAGGTACCTCGTGGCTACCACCCGGTGGCGACAGTGGCTGGCTATGACAGCTATTACCTGAATGTCATGGCTGGTCCGGTACGTAAGTGGCTGTTTACCTGGGAGCCCGACCACCAATGGGTCAACTCCCCGGAATATGCTGAGAAGCACAGCCAAAAATAACCCTGTTTCCAGGGAGGAATTATTGTGTCAGGACAAACATTTAATATTGCCCTGTTTGGGGCGGGCCGAATTGGCAAGGTACATGCGGTCAACATTGCCGCGCATCCGGAAACGGCAATCAAAGCCGTGATTGACCCCTACCTTGAAGGGGCTACCCAACTTGCCCAGCAATACGGTGCCAGGGTGATGTCAGTTGAAGAAGCGATTGGTGATCCTGAAATACATGGCGTTTGCATCTGTTCAGCAACAGACACGCATGCCGACCTGATAGAAAAAGCCGCCCTTGCAGGTAAGGCGATCTTCTGTGAAAAGCCAATTGATCTGGGGCTTGTGCGTGTACGTGCTTGCCTTGATGTGGTGAAAACAACCGGAGCCAAATTGCTGGTAGGTTTCAACCGCCGCTATGATCCGCAGTTTCGCCAACTCAAACAACAATTTGAAAACGGGGCTATCGGGAATGCGGAAACCCTTCTGATTACCTCAAGGGATCCTTCCCCGCCACCGGCAAATTATGTACGTGTCTCAGGGGGAATTTTCCGGGATATGGCGATTCATGATTTGGATATGGCTCGTTTCATTATGGGTGAAGAACCTGTTGCGATAACTGCCAATGGCAGTTGCCTGGTCGACCCGGAAATTGGTGAAGAAGGTGACATTGATACTGCGGTGACGGTGCTCCACTTTGCATCCGGAGCCATGGTGACCATTCTGAACAGCCGCCGCTCAGGCTATGGCTACGACCAGAGGCTTGAATTACATGGTCAAAAAGGCCTGCTTCAAGCGGGGAATAAAAAGGAAAACCTGGTGGAACAATGGGGTGAGTCAGGCTGTGTAAGCGCCCGGCCCCAACATTTCTTCCTTGAGCGTTATGAGCGGGCGTATGTGGCCGAGTGGCAACACTTTGTCGATGTGCTTGCGGGAAGAGCAGAGCCTGAATGCACCGGCACAGACGGTGAGCGGGCTCTGGTACTGGCGGAAGCGGCATTGACGTCGCTGAAGACAGGAAAAACTGTCGTTTTGTAAGTTTTGTTTTGTGCTTTGGGTAAGTTCAACCGGTAAGTGTCGACCTCTTACCGGTTTTTTTTGTTTGTTGTTTTGTCTTGCCGGGCGAGATTTTTAAAAGCACTTACTCGTTTTTCCCTGCCAGGGAAACGGCCAGCGTCTGGGCAAGGCAAAGTGATGCAGACTGGGCGCGGAAGCCTTCCACGGATGCTTCTTTCACAACGAAGCAGACGTCACTGAGTGAAGATACCGGGCTGACCTGGCTGTCGGTGATCGAGACCAATTTCGCACCGCTCGATACTGCTTTTTCTACCATTTCGACCGTTTCATTCGCATAGGGTGTGAAGCTGATGGCAATCACGGCATCCTTTTCACCAATCATACCAAGCTGCTCGTTGAACATACCGCCCAAACCGTCAATCAGAATAGTTCGGCGGCCAACATGGCGCAGGGCATAGGTTAGGTAAGAGGCAATGCTGAATGAGCGGCGCAAACCGACAATGTAAATTGTTTCAGCCTGGTGGAGCAGGTTGATGGCTTGATCCAATTGCTCAGGGGGAGTCCGGGCTGCCAACTGTTCTAGTGCATTGGCATTCGCCTGAGCAAAAGTGCGCAAAATATCCGGCGGCGTATGCGGCGTCTGTTCGTCGGTTTCAAGGGCACGGAACAGCTTCAGACGGTCACTGTAGTTGCTGGTTTCTTCCACCAGGTTACGGCGAAACAAATGTTTCATATCGTTGAAGCCGGCAAATCCGAATGCGTTGGCAAAACGGATCAGGGTGGATGGCGGCACATTTGCTTCGCTGGCAATTACAGCAACGGTATCAAAGGCAACGCGGTCCGGGTTGTCCAGCAGATACTGGCCAACTTGTTGAAGTCTTTTACTCAGTTCGTCGTATCTCAGGCGAATCTGGTCTTGTAGTTCACTGAGTGTCGCGGCGGCAGTCATATCCTTCCCTCATTAAAAGCGCGCCCTGGATTGTAGCTTGTTTCAATATACGTAAAAACGAAATTTTTATTCCGATAATTATTAACTCTGTGATCCGGGACACTTTTGAAACCCTCTATTGAGTTGCGGGTCGTACGTTTCAATAATAGAATAAAACGAAATAAACATTTCATTGAGAAATGATTCCAGGTGTAAACAGGCGGGACAGAGAATAAAACAGCTTCCGATGTGACTAACCGGTCCGCCTTACAGGAGAGAGAGATGAGTAGCGGGGAAAAACAACTGGATGTGATTTGTATGGGCCGTGTAGCCGTTGACCTGTATGGCCAGCAGATTGGTGCCCGTCTGGAAGACATGGGGTCTTTCAATAAATATCTCGGTGGATCGTCAGGTAACGTGGCTTATGGTACCGCCCGTCAGGGATTGAAATCCGGTATGCTAGCCCGCGTTGGCGATGAGCATATGGGGCGCTTCCTGCGCGAGGAGCTGAACCGCCTCGGGGTGGACACCCAATACCTGATTACGGATAAAGAGAGGCTGACCGCCCTGGTTATTCTGGGTATCAAAGATGAAGATACCTTCCCGCTGATTTTCTACCGTGACAACTGTGCGGACATGGCAATTACGCCGGATGATGTGAAAGAGGAATACATTGCTTCTGCACGTTGCCTGGCTATCACCGGGACACACCTTTCCAACCCGCAAACCCGCGAAGCGGTGCTGACGGCGCTGAGATATGCCCGCAAGCACGGCGTGCGCACGGCGCTGGACGTGGATTACCGGCCGGTTCTTTGGGGTTTAACCTCACTCGGCGACGGTGAAACGCGCTATATCGAATCCCAACAGGTGACGGCGCAACTGAAAGAAGTGCTGGGTCTGTTCGACCTGATTGTGGGTACCGAAGAAGAATTTCATATTGCCGGCGGCAGCACCGATACACTGGAAGCGCTGAGCGCAGTGCGTGAAGTGACGGATGCCGAACTGGTGTGCAAGCGAGGCCCGCTGGGTTGCAGTGTGTTTAGCAACGAAATCCCGGATGACCTCGACAAAGGCGTCACTGTACAAGGCGTCAGAGTGGATGTGCTCAACGTACTGGGAGCAGGTGATGCCTTTATGTCTGGCCTGCTGCGTGGCTACCTGAATAATGAGCCTTGGGAGCAAAGTTGCGCCTATGCCAACGCCTGCGGTGCGCTGGTGGTGTCGCGTCACGGCTGTGCCCCGGCAATGCCTTCAAAAGAAGAGTTGGATGATTACCTGACCCGCGCTGAAAGTGTGCCTCGCCCTGACAAGGATGAACACCTGAACCACCTGCACCGGGTTACCACTCGCGACCACAGCTGGAATGAGCTCTGTATCCTGGCATTTGACCACCGCGGCCAGTTTGTCGATATGGCGAAAGAAGCCGGAGCGGATTTGTCTGTTGTCCCTTACATGAAAAAACTGTTCTGGCAGGCAGCTCAGGAAGTGGTAGCGGAAACCGGCTTGCAAGGACAGGCGGGTATCCTGTGTGACGGTACGTTTGGACAGGCCGTGCTTAATGATATTACCGGCAAAGGGCAGGAAACTGACCAGCGTTGGTGGATTGGCCGTCCGATTGAACTGCCGGGCTCACGCCCGCTCCGTCTGGAACATGGCAATATCGGCAGCCAATTGATCGACTGGCCTCTTGAACACATCGTGAAATGTCTGGTGTTCTACCATCCCGATGATGAGCGTGGTCTTCAGGCTGATCAGGAAGCGCTGATTCGTGAAGTCTATGAAGCGAGCTGCAAATCCGGCCATGAACTGTTGCTGGAAATTATCCTGCCTGCAGACAAACCGCGCCCTACCGGAGCGGAAGGCGACGAGCTTTACCTGCGTGCGCTGACCCGTATTTACAACCTGGGTATCAAGCCGGACTGGTGGAAACTTCCGCCACTTACCGCCGGCGGTTGGAATAAGGTGTCTTCCCTGATTGATGCGCGGGACGCCCATTGCCACGGCATTGTGATGCTCGGTCTGGATGCCCCGGCAGAAGTGCTGGAAGCCGGGTTCCGACAGGCAGCAGCCAGTGAAAAAGTGAAAGGCTTCGCCGTAGGCCGCACTATTTTCGGTGAGCCGTCACGCCGCTGGCTCCGCGGGGAACTCGATGACAGTGCGCTGGTATCTGAAATCAAAAACAACTATTTAAGCCTGATTCAGATGTGGCAACGCCGCAAAGGATAAAACGCCCCTGACAATACAATGCCGGCAGAAACCACTGCCGGTGAAAATGGCCTGAACAGGCAAAGGGTGCTGAATAACACCGGATAGCGAGGAAGCCCAAGTCCTGAACGTGTTTGTCTTTTAACGATGAAACAGAGAACACGTTCCCTTATCCGGAAAGTATAAAACTGAAACAAAAGTCCCGGCCTTTTCCCTACAACTACCGGGTACTAACAACAAGGAATCAACATGGATACGGTAAATAACTTTATCAATGGTCAGGTAACGGAAAGCAACAGCGGCCGCTATGGCGCGATCTTTAACCCGGCGACAGGGGAGCAGACCCGTCAAGTAGCCATGAGCACAGTCGCTGAAGTTGAATCCGCGATCGAAGCGGCACAGGCAGCCTTCCGCCCCTGGCGTAAAACCCCGCCGCTGCGCCGTGCCCGCGTCATGTTCAAGTTCAAGGCGTTGTTGGAAGCCAACATGGACCGCCTGGCCCGTCTTATTTCCAATGAGCACGGCAAAGTGTATTCCGATGCGGTGGGTGAAGTAACCCGTGGCCTGGAAGTGGTGGAGTTTGCCTGCGGTATCCCACACCTGCAAAAAGGCGAAGCTTCTGCCAATGTTGGCAGCGGCGTAGACAGCCACTCCCTGATGCAGCCACTGGGGGTATGTGCCGGTATTACTCCGTTTAACTTCCCTGCCATGGTTCCAATGTGGATGTTCCCGATTGCCATTGCGACCGGTAATACCTTTGTCCTCAAGCCGTCTGAAAAAGATCCATCCGTTCCTTTGCTGCTGGCGGAACTTCTAAAAGAAGCAGGTCTGCCGGATGGTGTTTTCAACGTCGTTAACGGTGACAAAGAAGCGGTAGATGTGCTGCTGACTGACGCTCGTGTCCAGGCTGTCAGCTTTGTGGGTTCAACGCCGATTGCTGAATATATCTATTCCACTGCCTCTGCCCACGGCAAACGTTGCCAGGCTCTGGGCGGTGCGAAAAACCACGCAGTTCTGATGCCGGATGCAGATATGGATCTGGCAACGGGCGCCATCATGGGGGCTGGTTTCGGTGCGGCGGGTGAACGTTGCATGGCGCTGTCTGTTGTCGTTGCTGTCGGTGATGAAACTGCAGATGAACTGGTCAGCCGCCTGAAAGGCAAGATCGCAGAAATGCGTGTTGGCCCGGGTATTGTCGATGGTCAGGAAAACGACATGGGACCGGTGATTTCCGCCCAACACCGCGACAAGATTATCGGTTACATCAATCAGGGTGTTGAAGCCGGTGCAGAACTGGCTGTGGATGGCCGCAATATCTCTGTAGCGGGCCATGAAAACGGCTACTTTGTCGGCCCGACACTGTTCGATCACGTCCAACCGGATATGACTATTTATCAAGAAGAAATATTCGGGCCTGTGCTGTCAATTGTACGTGTACCTGATTACGAAACAGCACTGGAACTGATTAACCGCCACGAATACGGTAACGGTACCGCAATCTTTACCCGTGACGGTGAAACTGCCCGTGAATTTGAAGATGAAGTATTGGCGGGCATGGTCGGCATTAACGTGCCAATCCCTGTACCTATGGCGTTCCACAGCTTTGGTGGCTGGAAGCGCTCTATCTTTGGTCCACTGAATGTCCATGGTAAAGATGGCGTACGTTTCTACACCCGCATGAAGACCGTTACCAGCCGTTGGCCTGCGAGTGTGCGCCTGGAGCAGCACAAGAGCGACTTCGTTATGCCGACGATGTAAGCGATATCTCCGAAACATTACAAACTTTTCCTACGTTGATTTTGCGGACCTTCTGGTCCGCTTTTTTGTCGCCTACAGAAAGATCCTGGGGTTAAAATTACGGCTGGTGAAAGCAGGATTGGCGAAGGCAATGAAACGGATCAATGTGGTTGGGACCAGTGGAAGCGGGAAATCTACCGTCAGTAAACGGCTTGCTGAAAAGCTGGGGTATCCCTGTTATGAAATGGACGCCCTTTTCTGGAAGCCAAACTGGACAGAGTCCACGGATGCTGAGCTTTTTGACGCCGTCCGTCAGGTGACAGAACAGCCATGCTGGGTATTAGACGGTAATTATAACCGAACTGCGTCAATCAAATGGGCTGATGCCGATACAATAGTCTGGGTAGACTATTCACTTCAGCGTACCCTGTATCAGTCCTTAAGAAGGTCCTTTTCCCGCTGTATATCCGGACGGGAACTTTGGCCGGGAACAGGAAACAGGGAGACCTTTCGTAAGTCCTTTTTCAGTCGGGATTCCATCTTGCTTTGGACGGTTAAAACCTACCATAAGAATCGTCGCCGATACCTGACTCTGATGGAGGCAGAAGAGTACCAACACCTGACATTTATCTGCCTTCGTTCCCCGGTTGAGACAAGCCGTTTTCTGAATTCTATCCAACCTGAGCCATCCGATGATGCCTGACTATCAACAGCAACTTACTCAAATGATCCTGAGCGACCCAATTCGTTGCCGGGCGCTTGAATGTGTTCGTGAACTTAACCTGCCAGATTGCTGGGTAGGGGCGGGCTTCGTGCGAAATATGGTGTGGGATAACCTCCATGGGTTTAAAACCCCAACACCGTTGAATGATGTGGACGTGGTGTATTTCGACCCGGATGGCATAAGGGGTGAAAGGGATTATGAATCCCTCCTCCATACCATGATGCCTGAGCTCAATTGGCAGGTTAAAAACCAGGCGTTTATGCATACCAGGAACAATGACAGGCCATACTCTGATACCTTGGATGCCATTTCATTCTGGGTGGAGAAAGAAACGTGTGTGGCTGTCCGTTTGCTGGATACCGGTCAATATGCGTTTAATGCAAGTTATGGGTTTAGTTCTTTGTTTGCACTAATGCTTTCTTGGAACCCTAAGCGCCCATACTCCCTGTTTGAACACCGTGTAAAAACAAAAGGCTGGTTAATGAAATGGCCTCTATTACAAAAGGAAAAACGAAAGAATAATTAATTAAATATATTTTTCTTTTTCGTTTTGGATGATTTCATGAATATCAATGGGAAATATTTATACATTAAATCACACCATTGCTTGAGCAATGACCGCTAAGGAAATAAATTCTTAAATCGCGCCTTATATTATTATAACAAATTGAAAATAAATGACTTTATATTGCCTTTTAAATGCCGATAGTATGTGTTAAGGTTTTATTTCAATTAAAATAATATATAACACCTCTGGTGATTTTTAATCAAGCAGGTCTTTCTTACCCAATGTATACATAAAGTTATTATTATTTGCATATTGGAGAAAGAATGAAAAAAGGAATTTTATGCGCTGCATTGTGTTTCCAATTTTTGGGGGCGAATGCTCATGCTGACCAAAAAACACTCCTAATTGGAGTGGACGGTGTTCAACTTGAAAAGCTATTGCAAGTAGACGCACCAAATATAAAAGGCCTTAATATTCAAAAGGCATATACCGGTGGAATTACAAACGAGGGAAGTGAGCAAAAAACTAAAAGTGGTCCAGGATGGGTGACTATTTTAACGGGGGTGTGGGCCAATAAACACAATGTTACTACTAATGTTTCTGGTTTGGCTAACCCTAATTTCCCAAGTATATACAAACGCCTTCATGATTTTAATCCCAACTTGCATATTGCCAGTTATTCTACCTGGAAGTCTATCCATACTAACTTTTTTACCGATGATCTAAGCGTAATAGACAGCTATAACACTGGAACGACTGATCAGACAAACACGGATAAAGGCGTTAACGCAATTCTTAACGATGATGCCGATTTCGTTTTTGTCCATCTTGATGAGCCAGATGTTGTTGGCCATGCGCAGTGTTTCGGTGATGCTTACAACGAATCTATTGAAGTGGCTGACCGACAGGTTGGAGAATTGTTGAGTGCAGTTGCTCAATCCCAACAGACGAATAACGATGACTGGTTGGTGCTGTTGACCACAGATCACGGTCGGGATCGTCTTCGGGGCTGTAGCCACGGTAACCCGACGACATATGAAAAAACTATCTTTATCGCATCGAACAAAGCTTTAAATGCTGAGTTTTCTGAAACAACAAGTGTCACTAATACTGATTTTGATGGCCTTTATGGCAATGTTGCTCAGACTGCAATTGTTCCTACCATTTTGGATCATATGGGTGTTGATGTAACCATTCAGGACAGGTTTGACAGTACCTCTCTGATTGGGACGCCTGGGGTGCGTAAGTTGATGAAACACGCAAACGGTATTTCCTGGTATGGTACATCTAACAAGCCTGTCACCATTTACCAAAATGGTAATCAAGTTGATGTTGTTGAAGACAGTGTGGGTTTTTGGGCTCACCCAGAGGTTGACTATACTACGGATTTTGTCTTTGTTCTGAATGATGTACCCGTTGGTTACAGAATCAGTGAAATCCCACATGTAGAAGCGATGCATGGCTGGAGCAATGATCGTATCTATATGTTCAGAAGTGATAACAGTTACTTAAGGTACAGCAAAACTACCGATAAAACTGATGTTGGTTATCCAAAACCAATTAACTATACGTATTGGAGTGGGTTAGAAGACTATAAAGATAGTATTTCCGGTGCATTCAAGCTCGATGATACTACTGTTATCTTCTTTTTGAATGATGGAAGATATATCGAATTTGATATTCCGTCAGACAGGGCACGAGATGGCTTTCCGAAAAACACAGCAGATAACTGGCCAGGTGTAGGCCCATATGCGACACAAATATCTGCTGCGTTCAGATGGAATGATGCGAAAGTATTTTTCTTCCTGAAAAATGGCACCTACCTTCGCTATAATACTGTCAATAATCAAGTGGATGCAGGCTATCCGAAGAATGTGGATAATTCAACGTGGCCTGGTCTCGAAGGACTTGGAGAAAAAATCATATCTGCTATTCAGTGGAGTGACAGCGTGGGCTACATTTTCTTCAACAACAGAACCTACGTTAAGTATGATATTACTAATGATAAAACATACAGTGGTTATCCCCGAGTTATTGATGATGAATCATGGCCTGGAATATATGACCATCAATAATTAGGATATTTACAAGAGCCAGCATTATGCTGGCTCATTTTTATCTTTATTTAGAGCTTCTGTGGGGTGAATAAAAAACTGTTCATTAATGTATTGATAATTGTCTTTTTGATGTCGATTCTCATTATTAAATCAGGTTCGGAAAACTAACAACTGAAGACTGCGCCATCTTGTTCTAGCGTTGATCTTATGGGCTCCTGCGAGGACATAAGAATGGGACAAGACATAAATAAAACCTCGTTTACTGCCACGGACCACAGTCGGTTCGCTCGGCAGCTCAAAACTGAACTGGATCAGCTGGAAGCGATGTTGAACACACCGGGGTGGGGAGTAGGAACTTGCACGCTGGGTGCGGAGCTGGAGCTTTACCTTACCGACCGACAACACCGACCGGCACATTGCAACCTCGCCCTCCTCGATAAAGCTGCTGATTCCTCTCTTACCGCCGAAATCAATCAATTCAACCTCGAATACAACTGCCCTTATACCGAGTTTTCCGGATCGCCATTCAGCTGGCTGAAGGAAAAAATGGATACCCAGCTCAAATCACTTGAAAAGCATGCAGATGACATGGCGGTGCAGGTCACGCCGATCGGAATCCTGCCGACGTTGACCAAAGAAGACTTCGGGCTTGGCTCGATGACGGATTCCCCCCGTTACCATGCGTTGACCAAGGTGCTTTCTGAAAGCCGGGGCGGGCCTTTCCATATCAGGATCCACGGCGCAGACAGCCTTGAGACCGATGCAGATGATGTAACCCTGGAAGGCGCAAATACCTCATTGCAAATCCATTTCCGGGTTAAACCGGATGAATTTGCCCAGTGGTACAACGGCATTCAACTGGCGACGATTTTTACCCTGGCGGTCGGTGCAAATTCGCCGACATTCCTGGGGCAACGCCTGTGGCATGAAACCCGGATTCCGCTGTTTAAGCAGTCCATAGACAGCCGGAGCCTGTGTGGCCTCAACTGGCATATACCCTGCAGGGTTTCTTACGGGAAAGGCTACGTGAGGAAAAGTGCACTGGAGCTTTTCCGCCAGGGCGTCAGCCTCCAGCCGGTTCTCTTACCGGAAGTGTTCGACAGCCGTAAACACCCGGAAGGTGCCCCTCCGCTTTCCGCCTTGCGCCTGCACCAAAGCACGATCTGGAGCTGGAACCGGGCAGTTTATGATGATGCAGACAACGGCCATTTGCGGATAGAGCTGCGCGCCCTTCCTGCCGGGCCGACAACCCTGGATATGATGGCCAACGCCGCGCTTTGCATCGGGCTGGCGAAGGCATTGCAGAAAGACCTCGACCGGCTGATGGATCTGCTGCCCTTTGAATTCGCCGAGTACGATTTCTACCGGGCTGCCCAGCACGGGATTGATGCAAAAGTGCTCTGGGAGTGCAGTGACGGCAAGCTGAAAGAATTCCTGCTGACAGATATCCTTGCCAGTCTACTGCCATCGGTAGTAGATGCGCTGGTGGAACTGGGGATAGACAGCCAGGAAGCGCAGACCCTTATCTCAGTAATCGAGCGGCGGATTGCCCGGCGTCAGAGTGGCGCGAGCTGGCAGTTAGCGACCCTTGAAAGCCTGGAACGGAAACACAACCGTGCGGAGGCTCTCGCAAAGATGTTTGCGATGTATCAAAAGCAATTCCAGACAGGAGAAGCGGTTTCACAGTGGCCGGTTTTATGATACCAATCAGACTAATTCCTTGTTCTTTCTGACTGGTCGAAATCATCCATTTCAGCGTTACTCGTTTTGATGTTAGCCCCACTAGCATCTTCAACTCGCGCCTTGAACTGAATGATTTCTCCTGCGTCATCTCAGACCAAAGAATTAATCCAATTGGTATGATGGCCTCGGGGATAACTTAGCGAAATTGAAGGGATGAAATTGAACGGACTGAGTGTGCTGCATGATATTTCCTGGCCAACACCGCAAGCGTTGGAACATGGCCTGTTGGCATGGCTTGAATCGTTGCCGGGGCCAAGTTGGCTGACTCTGACCGGGCGGGACCCGACCCGCCACCGGGTTGTGGTAACCCTGTTGCACGGCAATGAACCTTCCGGCCTCAATGCCATATGGTATCTGGCGGGCAACAAACCAGACTGTGCGGTGACAACCCACTTCTGTATTGCCAATGTCGATGCGGCGCGAAACGGACAGGTATTCTCAACCCGGCATTTTGAAGATAAACCGGATTTGAACCGTTGCTTTGGCCGAACCGGCGATGATGAAAGTTATCAGCTGGCGAATGAGATCCTTGCCCGCATACAGACGTTGCAGCCGGAGGCGGTGGTGGATATCCATAACACGTCCGGCAGCAGCCCGAGCTTTTCCGTTGCCATCAATGATGACGAAGTGCACCAGGCCGTGGCCGGTTTGTTTACAGAGCGAATGCTGTGTACCAGTGTCCGGCTGGGGGCATTGATGGAGCAAAGTACGCCGTCATGCCCCATTGTGACCATCGAATGTGGTGGAGTGATGGATGAAAGTGCGGTGGAAGTGGCGAAGAACGGGTTGCACCATTTCCTTACCACCGACAACCCTCTTGTTCCCGGACAGGCAGCGTGGCCGCTGGATATGCTTTACCACCCTGTGCGGGTCCGGCTCAACCCTGGCAGCCAGATTTGCTACCACGATCGCCGGGTGGATGATGCTGACCTGACATTGCCGCCGGATATTGAACGCCACAACTTTGGCTGGATGGCGGCTGGCAGCCAGATAGGCTGGTTGGGGCCGAAAGGGCTGGATACTTTTGCTGTGACGGACGGAGAAGGCGGGCACCCGGTCGACAGCCTGTTTTACGAAGAATCCGGTGAGTTGCGCCTCAAGGCGGCAAGCAAGTTGTTTATGATTACCTCAAGGCCGGACATCGCCTTGTCAGATTGCCTGTTTTATATGGTGGTGGACTGATAATACGCAAGAAAAAGCCCCGAAATGACGGGGCTCCCTGTTCCAGCATGAGAAGGTTTTATCCTTTGGCAATGTCTGCCAGTTCCTCTTCGGCGTCATGGTCAATCTCGACGCCGCTTATCACACCGGCTCTCGGATCATTGAACACGGCTTCATCCAGCTTGCCCTCGCTTTTGGCGACAATGCAGCTGACCGCGGCATCACCGGTCACGTTAACCGCTGTCCGCACCATATCAAGCAGACGGTCCACACCGAGGATCAGGCCGATTCCCTCCAGGGGCAACCCGACCTGGGTAAACACCATGGAAAGCATAATCAAGCCGACACCCGGTACCCCAGCGGTACCTATCGAGGCGAGAACCGCCATGACGATGACGGTAAGGTAGCCGCCAAAGCCCAGGTCAATGCCGTAAATGTTGGCAATAAACACCGTCGCGACACCCTGCATGATAGCGGTACCGTCCATGTTGATGGTGGCACCAAAAGGTACGGTAAATGAGGCGACAGAGTTTTTCACGCCAAGGCGTTCGGTAACCGTTCTGAGGGTAACCGGGATGGTGGCGTTTGAACTGGCGGTACTGAACGCAAAGACCTGAGGCCCACGCATTTTTTTCATAAACTTGATGGGGCTGAGCCCCGAGAAGACCTTCAGCACGGCCTGGATAGTGACAAACAGGTGCAGGAGCAGAATACCAATAAGCACCAGTACGTAGCCTATCAACTGCGCGAACAGTTCCAGACCAAGGTTTGCCATGGCTTTTGCAATCAGGCAGAACACCGCATAAGGTGCGATTTCCATGATGAGGGTAACCATCTTCATCATTATTTCGTTCAGCACTTCAACCAGTTCAACCACCTTTTTCGCCGGTCGCCCGACCATCAGGATGCAAACACCCATCAGGATGGCGAAGAAGATGATTTGCAGCATTTCCCCTTCAGAAAGGGCGTTGACCGGGTTGTTCGGGATAATGTCGATAAGCACCTGTGAGAGTGGTGGCGCTTCGCGCCCTGCAAATACGGTGTCGGTCGCCATCGACATACCGGACCCGATACCGGAAATGGATGCAATAGTGATCGCTACTGCAATGGCAATCGCGGTGGTAAGCAGGTAAAGGACAAAGGATTTACTGCCAACCCGGCCGAGGGCTTTCAGGTCCCCGATTCCACATACTCCGCATATCAGCGAGAACAGCACCAAAGGTACTACCATCATCTTCAGAGCATTCACAAACATCTTGCCCACAATGTGGAACAGACCGTTTGTGATGTAGGTGTCAATGAACCCTCCCTGTGGGTTTAAGCTGAGAATATTGATGAAAAGCCCAAGGACGATACCTGCAATCAGGCCAACCAGCACTTTTGCCGTCAGGCTCATTTTTCCCTTGTTGTCATTTGTATTGTTTTGCATGAAGCCTCCATAAATGGGGTCTATGAATAGCGTCCGGTCAAATGCAAATCTGGGAATAACCTAATCGACCTGAAACAGGCGAAGTAGCTGGAAACACTCAAGAGGTGGGAAACTTCAAAACGTTGAGGTGACCATCAATTGTGTGGTAACTCCTTGGAATTACGAATTTAGCCAGACGTATTTAACATATATCCTGATTCAGGCAGGGAAATTGTCCCGAATATGAGGCTGGGGGAAAGCCATGTTATTTTTAGGGTTTTACGATTGGTTACATTGTTGAGGCGTTTTAAACGCAAAACCGGGTGTTACTCGCTGAATCGAAAGCGTAGATTAGCCAACAACTCTGCTTACCTCTCTTTGTCACACAGCGAAATTCCCATGAAATCAGATCTCTATTCAACGCATGCCAAAAAATACGATTTGGCGATTCAGGACAATATTTACAACGCCCATCTTGAGCGCCCGTCACTTCAGGCAATGCTCGGTGATTTAAAGGGGCTTGATGTTCTCGACCTCGGTTGCGGCTCTGGTATCTATGCGGAGTATTTGGATGGGCAGGGCGCGCAAAAAATCACCTGTGTTGATGTCTCAGAAGAAATGATTGCCATTGTCCAGGCGAAATTGGAAAACCGGGTAACAGCCTATGCGCAAGACCTGTCACTGGGGTTGCCGGGCGAAGATGATGCGAGTGCGGACGTTGTTATCTGCCCGTTGGTGGTTCACTACCTCGAAAACCTGGATGATTTTTTCCGTGAAGTAAGCCGGGTGCTCAAGCCCGGAGGGTATATCGTTTTTTCCACCCATCACCCTTTTGCCGATTTTGAATGCTCTCTATCGGGCAACTATTTCGAGCGCGAGCTAATCAAAGATGTATGGGATACCGTGGGCGAGCCGGTCAATGTGACGTTTTACCGCCGCTCTTTGACTGAAATATCGAGTGCCATCACCGGCAATGGATTAGTGATTGCTGCGTTGTCTGAAGGGGCAGTGTCGGAAAAAGCGAAAGAGATTTGCCCGAAAACCTACGAGTACCTGTCCCGCAACCCCAATTTTATCTTTTTGAAGTGCTGTAAACCGATTGTCTAGTTTGTACCAATTGACAGTAGAAAAACTGGAGTAAAAACAGGCCACACTTGCGGCCTGTTTTTGATGTTTGTTGTGGCGAAGTGGATCAGGCGTCGTTTTTATCTTCCTGATTTTCGCTTGTCTGGTTTTGGTTTTCAGCCTGCCCTTCCATGACTTTAGGCATTTCTGCCACCACCATCTGGGTCTTAAACAGGGCAAAGATTGCGACAATGGCACTGGCCAGGCCAAGGCTGGACAGGATATTACGCAGGCCTGGGTCAACGGTGAAAACGGCAATAACGTTAAACAGCAGGATACCCAGAATGGCGACGTTTTTAACTTTGGTCATTTTCGGGTCGCCTTTCAGCCAGCCTTTACAGCGCGGGCACTGTTTCTCTATTCCCTGTTTGGTACGGCGAACGGTGCGGACGTCCTTGCGGGCTGAATACTGGTTACATATTGGACATTTCACTGACTTTCTCCTTGGCTTCCCGGCAGCCTTGTGATCCCTGGGGATAAACGGCTGATTTACCGGGATAGTGTCCGGCTTGTGTTGTGGAAGGTCAAGGACAAGAGCGTAAACATTGGTTAGCAAAACCGTTTGTAGACAGCTCGCAGGTGCCAGGAGGTAAAAAAGCCCGGAGGCGTCCGGGCAAAGGTCGCTTTACTTACCCAATTGTTGCAAGTGCTTGTGTTGTGGAATGAGTAATGTGTTGCCAATTTTTCTCCCGGATAGCATCCGCCGACAGCATCCATGATCCGCCAATTGCTGCGACACAGGGCAAACTCAGGTAATCCATCATGTTGCCTGTGTTGATGCCGCCGGTCGGGCAGAAACGGATATCAGCCAATGGGGCAGATATCGCCTTCAGCGCTTTGGCTCCGCCATTGGCCTCTGCCGGGAAAAATTTGAGATAGGTATATCCCATTTCGGCTGCCACCATGATTTCTGACGGGGTCGAGACTCCGGGCAGCATGGGGGCGGGTCCTGCCGCAGCATGTTCCAGCAGTTTTGGGGTAAATCCGGGTGAAATGGTGAACGTCGCACCGGCTTCCACGGCAGCGTCGTACTGAGCCGGGGTCAGTACGGTTCCTGCTCCCACAAGGGAGTCCGGAAAAGCTTTGCTTATGGCTGAAATGGCACCAAGGGCCGCATCCGTTCGTAAGGTTATCTCAAAAACTGAGATGCCCCCTTCGAGCAGTGCCGCGGCCATCGGTACCGCATCTTCAACATCTTTAATTACCATCACCGGAATGATGGGTGATGAATTCAGTACATCTTTTGGATCGATTAACCAGCTCATTGGTTTTCCCTTTGAATCCTTTCTGTAATTTGGTTGAGTTCTGAACGGGTTGGCAGCCCGGCATTGTCGCCCCTGGACTGAACCGCCCACGCGCCCATTACAGCCGCACGGAACACACAGTCCTGAAGGGGCAGGTTATCGAGTTGCCCTGAAATCAGCCCGGAAGCAAACGCATCACCCGCACCGACCGTATCAATAACGTGTTTGACCTTTATTGCTGCTTGAATGCCGGATGAACCGGTTGCTGATTGGAAATAACACCCATCACTTCCCATTTTCACCACCACTAGGCTCGCACCCTTATCAAGGTAAAACTCAGCAATTTCCTGAGGATGGTGTTTCCCTGTAAGCTGACGCCCTTCTTCCAGGCCGGGCATTACCCAGTCCGCCATGAAAGCCAGATGATTAATCGTTTCCTTCATCGCCTCTGGGCTTTTCCAGAGAGCTGGGCGCAGGTTGGTATCGAAAGAGACTGTACTCCCTGATGCTTTTGCTTTTTCTGCCACCATAATGCTGAGGGCACGCGTCTTTTCAGTAAGCGCCGGAAAGACACCGGTAAGATGTACATGACGTGAACATGCGACTGCATTGAGTACGTCATCACTCGGTTCGATGGTGCGTGCCGCAGAGTAGCGACGGTGGTTTTCTACATCCGGGTCAATGCCGTCCTCTGTCAGACTTTTTACCTGAAACCCGGTCTCCCTGTCATATGCTGTCTGTGTGCCCTCGGTGGAAATATTTTCCTTCTTGAGCGCATCCAAAATAAACCGGCCAAATGAGTCGTTGCCGACTTTTGACAGGTAGCGGACCTTATGGCCCAGCCGGGCCAGCCCGACGGCAACGTTAAGCTCTGCACCCGCCAGAAAACGGGTATAGCTGTCAACTTGGTGGAGAGGCCCGTCTTGCTGGGCAGAAAGCACCACCATTGCCTCGCCCAGCGTCATTACATCGTATTGCTTGTTGTTCATTGCCTGTCCTATCGCGCCAACCAGCCGCCGTCCACAGGGAGTACTGCCCCGTTAATGTAGTCAGCCGCACCTGATGCCAGAAACACAGCTGCTCCGCCAAGATCTTCGGATGCACCCCACCGTCCGGCAGGTATACGGCCAAGAATTTCTGCATTTCGGTTTGGGTCATTGCGAAGTGCTTCAGTGTTATCCGTTGCCATATAACCCGGCGCAATGGCGTTAACATTGATGCCATATTTAGCCCATTCACAGGCACCGATACGGGTCAGGCCCAATACTCCGGTTTTACTTGCTGTATAGGAGGGGACGCGAATACCGCCTTGGAAGGAAAGCATAGAGGCAATGTTGATGATCTTTCCCCTGCGCCCCTCTTCTATCCACTGCCTGACGACAGACTGGCTGAGGAAAAAGAGTGCCTTGAGATTAAGATCCATCACGTCATCCCAGTCTTCTTCGGTAAAACTGATACTGTCATTGCGGCGGATAATTCCGGCATTGTTAACCAGAATATCCGGTTTGATGCCATGCAGGGCAAGCGTCCCCATTAGGTTACTGACAGCGCCTTTTTTGCCCAGATCAGCTTCGATTCCGGTAAACCGTTGCCCGGCACGTTCCACATCAGCCTGGGTTTTGATGGTGGCAGAGCGGGCAACTCCTACGATATCTGCCCCTGCTTTTGCGAGAGACACACATACTGCCTGGCCGAGCCCTTTTGAGGCACCGGTTACCAGTGCAACTTTCCCTTCAAGATTGAATGGGTTCATTAGGTCTCCTTAACGCATGTCAGCCGGGTCAACGAAATCCATATCGGTAAACTCCTGGTTTTCACCCGCCATCGCCCAGATAAAACTGTAAGGTTTGGTGCCGACACCGCTGTGAATTGACCAGCTTGGTGAAACAACAGCCTGTCCGTTAGCGATTACCAGGTGACGGGTTTCATCCGGCTCACCCATAAAGTGGAACACCCGGGTATCATCTTCTTCGAAAAAGTAGAAATAGGCTTCCATGCGACGGGCATGGGTGTGACATGGCATGGTGTTCCAGATAGAGCAGTTGAGAAGCTCTGTTAACCCAAGGGCTAACTGAGAGCTTGGGCAGACATCCGGGTGGATGTACTGGTTGATAATACGTTCATTGGCATTTTGCGCATCGCCAAGGTGGACCTGACGCGCTTCAGAGCGCCGGATTAGCCGGGTAGGGTAGTGTTGATGGCTGGGGGCGCTGCAAACGTAAAAGCGCGCTGGGTTATCTGGGTTCGCACTTTCAAACTGGACATCATGATCACCCTTGCCAATATACAGAGCATCACGTTCATCAAGTGCAAACACCTCCCCGTCTACCCGGATAATTCCTTCTCCGCCAAGGTTGACTGCAGCGGCTTCACGGCGGGTAAAAAAGGTCAGCCCGCCGAGCGCCTTCCCTGCTTCCAGCGAGAGGGGAGAGAGGGTCGGGCAGATACCTGCCACAATCAGGCGGTCGTCGTAACAGTAAAACTGATTGATTTCTCCTGTACTGAACAGCTTTTCAATCAGGTAACGGTCACGCAGTGTCTGTGTGTCGTATTGTTTATAGTCTTCTGGATGTGTTGAAAAATAGCTTTTCATCATTCCTTTCCTTGTAAGTTAAGCGTAAGAAGCCCTACCCATGCAGCAGCAGGGCTCCGTTATCCTTGGTTTGATTATTAAAATGTTATGGGTAGATAAGGTTTGGCAGCCACATCACCACGTCTGGTACAAAAGTAACAATGAGCAGGACAGTAATGAGTGGAACCAGAAAAGGGGCCGTGGCTGCGACACACCTTTCAAAGCTCAGGTTTGAAATACTGGACAGTACGTAAAGCACGACGCCAACCGGCGGGGTCAGAAGGCTGATCATCAGGGTTAATACCATGATTACACCAAAGTGAACCGGGTCAACGCCGAGTTGGGTGACGGTAGGCAACAGCACCGGTACCAAGATGGTCATGGCGGCAATGGTTTCCATAAAGCAGCCGATAACCATCAAAAGCAGCAATATAATCGAGAGGATAACGTACTTGTTGTCTGACAGGGTCATCAACCATTCTGCCATGGCAGAGGCGATGTTGTTGTTAGTCAGGATCCAAGCAAAGATGGATGCAGCAGCTACCACAAAAAGCACAACAGCAGTCGTTTCAATGGATTTGAGTGAAACCACCACGAGGCGTTTCAGGTTCAGAGATTTGTATACCACGGTGCCGAGGAAGAGTGCCCAGGCAACAGCGGCGATGGCAGCTTCCGTTGGTGTGAGGATCCCGGTGGTGATACCGCCTACCACAATAATGGGTGTCATCAGCGACAGAAACGCACCTTTGGTGCTGGTAGCAACCCGGCGGATGGAAAATGCGCTGTCTACCGGATAATTACGGCGTTTTGCATACCAGGCAATCATCACCATCAGGGCGACAGCCATCATCAGCCCCGGGATCAGTCCGGCAGCAAACAATTTGCCGATAGAGGCAGACGCCAGCACACCGTAGATCACCATAGGCAGGGAGGGTGGAATAATCGGGCCAATGGTGGAAGAGGCGGCAGTAATGCCGACAGAAAACTCACTGTCATAACCGGCTTCGCGCATGGCTTTCAGTTCAATGGCACCGAGGCCACCAGCATCAGCGACAGCCGCACCGGACATGCCAGCAAAAACAACACTTCCCCCGACGTTTACATGGCCGAGTCCACCCGGAAGCCAACCTACCAACGCTTTGGCAAAATCAAAAATCCGGTTGGTGATACCGGCTGAATTCATCAGGTTTCCAGCCAGAATGAAAAACGGTACGGCAAGGAGCGGAAAGCTGTCGACACCACTAACCATGCGGTGCAGCACCACCATACTCGGCAGGTTGCCATCGATCAGGATAAAGAGCAGTGAGGCACCGGCCAGTGCAACCGCCACCGGCAGGCCGATAAAAATAAAGAACGCCGCAGCGATAAACAGAACAGCAATCATGGCTGGCCTCCTTCGTTGTTTTGAGTGTTAGAAGTGCCTTTGAAAAGCTGCCACGCGCGGTAGAGTTCAATCAGCAACATAATGGCAAACGCCAGTGCGACGCTCTGGTAGATCACGCTTTTTGAGAGATCTACTGCCATCAGTTTCTGGAACTGAGTCGCTTTGGCGACCTTGAGAGCCAGGTATACGGCACCGGCAAAAAACGTCGACTGAAGCAAGGCATTCAGCCAGATCACGCCCCTTTGAAGAGTTGGGGAAAGCCGTGTCACAAAAAAATTCACACTGATATGGGCTTTTCGCTGAAGCGCCAGGGCTGAGCCAAAAAATGTCAGTACAATAAGAATGTTACGGGCAATTTCTTCAGTCCAGACGGCGGAGTCGTTCAGAAAGTAGCGGGTAAAAAACTGGTAAAAGACCACCATTGCCAGCACCCAGAAAGCGAACGTACAAATCCAACCGAGGATCCCCACATCGCGCCAGGAAAAGTGACGGTCTTCGTCTTCAATAAAACCGGATGTTTCCGGGGTTTCTGTGTCTTTGGTTTCCATGTCCGGTTCACTGTATCCGTGTGATGCCGCTGTGGAGGTTTTGCGAAGTTCGGAGACGTCTAATGCATCCTTTGCTTCTAACATACTGCACTCCTTGCTGTTACAAACCAGCCGTGTTGCCTTTGACCGGCTGAAATCCAAGTTGGCCCGCCTTGTCATTGTTGTTTGGTGGCGGGCCTTGTCGTCGTATAGGGTAACTAGCCGATTTACAGCGCCTGGAAGCGCTTATAAACGTCTTCAGACCATGACGCGTGCTTGCCGTTATGTACGTCCATTGCAGCTTTTCGGAAGGCATCACGATCAATGTTGTCATTGATGTTCACACCCTGCTCCTTGAACCAACTGACCAGATCCTGCTCAGAGTCACGGATGTCATTGCTGGCACCGGCTGCGGCTTCTACAAACACTGCCTTGAATACGGCCTTGTCTTCATCCGAGAGTTTGTTCCAGGTTGGGCCGCCAACCACGGTCACCAGGCTGTCGATAATGTGCCCGGTCAGGTTGATGTACTTTTGTACCTCATAGAACTTTTTCGCCTGGATGGTAGGCAATGGGTTCTCCTGTCCGTCTACCACGCCCTGGGACAGTGCCAGGTAGACTTCTGAAAACGCAATTGGGGTGGCGTTGGCTTTCACTGAGTCAGTAAACATCTGGAACAGAGGCGCGGGTGGAACACGCAGTTTCATGCCCTTCATATCTGCCGGGCTGGAAACAGGCTCATTGGAGGTCACCATACGCTGGCCGTAATAAGTGAGTGACTGAATATTATGGCCGGTCACAGACTTGTAGCCGTTACTCAGGTCAGCAAAAAGCGGGCTGGTGGCGTAAGCATTAAAGTGATTGAAATCGCGCAACATGAATGGTGCGCTTGGGATCGCAAGAGGACCAAAAGAGCGACCGACGAAAGTTGAACCAGTGTAAATAATATCTATGGTACCCAGGCTCAGAGATTCATTAATTTCATTTTCTTTTCCCAGCGATGCGGTAGGGAAAACCTGTATTTCATATTTTCCAGAAGTGCGTTTCTGAATTTCATCAGCAGCCCACATAGCCCATTTATGGTAAGGCGTAGACGTTTCATACACGTGTGCCCATTTTAATTTTTCAGTTGCCATGGAAACTGGTGAAAATAATCCTGTTGCTGTCAATGCAACAGTGGTTGCCGCTAAGGCAATGCGTTTTAATAGAGTCCTTCTATACATTGTATTCACCTTGTTTAATGGGTGTTTATTACTTTACTTATTGGCTTTATGTAACGGTGCGTTGTCATCCTTCACAAACAAAATTAGCACACGTATGTCATCATACAAGTTGTTTTTTTGTTAAATTTAGTCAGCGCTCTTTATGAATCAATACTCATATTTATTATTTAATAAAAAATTAACTATTTGATTTTTAGAATAAAGAAATAGAATGCATTTGACGTAATTGTTAATATATTAGTTTTGGCTAAATTCGAAAGGTTGTGCGACAAGTCATTCTTTCTCATAATAGAGACACAACTGGGTTCCCAATCGCTAAATTGGTTCCAAGCTCTCGGATAAATTGTTTCCGGTTGCTAAATTCACGTAATATAACTATAAGATTTTCAAGACAAGCAGATATTTCCGCTACGGAGCACACGGAGTAGTATGTTAGGAAAGCGAAGGACGCTGGCGTCTCAACTGATTGAAGAGATTAAAAAACGCATTCTGGATGGCGATCTTGCGCCCGGTGACAAACTGCCTTCCGAACAAAGCCTGATCAACCAGTATGGGGTAAGCCGGACTGTAGTGCGGGAGGCGATAGCCGGTCTCAGAGCCGACGGTATGGTGGTTACAAGGCAGGGTGTGGGTGCGTTTGTTACTGACAATCCAATGAACAGGCTGGATATTTTTAACCCCAAAACCCTGAAAGATATCCTGCATGTCCTTGATTTGCGCTTATGTCTTGAAGCAAAAACCGCGGAGCTGGCTGCGCAAAATCGTAGTGACGCCCAGCTGGCAAAGATTGCCAAGACGTTGGAAGAATTCAAAAAAGCCGGAACGGACTACAAAGAGATTTCTTCAGCTGATTTCCAGTTTCACATGGCCATTGCTGAAGCATCCGGCAACCCATATTTCTTGAAACTGTTGGAGCATCTCGGTCCTCAAATTATTCCCCATTCCAGAATTGACCTTTACCAACTCCCTGATGATGAAGTTGATTTTCTTGGAAAAGTGTATTTTGAACATGAAGCAATTTACAAACATATAGAAAACCAAGATACCTCAATGGCTGGAAATGCAATGTCTGGGCATCTTGAAAAAGGCATAGCGAGATATAAAAAGTTGGATGCGGAAAGTAATAATTAATAATTATACGCATAATGTTTAATATAAAAAGGCAGGCATGATCTGCTTTTTTGTATTTATAAAAAGATTTTGTTTGTGACGCGAATAACAAAAAGAAACTAATATAAAAAATCCAATTGACCTATTCAGGTGAGTATAAGTAACACTTAGATCGCGTTGTTCATTCTTTGTCGGACATTTCTGTATTTCACAGAAATGTATTTTATGGTGGTAACCGGCAAAGATATATTTCACCCATAACACTCAATATGCCGGTTACTTTTCAATTGTTTTGATTTCCTGTTTTTCGGGAATATCAAAAAATGGAGAGGTAACTGTAATGCACACCTCCAAAAAGTACCTGAGCACCTGTTGGATAAAACCCGGTGTAAGCAAGATGCTTCCACTGGCTTTGGCAATACCACTGAATCTGAGTGCTGCACCTGTTTCAACCGGCTATGACTTTGTTGCCTCGGAAGATGGTACCTATATCTGGTATATCGACGAACGCGCCCGAATTAACAACGGCGTGTTGTTCACCTCCTATGTGAAGATTGATGGCTATACCGGCATGTCGACCCTGAATCTTGAGTCCGGCTCGCGCATCGGGGATGACATTGATATAAGTAGCTTTAAGCAGGCTGACGACCACAATAATGCCGCGATCCTGCCATTGAAAAATGGCAAAATGATGACGCTGTATACACTTCATGATGCCAGGCGAACACAGTATTACCGAGTGTCGTCCAACTCACTGCCTCTGACCCTTGGAGACTGGGGTGAGGAGAAAACCTACCCGATACCGGGATCGGCAACCTATAACAATGCGTATCAGTTGTCGTCAGAAAATAACCGCATCTACAACTTTTTCCGAGTCGGCGCGCGTGACCCCTATTACGTAACCTTTGACAGCAACGGCGGAAACCCAAGCGAAGCGAAGCACTTTATCCAGAATGGGACACAGTGGTGGGACAGGGCCTACGCCAAATACGCATCCAACGGGACGGACCGGATCGATGTGTTCTTTACTGACGGACACCCTACGGTCAGCCGCACCAGCCTTTACCACATGTACATCAAGGGCGGGAAAGTCTACAAAACCGACAACACCCTGATTGGCAACCTGCAGGATGCGCCTTTCGGGAAAAACGATGCGACGGTTGTTTATCAGTACGGTGAAGATGGCACGTCGCGGCGGCCTTGGAACCATGAGATGCGCTACGGTGCAGACGGCAAACCGATTCTGTTCTATAGCCATCAACTGGATAAAAACACCATCGATTATTACATGGCCATCTGGGATGAATCACAAGGTACCTGGGTGAAAAAATGGGTAGCGGATGCGGGAGATTCCCTGATCCCTGAACCCATGACAGCCCCGGATGGGACGACCTTTGGCGGCTCCCAAATTGACTATGCCGGCGGCATTACCCTGAACCCTTACAACACCAATGAGATTTTTATCTCAGCAAATGTTGACCCGAGGAATGGTCAGGAAACCGCTAAGTATGAGATTTATAAGGGAACCATGGTAAACCAGGGTGACTCATTCCTGTGGGAAGCCGTGACATCTGGTTCACCGGACAACAACTACCGTCCGTTTGTCCCATTTGGTGCAAAGAAAGCCAGTGAACAGGTGGTAGTGTGGTTCACCGGTAAGTACGAGTCTTTCGTCAACGGTTACAAAAACCTGCAAAGTACCGGTGAAAGTTATTACTTTAAAGGCTACGACAGCAAAGTGGTCGGTAAGTACATTAACCGAAGCACCGACTTCCTGACAGGAACCTGCCAGGCAGTATCCATCACGCCGGATGCCTCCAATACCACCGGGTATGGCGGAAGCCAGGATCAGGGAACAGCATCGTTCGGAGGCAACGGTATCACGGTTGCCGGGAATGGCTGGAAAGCTGTCGACATTAATTACCGCGTCACACCTAATACCACCCTGTCTTTCGAGTTCAAATCTTCTGCCCAGGGTGAAGAACATGCCATCGGCCTGGATAACAACCTGTCGGTCAGCAACAACATGCGTGTCAGGCTTTACGGCACCCAGAAAGACGCCAATATTGAAGGCCGATTTGATACCTACCACAGCAATGGCGGCTATGAGCGTTTTATCACCCCAATCGGAAAAATCATTGCGAACAAGCCGTATACCGCTAACTACCTGATGGTTAATGCGGATGATGATGCCAACGCGGCAGGCAGTTCTACCTTCCGTAACATCTCTGTGTTCGAAGACCACAGTGATGTGTACTTCAGCCGCAACCAGGTTGATGCATACGACGGCAACCAGGGTGACGGCGGAACCATCGAAGTAACACCGGATGGCAGTACGCTCACGGTGACCGATAACGGTTGGCGAGTGGTTGAACTTCCGTATGACATCACCCCAAGCACTGTCATGACCTTCGATTTCAAGAGCTCCCGTCTTGGGGAATTCCATGGAATTGCAATGGACACAGACCTATCGCTAAACAACGGTGAAACCCGTTTTGCACTTTACGGGACACAGGCCGACCCATCTTCCAATGAAACGTACAAAAACTACGATGGCAGTGGGGAGTTCCAGCATTTCACCATCCCGGTCGGGCAATACGCAGCCAATGGCCGTACCAACTACCTGGTATTTATCGCTGACCACGATGGGGGGGCCAAAAACGGCGAGTCAGTCTTCCGCAATGTGCGGGTCTTTGACGATACCAATGGCAACCTGATCGACGACCGCTGCGACCCAGCCCTGTGATTAACCGACCCGGTTTCACAAGAAGCCGGGGTTTCAGAAGGACAAGGATGATGAGAACGAAACAACCCATACAGCGCACAATGCTTGGGGCTGTACTACTGGGAACTATGACATTGGCACCGGCTGAGGCGTATGAGTTTACCCCGAATGATATGTTGGCAACTTCCCAACTGGTTCATGATTATTGGGTAGACAACGGTTTTTATGACAGCCAATACACCCCGGATACTAACTGGATTTACGGTGCGTACCACATTGGTGAATTCGAATACGCCAAACAGACCGGTAACGGAAAGGCGTGGGATAACACCCTGAGTTGGGCCCGGGCTTTCTCTTATGAGCCCCATAGTAGCTGCACCACTACCCACGCTGACCACCAGGCCGCCGGGCAGGTCTTTTTTGAGTTGGCTCCGATGGTCAATGAACCGGCCGGTACCCTGGACTGTCTGAAAGAGAGCGTGATGGGTGTGGTTAACTCCACGTATACCCGCTATTGGTCATGGGCAGATGCGCTCTATATGGCGCCGGCAGTGTGGCCATTGATGGCGGATACGCTGGCTAGCCAGGACGAGAAAAACGCCGTCTACGAGTCACTCTATACCCAGTTCAAAACCGCCTATGACAGCTTGTGGAATGAGGATTACGATCTTTGGGCGCGTGACAGCCGTTATGTCTATCCTAACAATCCAAGCCCGGATGGCAGCCCAATGTTTTGGTCCCGCGGGAACGGTTGGGTGTTTGGCGGTATTGCCAGGCTTTTGGATCGCCTGCCAGAAGATGCGCCGCATTACCAGGCATACCGCACCAACTTTGTGAAAATGGCGGCAGCACTGAAAAACAGCCAGCAAGCTGACGGGTTCTGGGGGGCGGATATTCTGGAACCGCACCATATCAACGCTCCGGAATCCAGTGGCACCACCTTCTTCGTTTATGGCATGGCAATTGGTGTCCGCTTGGGCATCCTCGACAGCGATACTTACATGCCGGTCATTAAGAAAGGTTGGCTGGCGCTGGCAAATACCGCACTGCAGGACTCGGGCCGTTTGGGCTGGGCTCAGGGCGTTGCCCATGAATCGTATATGTCTTATGCGCGGGCAAGTTCCAGCCAGCCATATACTACCGGCTCTTATCTGGCAGCATCTGCGGAGATCTATCACCTACTGGCAGATACCAATGTCGCACTCAACAAACCGGTAACCTGTTCAAAGGAACCTCAGCCGACCATTGCACCTTGTGAGCAGGCGGTGGATGGCAGTGATGCAGGCCATAAACGTTGGTCAGCGGATCAGATCCCCGCGTGGATTGAAATAGACCTTGGTGAACTGACCCGGCTTTCAGCGTTCCGTGGCAGCTTCTTTTATGACCGTGATTACCAGTACACAGTTGACGTGAAGGTTGATGCAAACAGCCAGTACGAGACAGTCATCAACCAGCTCGACAACACCGAGGGTAGGGCCAGCCTGATTGCTTTCCCGAATGACACCATCGGCCGTTATGTACGGGTGAAAGTCGATGGGGCAGCAACCTACAACGGTTCCTGGGTAAGTATTCGTGAACTGGAAGTCTTTGGTAAGCCTTCCTCGCTGGAAAGCATCGCGCTAAACAAAGCAGTCACCTGTAGCGATGAGCCGCAGGCGCAATACCATTGTGGTAAGGCAGTTGATGGCAAAACCGGCTCCGGCGACCGTTGGTCAGCGATGACTTTCCCTCAATCTATCGAAGTAGATCTGGGTTCACTTCATACGTTAAACGGCTATGCGCTGAGTGCTCTGTATGACCGTAAATACAATTTCCGGGTTGAGGTAAAAGCGACTGAAAATGCTGCATACCAAACCATCGCGGAAAAAACCGGCGCGGACGGCACCGGGAAATTCCAGACGTTGACCCCGGTTATTGCGCAGTATGCGCGCCTGACGGTAACTGGTATTGCGGACAACTCTTCCAACTGGGTGAGTATCCGTGAGTGGGATATCTATGGCCGCGAATACTCCCCGACACTGATTCAGCCGGCAGCTTTCCGTTGCAGTGCTGAGCCTCAGGAGCAATACGGTTGCGAAAACCTGTTTGATGGCAGTACGGCTGGCGGGGATCGCTGGTCTGCTGAAGGTTTAGGTTATGTGGTGGTTGATTTTGGTTCTACACGGGATCTTCGCGCTTACACGCTTCACACCTACCAGGACCGCAACTATGCCTACAAACTTGAAGCGCTGAATGCCAATGGCCAGTACGAGCTGGTGGATGAGCGTACCATTCACACCACAGAACCGGGTGTCCGCCAGATCCTGCCGGTATCGGTGTCTACCTCGAAAATTCGGCTGTCGACAACAGACATTCCTGATGACGTGTTCCAGTGGACAGGTCTGACTGAACTGTCTTTGTACGAGTAATTATCTTGGTCCCCGTAGGTATGTCCTACGGGGACTAAAGTCATTAGCTATGAGGAATGGTGGATGCTTATAACAAGAAATCACTTGTTGCATGTTGTTACCTGTTTCACTTTGTTCATGCTATCGCACTTTCCGTTTTTGGTGTATGCCACTGAAGTTGCAGTAAAGGCGGTATCCGTCAGTTCTGATGACGGAAACGTAGCAAGCAACATGCTGGACGACAAACTAAATACTCGTTGGTCAGCATATGGTGTGGGGGAGTGGGCTGAATTTGTTCTTCCTTCTTCTATCCCAGTAAACCGAATCGATATTGCTTGGTTTCGAGGGGACCTAAGAGTCACAACATTTGATATCGAAGTGTGGACTGGATCGCGCTGGAAAGTTGCTGGTTACCAATATAAAACAAGCGGTAACAGTCTTTCTCTGGAGGGCCATACCTTTGATACGGTGACTACCGAAAAAATTCGTATTGTAGGAAAGGGGAACAGTGAGAATGACTATATAAGTATTACAGAAATAAAATTGTTCAATGATCCTCAGCAGTCTGATAGTGATTCTGTTAGATTGGGCGTGGCAAAGAATATCGCTGATTTAACTAATCAAACCATTGGGCCTGTTGAGTCCGTTACCCAATATTTGCAACCCACCTCTTCTGGTGGACACTTTGATGTGAATACAGGTAAGTGGACAGACATTGACTACCAATCAATGCCAAGAGCAACTTTTCCGGGGCTGGAACATATTTCCAGACTGAAAGAAATCTCAGTTTGTTATATGTCTGTATCGTGTTCAGAGTACCAAAGTGAATCATTATTGACAGTATTAAGCGCCGGATTGAATCACTTTGCTGAAGCTGGTTATGATCACCCCAATTGGTGGTTTGACTGGATCGGTATACCTCATAATGTTGGAGAATTGCTAAATTATATCTATATCAATGAAATTCCGGTAGATATCGCCAGTTATCAAAAGCTTGTCGATGCCAGCTATTTAACTATCAGAAGTCATTGGGCCTACGGTGCTGGAGCAAACTCCATTGATATTGCCTATTCCAATATTTTAAGTGGAATTGTTAGAAAAACTGATTCATTTAATTACTACGTATTAAAAGCGTTGGAGGAAATAGGAAAGCCGAATATCGGAATTAATTCAGATCAAAGCTTCTTTGCTCATGGGCCGATGTTGAATACCAATGCCTATGGCACAGTGTTAGTCAGCCAAACATTGAAAATTGAGGCCTTAACTCGCGGTTATTTTTCTTTTCCTGATTCATCTGCATCGGTATTAACCAAATTCATAGACGAGGGGATATATCCAACGTTTCGTGGACGTTACCACGATTACCTAACCGGGGGGCGTGGTGGTGTTTCCCGTCAAGGCAACCTTGGCAGGGGATTTTCCACATCAACTTTAGCTTCTATTAATCCTGAAAGACGGGATTATTTTGAGCAGATTGATAAAGTGACTTCTGGTGTATATCGTTCTCAAGATATGCCTTTTGAGCACACTAAAGGATACTGGCAAGGTGACTATTTACTTCGTAACACACCGGCTTTTCAATATTCATCTTTAACGCACTCTGCTAGGACTCTTTCAATTGAACAGGGTAATGGTGAAAACCTCCTTGGGGCACTGATGTCTGAAGGTTCCCATTCTGTCCGTGTTCGCGGAGATGAATATTTTGACATATTTCCTTTGTGGGATTGGCTGAAAATACCCGGTGTTACAGGGCGTGAAGGTATTGGCTTGTATAGCCGAGCAGAGAGGGGAACACCATTTTCCGGTGTCATGAGTGCTGAAAGCAATGGAATTATGGTGCATACCCAAGATCGATATGGTCTGCAGTTGGAAAAAGGCCATTTTGTTTTCTCTGATGCAATTATAGTTTTGGGTTCAACGCTTTCAGCAACTGAAGACGGAAAAGTCACTACTTCGTTAGAACAAAGCTGGAACCGAGGCGATACAAAAATAAAACAACCAAACAATGGGTTGTTCGCCTTTGGGTCAAATGAACAGACTTTTGTTGGGACCGACTTGTCTTTTATTCACCATAACGGCATTGGTTACTATCCACTTGATGACTCCGAATATCATGTGGCGGTAGAGAATCGCACCGGAAAATGGACGCGTGTAAACAGTACGCAGAGTGACGCTGACTTGTCAGGAAGCGTGTTCTCTTTATGGATAGATCATGGAACCCGCCCTGACAGTGAGATCTTTGCATATGCCATTGTTCCGGGGATTTCTACTGAACAAGCTGAAGCCTTCTCGGTGGTGTCTCGTTTTGTTACGCACAATACAGAGAGTTTGCAAGGTGCTTACGATCGTCGAGACGATGTTTTGCAAGTGATTTTCCGTGATGGAGGACAACTGGAGGTAGAGAATATATCCATCTCCTCAAATGTTCCGGGAATGGCTGTTATTACGGGGGCCTCTTCACCTGAGCCCAAAGTTTATTTTGCTGATCCTGCTAGGAATTTCAGTGAAGCAGTCCTTTCTGTAACGAACCAGTATGGTTCAGCGAATACCTCGCTATCTGCTCCGGACTACGGAGTCACGAATGTTGTCTCTCATAATTTGGCGTTGGGTGAAAACACTTATATCCGTGCCACTGATGACGCGATGGTTAGATATGGTAATTATGGCAATACCAACTATGGCTTTGATACCAATTTATCGGTGAAAGAAGATAGCTCGGGATATAAGAGACACATACTGTTGAAATTTCCTATCTCTTCCATCAATGACGCGTATATGGAAAGTGCTGAGCTAAAACTGCATGTTTTGGGATTGGGAAATTCGGTCCCATTGTCTTTGCACGAGGTAGAAGACACACTCTGGAGAGAGGAGACTGTAACGGCAAATAGTATCCCGGATGTAGGAAAATATATTGGATCGACGATTTATGATTCTGTGCAGCAATCTTATCATTGGGATCTCAGTCAGTTTATCCGAGAAGCAAAGCAAAGCGGAAAGACCTTCATCAATTTATTAGTGAAGGGTGAGGACTACGGACAGCAAAATTGGGTGACTTTCTCCAGTGATGAAGCGTCCTCAAGGCAGCCTCAGATCGTGGTGACAGAGGGTAACTTGTCAGCAGAGGTATGGGCTACTGAAGATGCGTATGTTCGAGGCGGGAACTTCCGGAATGAATCATTTGGAGAAGAGGGGAGCCTGGTTGTTAAAAATGATCCCAATTCAGAAGCCTACAGCCGAGAAACCTTTATTAAGTTCCCATTACACCACCTCAACATCACGTCTATTACTCAAGCTAAACTGGTGTTGAATGTTACTTCTGCTGGAAGGAGCAGTATCCCATCTGAGGTAAGTATGGTCGGGAGTCATTGGTACGAAGAAAACATTACTTATCTTACCCGGCCGACAGAAGTGTCATGGTCAGTTCCAGAGACTTTGTATGTTGGTAGGGTGGAGATTGACGTAACTGATGCAGTGAATCAGGCGCTATCAAGTAATGAAGATTTTATTTCGCTACGAATTCAGGGAAATCAACAAAGTATTGATGCTTGGGCATCCATACTCAGTAAAGAAGCTGAAAGTGATGATTCATCTCCAAAACTGTTGATTGAACATTAAGGCTTTCAGTACATTGTAATACGTTCAAGGTGCCGGTTACCCGGTACCTTTCTTTTCTTATAGTTATCCCACTTTTTCCAACCTGATTCAGTTCATAAAAAATTGCTGTTAATCCGCTTTTTTGCAGGATTTTTCGCGATCAAAAGCCTTCCAGTTAACACATAAGAATTTTGCCAATTCGGGCTTTGGGAATGGGGTGATAACGTTGTCAGCAGTTCTCTATGCAACTGTTTGGTAAGGCGATTTCCATGCTCATCTCAGACCCTTGGTTCTATGTTATGGCTGTGCCCGCGGTGCTGATTTATGGCATTGGAAAAGGCGGGCTGGGCGGAGCGTTGGGGATTGTTGCCGTTCCTCTTATGGCACTGATTATTTCGCCGACCCAGGCGGCTGCGGTTTTGCTGCCGATTCTGGTTGTGATGGATATCTTCGCCGTAAAGCAGCATTACCGGAATGCGGACTACTTTCACGTCAAACGAATGCTGCCCGGCGGTCTGCTGGGGATATTCCTTGCCGGGATGTTTTTAAGTGTGACGCCGGAAAGTGGCCTTAAGCTGCTGATAGGCGGTTTGTCCCTGGCATTTTGCCTTCAGTATTTGCTGAATGGCGGACATGCCAAAGCGCGTCCGGGGTGGTTAAGCGCAGGGTTTTGGAGCACATTGAGCGGTTTTTCCAGCACCGCGATCCATGCAGGTGGTGGGCCCGCGTCTATATACCTTCTTCCCCTCAAACTGGAAAAAGTCACCCTGATTGCCACCATGGCAGTGCTGTTCGGGATCTACAACCTGGTCAAACTTATCCCTTATGCGATGCTGGGGGAGTTTGATGCCACCAACCTGATGACGGCACTGGTACTTATACCGCTGGCACCGGTGGGGGTAAAAATGGGGGTTTGGCTCTTACACCGGGTAAGTCAGGATCTGGTTTACAAGCTGTGTTACCTGTTCCTGTTTATTTCCGGGGCAAAGCTGCTCTATGACGGGATGACGGTTTTATAGCGGGACTCTACGTTTATTAGCTTGTGGTAACGTTTACAATTTATGAAAGTAATTTTTGGGTATGAGTGATTTTCTGGAAAAAATCGTCATGGTTGTAACGCTGTTTAAAAACCTCTTCCTTATGAAATTGACTGTATGGAATATGTTCAGCTCAATAGATATACGGGGCTTAAAAATCCGGCCACTACAGAATATATTCACCTCGTGAATCTGTTTATTCTTTAAACTGTTTATTGGCTTTTTACTTGTCACAATGATGCAAAAACCACCGAATTGGTGAATTTTGATCCAGTCCATATTTCCTGAAAAATTCAGGAAAACGTTTACATTTCTCATGTTGCGATCACGTTTTCATTCAACCTGACTCATATACACTCGCCTCAACGGTTAATTGATGACCGCCTCTTACCTCTATAAAAAGCAATAACAAAGGATGGAATCCATGAAGAAGAAAACACTGCTTGGTTCACTGATTGCGGGTCTGATGATGTCAGCAGGTGCCGCCCATGCAGACACTACCCTGGGCTTTACCATCTATAAATATGATGACAACTTCATGTCTGTTGTTCGCCAGGCTATCGAAAAGCAGGCGGATACCAATGAAGACGTGCGCTTGCTGATGAACGACTCCCAGAACAGCCAGTCTATGCAGAACGACCAGATTGATATCATGCTGGCTCGCGGTGTTGATGCACTGGCAATCAACCTGGTTGACCCTGCTGCTGCACCAACGGTTATCAGCAAGGCCAAGTATGAAGACATCCCAATTGTGTTCTTCAACAAGGAACCAACCAAAGAAGCACTGGCAAGCTATGACAAGGCTTACTACGTAGGTACTGATTCCAAGGAATCCGGTGTGATCCAGGGTGAACTGATCGCCAAGCACTGGAAAGTGAACCCACAGTGGGACCTGAACAAAGACGGCAAGCTCCAGTATGTGATGCTGAAGGGCGAACCAGGCCACCCAGATGCTGAAGCTCGCACCATGTTCTCTGTAAAAACCCTGAATGAGAAAGGCATCCCGACTGAAGAACTGCACATGGATACCGGTATGTGGGATACCGCCATGGCGAAAGACAAGGTAGACGCGTGGATCTCTGGCCCTAACGCCACCAAGATCGAAGTCGTTATTGCCAACAACGATGCAATGGCAATGGGTGCAATTGAAGCGCTGAAAGCGGCCGGCCGTACATCTATCCCTGTTTACGGCGTAGATGCACTGGCAGAAGCACTGGCACTGGTTAAGGCTGGTGAGCTGCAAGGTACCGTTTTGAACGATGCAGACAACCAGGCAAAAGCGACTTTCGAAATGGCGACCAACCTGGCTGACGGCAAGGCAGCTGAAGAAGGTACCCAGTGGAAGATGGTTAACAAGATCGTACGTGTTCCTTACGTAGGTATCGACAAGGAAAGCCTTAACTAAGGCGAACTGACTCTCCGTTGTACCGGAAGGGCCCTGCTGTTTGGCGGGGCTGCTTCCACCCTGCCTGAGATACGTTGGAAACACTGCTATGACTACACAACAAAGCCCATCGTATTTGCTCGAAATGCTGGGGATTAGCAAATCCTTCCCCGGTGTTAAGGCACTGGACAAGGTGAACCTGAAAGTCCGACCTCACTCAGTACATGCACTGATGGGAGAGAACGGCGCAGGTAAGTCCACCTTGCTCAAATGCCTGTTCGGTATTTACGAAAAAGACGAAGGCGACATTCTTTTCCTCGGCCAGCCGGTGAACTACCAAAGTTCCAAAGAGGCGCTGGAAGCCGGGGTTTCCATGGTTCACCAAGAGCTGAACCAGGTTTTACAAAGCACGGTGATGGACAATATCTGGCTGGGCCGTTACCCGCTCAAGCACGGGTTTGTTGACCACCAGAAGATGTACGACGAAACCAAACAGGTTTTCGATGAGCTCGACATCAATGTCGACCCGAAAATGAAGATGGCAAACTTGTCTGTCTCCCAGCGGCAGATGGTTGAAATTGCCAAGGCATTCTCCTACGACGCCAAAATCGTCATCATGGATGAGCCAACGTCCTCCCTGACCGAAAAAGAGGTCAACCACCTTTTCACCATCATTAAGAAACTCAAGGACAAAGGCTGCGGCATTGTTTACATCTCCCACAAAATGGAAGAGATCTTTGCCATCTGTGATGAAATCACCATTCTGCGCGATGGCCAGTGGGTGGATACCCGCCCGCTGGAAGGGCTGGATATGGATGCCATTATCGCCATGATGGTAGGCCGTGAACTGACCCAACGTTTCCCGCCAAAAACCAATGAGCCGGGTGAAACCATCCTGGAGGTGAAAAACCTCACCGCCCTGAACCAGCCTTCTATCCAGGACATCAACTTTGCGCTGCGCAAGGGTGAGATTCTGGGGATTGCCGGTCTGGTAGGGGCCAAGCGTACCGATATCGTTGAAACCATCTTTGGTATCCGGGCACAGTCTGAAGGTGAAATCCACCTTCACGGCAAGAAGCTGAAAATCGACAACGCCCACGATGCGATTAAACAAGGTTTTGCACTGGTAACTGAAGAGCGCCGGGCAACCGGTATCTACGCCAACCTGGACATCACCTTTAACTCGCTGGTTGCCAACATTGAATCTTATAAAGAGAAATTTGGCCTGCTCAGCAACAACAAGATGAGTGGCGACACCCAGTGGGTAATTGACTCCATGCGGGTAAAAACCCCTTCCCATAAAACCCATATCGGTTCCCTCTCCGGCGGTAACCAGCAAAAGGTGGTTATTGGCCGCTGGCTGCTGACCGAGCCGGAAATCCTGATGCTTGATGAACCGACCCGCGGTATCGACGTGGGCGCGAAATTCGAGATCTACCAGTTGATTGTGGAACTGGCGAAAAAGGGCAAGGGCATCATCATCATCTCATCTGAAATGCCGGAACTGCTGGGCATCACAGACCGGATCCTGGTGATGAGTAACGGCCGGGTGGCCGGCATTGTTGATACCGCTACGACCAGCCAGACAGAAATCCTCGGCCTGGCCTCCCGCTATCTTTAAGGGTTTTTAAGATGGAACTATTAAAAAGAATGAGCATGATCCGCTTCCTCAAAGAGGGCGGTATTTATCTGGTGCTGTTTGTCCTGCTGGCAATCATCATCATCCAGGAACCTTCATTCCTGAGCCTTCGTAACCTCAGTAACATCCTGACCCAGTCTTCTGTGCGTGTTATCGTGGCACTGGGTGTGGCGGGGCTTATCGTCACACAGGGTACGGACCTTTCGGTAGGCCGCCAGGTCGGTCTTGCCGCAGTACTGTCCGCCACCTTGCTGCAGGCTGCGGATAACGTAAACAAGGTTTTCCCATCACTGGGTGAGATCCCAATTGTTGGCGTTATCATCGCTGTGTGTGCGGTTGGTGCGCTGATTGGCCTTATCAACGGTATTATCGTGGCATACCTGCGCGTAACCCCGTTTATCGCTACCCTGGGTACCATGATTATCGTGTACGGTGTGAACTCCCTGTATTACGACTCTGTGGGTGCCTCCCCGGTTGCGGGCTTTGATGAGCGTTTCACCACGTTTGCACAGGGCTTTATCCGCCTGGGTGACTTCCGTCTTTCTTACATTACTTTCTATGCAATCCTTGCCATCATTTTCGTCTGGATCCTGTGGAACAAGACGGTATTCGGCAAGAACATCTTTGCTATCGGTGGTAACCCGGAAGCGGCTAAGGTATCGGGCGTAAACGTTCCGCTGACCCTGCTGAAAATCTATGCCCTGTCCGGCGTGTTCTATGCCTTCGGCGGTATGCTGGAAGCGGGCCGCATCGGTTCAGCAACCAACAACCTCGGCTTTATGTACGAACTTGACGCCATTGCGGCGTGTGTGGTCGGCGGGGTCTCCTTCGCCGGTGGTGTGGGCAGCGTGGCCGGGGTAGTGACCGGTGTGCTTATCTTCACCGTTATCAACTACGGTATGACCTACATCGGTGTAAACCCATACTGGCAGTACATTATCAAGGGCAGCATCATCGTCTTCGCGGTGGCGCTGGACTCCATGAAATACGCCAACAAAAAATAACAAACCTGCTTTTCCAGCCGGGCCTAAGTGCCCGGCTTTTTTCGCTTCCAGCTGTTTGAGGGTGTGTATATGAAAGTACAGTTCTCGTTTAAAGCCAAAATCATTGCCTTGCTGGTCTTCGTTGCGGTCACCACTATTTTTACGTCCTTCTACATTAGCCGCTACCTGATGACCGGGTTTATCACCGACCGTGAAATTGCCACCATAGACGGTCAGCTTGATGTTCTCAGTAATGCCCTTAGCTCAGACCTTAAAGCCAGCATGACGCTGGCGGATATGATTGATACCGGTACCATGCAACTTGATGTGGCAGAGAAGACAGGCGGTTTCAGTGCGGTCTACAAGATTATTCAGGGCATGGTGTTTTCATCCTCCGGCACCGTCAGTGACAAAGCTGAGTCAGACCGGGTGCTGGCTTACCTCGATGGGGCCAATAAAGCGGTCAGCCTCCATGAGCTGATACCCGGTGGCACAGAGGCCCCAAAACTGGTTTTCAGCCGTCAGTCTTCTGCCATGCGGGGAGATGTGTTTGTTCTTGACCTCGGGGCATACCAGAACAAACTCCGTGATGCGCAGATTCCGGGCGTCTACCTTGAACTGCTGGATGACAGCGGTGCGGTACTGTTTGCAGACAGGCCGGAAGGGGACTTCACTTCACTCAGCAATACCGTACATGTCAGCGGTAAAGACTGGACGCTGAATGCCTATATCGACAACGGCTATATTGCCTCCCACTCCAACAAACTCTCCGGCACCTTAACCGTTGCGCTGGCACTGGCCGGGCTGGTGATTGTAGGAATGAGCGTGGTGCTTGCGCTGGTGGCGTACCGCCCGGTCATGCTGCTCAGAAGCGCGATGGAAGCACTGGCATCCGGCGACAAAGACCTCACCAAACGCCTTGATGTCACCAGCAAAGATGATCTCGGTAAGACCGCCGAGTCGGTAAACCTGTTTGTCTCCCAGTTGCAGGCAATGCTTAAGGAGATTTCATGTGTCGGCCACCAGGCTGCCAGTACCTCCCGCGAGATGTCGGCCACTACCCAGGCCAGCCTTTCCATGATCAACCGCCACGCCGGGGAAACCGCTCAGGTCGTGGAGATGGTGAAGGAGATAGACTCTGCCGCTAACTCAGTATCTGCATCCATGCAGCAGGCGTCCAACCTGACAGAAGATGTACAGATGCAAACTGAAGCCTGTAAGCAGCAGGTAGAGGAATCATCAGCCAGCGCGACGGAGTTGCTGGAACAGGCGGTATCGGTGGAGGAGTCTATCCAGTCGCTGTGCGATGAGATGAAAAACATCCACGGCATTATCGAGCTTATCAGCAAGATTGCCGACCAGACCAACCTGCTGGCACTCAATGCTGCCATTGAAGCCGCAAGGGCCGGGGATCAGGGCCGGGGATTTGCGGTGGTCGCGGAGGAAGTAAGAAAACTGGCCCAGGAGACCCAGCAAAGTACCCAGGAAATTGATGCTACCGTAGTGAAGCTTTCACGAGGTGCAGAAGATGTAGTGAACATAATGAGCGGCACCCGCGCAAAGTGCGAGAAAGCCGCAACGCTTTCAGAAGGCAGTCTGGAGTCACTGGTGGCGCTGTCTGAACTGGTCAACAACATCGTTTCAATCAACCACAGCGTGGCAGCCGCTGCCGAGCAGCAAACCACCTCCATCAACGGCATGACCCAGAACATGGATGCGATGCAGGATGTGGTGGAAAACGTCAAAGCCAATGCCAGCACCACCCAGGGCAATATCCGCCAGCTACAGCAAATCAACGAATCACTCGACCGGCTTATCAGCGATTTTAAGCTGGGCTAACCCAACAGCGCCGGAGCAATCCGGCGCTTGCTGTTTGGGTTATGTATATACCAACGCCACTCTTTTTATCTATAACGGTAAATCAGAGTAGTTCGAGGATATTCGTCATAGATGTTTGTTGTCACACCAAGTTTTCTGATGCGTAGCTCGATGCCAGTTTTCTAATCAGTTGCATAACTGGATTGTCTTCAAGGTGAGGCGGGTAGTACAGCGTGAGATCGCAAAGCACATGGTTTACTACTTTATCGACCGATACTTCTTTCAGAATGTCCGCATCCAGATAAGGCTTCGCCACTTCCGTTGGCAGTATTGCCCAGCCATCAAGTGTCAGCAGTTCAATCAAGACGTCCGTGTTGCTTATGATGTGGCGGTCTGGCGAAACACAAAAAAGATCTGGCCGCCAATTAAACTGGTTTTCAGTGACGTATTGTTTCTGAGCCTGTAGATCCGTAAAAGTGTGGATTGCTCTGGCGGGAAAGTTGCTGTTTTTACCCGAGTATATCGAAAGGCGTTCTGAGCCCAACGCCAGATAGTTTACTGGTTCAGACTTCAGCGTGTTCAGGTTACGTTGGGTGATAGCAAGGCAGCTGCTGCCTTGGGCAAGCAGTTTTAGTGACTCATCGGTATTACGGTGAAGCCAATTCATACGCACATGCGGATAGTGTGCATTAACCTCCCGATTAACCAGAGAAATCATGCCCAGCGGGATCAGGGTGTCGTGATAGACCGTCAATTCTGAAATATGGCTGTTGTGGATCCCAAGTAATGCGCTGTCCAATTGGCCCGCATTTACCAGAGTGATTTTGGCTCGCTCATAAATCAAGGTAGCAGCGTCTGTAGGGACGAGCCTCTTTCCTTCAACTGAAAACAGCGAGATGTCATAGATGTCTTCCAAGACACTGACATGTTCGCGCACCGTGGTGCGATCCTTCATCAAAACCCGTGCGGCACCACTGAAACTCTTTTGCTCGTAAGCGGCGCAGAATGACTGCAAATTGATCAGCGATAACATATCAGACCTAACAACATATGATGGGGATTCCCCATCATATGTGATTTATATGTGGGGTTTCAAATTTCATATGATGGGTGCCGTCGATATTATTAACGTATAGGTAGCCGTGATGAAAAGATTCCCTAAAAGCCTGATTGTGCTTTCAACTTTTTCACTTTCATTCAATGTGTTGGCAGATAATGCTGGCGGGATTAATCCGGATGATTTACAGGACGTGACGAAAATCAATCCACAAGCCGCTGTGTTTCTGACATCGGATGCAGATGTTCGCGTTTCAGGCATGTTCTCTGGGCAGTGGAGCCCAACAACGCAGTTTGCCGGCTTTGTGGAAGGCGTAGTGGGCAATGCGGATAAAGAAAATAAGCTGGGAGTCGACTACCTGGGCGGACGTGGCCAGTACTTTCAGGTGCATCAGTTTGAAAATGACGTGGTCCCGCGCGCAGGTTTCTCATTAGATTTGGTTCATCAAAAAAACACGGGTCTGGATGATACTTTGCTGCTGTCGGCCGGAGCAGTTGCAAAAATTGATGATCGTTTCACACCGGGGTTTCAGCTGTTTCCCAATATTGCCTACACCGTAGGAGATGTGTTTGGTGAGAGCGCAGATGGTTATTTGGCCAATCTTTTTATGACCACTCCACTCGGAGATAACGGGGCATTTGTGTTGGCATGGCCTGAATATTTCAATGTTTCAGGTGATGTAGTTGAACTTGAGTCCAAATCTTTGAATGTTGTTTTACATGCACCGATGAAAACCAATTATTCTCAATGGCTTGTGTCAAAGTTCGAATACAACAAATCGGATATTACCCTGCCAAACGGTGCTTCGTTGGACAAGCCCGCCGAATTAAAGGCTGAGATCGGCATCAAGTGGTATTTCTGAGCAGGTGGTGGTGAAAATGAAAGGTCTTAATATGAAAAAAACAACCATTTTGATGGGAATGTCGTTACTTTACTCGACAGCAAGCTTCGCGGGTGAACAACAAACCTGGCAAGACCTTGGCATTATGCAGGGGATCCCTGTCGCTGCTGAAAAGCAAGTCACGGCGCAAAACTGGGTGGCGTATCCCTTTAACCGCTGGAGCTTTCAGAATGTTTCCAAGATATTGCCAACGGCAGAACTAATTTCAGAAGGGGCAACCGAGCTGCCACGCGGTGTAGCAAAGGACGTAACAACGCTTCCAATTACGCTCTCTGATGGTTCAGAGTCAACGGTTGCTGCTTTGCTTAACAGCCACAACACCGATTCGTTTATGGTGTTGCAAGATGGGAAAATAGTACAGGAGCAGTACTGGAACGGGATGACACCGGAGAGTACCCATTGGATTGCGTCGCTTTCGAAATCATTCACAGGGCTTGCCGCCGAAATGTTAATCGAACAAGGCAAGATTGAGCGTGATAAACCTGTTGAATTCTACGTGGAGGCACTGAAAGGAACTGGCATTGGTAGTGCGACGATTCAGCAGGTTCTGGATATGACTGCGGGTACTGCGTGGGATGAGAGCCCTGATGCCCTGAGAGATGAAACTTCGTTTGCGCGTCAATACGGTAACGCGGCCGGGACATGGCCGATGGGACAGAAATCAAACGGTGTGTACGGCATTTTGCCTAAGATTGAGCAAGAAAGGCCGCACGGTGCGACATTTATGTATAACGCACCTCTGACGGATGTGATGGGCTGGGTGCTAAGCAGTGTTACAAACCAACGTTTGGAAGATACGCTTTCCGACTTGTTTTGGCGAGATCTGGGTGCGCAGGATCGTGCGTTTATGATGGTGGATACCAACACCTTCGCTTGGGCGACAGGTGGAATCAATATCTCTACCCGAGATGCCGCTAAATTTGGTCAGCTAATGGCTAATCAGGGTACATTTAACGGCAAGCAAATTTTCAGTGAAGACGTGTTTAACCAAATTACCACAGGGGAAGCCGGGAAATTTGCTGACTCCAAGTACGGAAAACGTATTCCGGGTGGTGCGTATTCCAGTTACTTCTGGCTGCTGAATGATGACGACGGTGCCTTCATGGGTAAAGGGATGTACTCTCAGTATGTGTATGTGAATCCGACTGAAAATATTGTGATTGTCCGCTTTGCATCACCTCAGCTCCCTTCTCAGGCTGCCTATGACATCGATATGATCAGTGCGTTTAAGGCCATAAGTGAACACCTTGCCAAATAGGTGAAGAGATAAAAACAGTCTGATGCGACTCATCAGACTGTTTTCAAGTGATTTGTGGTATGTGCTTCCCTCCTCCATCAACGGCATGACCCAGAACATGGATGCGATGCAGGATGTAGTGGAAAACGTCAAAGTCAATGCCAGCACCACCCAGGGCAATATCCGTCAGCTACAGCAAATCAACGAATCACTCGACCGGCTGATCAGCGACTTAATAGTGACTTAATAGGACACACACCTTACAAAGTTACAGAGTCATAAATGACAATATGTATAGCCCCAATGCTGCCCCCTTTAAAACAACCTGATGGAATTGTTGCAAATCTTTGCCTTGCCCGTAGGTTTCAGCAAATTTCAGGCACACGGCAATCGCCAAATATGGCAGTTATAGAGTTAAGGTGATTTCAGGTGGTTATGCTGCGAGTCTTCGACCGCGAATACGTTTTCGATTAAGGGATGGAAGCGCTTCGGAAATAGCCAATGGTGAGCCAACGAGCTGACTGTCCTGCCGCTCTAGTGTCGCTGTCACTTCGAGCCATTCCTCTGCATCCAGACCTACTCGTACCAAAAGGCCGGGGAGTGCTAAAGACACCGAGGCTTTGTCATCCCGCCATTGACGGCTTGTCCAGTCCACAAGCTCAAGGTAGTCAAGTAACTTGAAAGGAATACCGTCTTTCAGTTGATTCCCCGGATTTCCAATAAATGGATGCAGGCAGGATGGCTGTTGCTGATTTTCCTTAAGAGCCTGAATACGCTGTTTGACTGAGGTGTGCGGTGATGTTTCGGGTGTTTTGGCAACGCCTGCTCTGACTGGGTTTAAATCCACATATGTCATGGCAGCCGCTAACGCCTTTTCATCAAGAAGCGCCTGGCTTTTAAATCGTCCTTCCCAAAAGTGGCCGGTACATTTGTCCTCTTGATTGGCTTGTTTAGCGATATCACCGTTAAGGGATTTCATAAACTCGCTGAGGCTGTAGAGCCGTTTCCGCCAGCTCTCGACCGTCTCATCAACCAGCATCATCTGTGCTTCACCCAGGGCCTCACCACTTAGGAAACGCTCAACCATCACAGGAAGAGTTTTATGGCAAGCGCGCCAACGTTCAATGACTTCTTCCCGGCTCCAACTCAAAGCTTTGGTTTTATCTACATGACAAACCAGATGGTAATGATTACTCATCACCGCATAGGCACAGATATTGATGGCGAAAGCAGTGGAAAGCTGGTGAATTCTGTTTTCTATCCATGCTTTCCGGTGTTCATAACTTTTGCCCGTATATTCATCCGTTCCGCACAGAAAAGCTCGTCGGACACAACGAGAAACGCAGTGATAGTAAGGTGTGGCTTCAAGACTAATCTGATATTTACGGGCAACGGTCATGGTAGCATGCATTCATGAAAGCAATGCCTTCACCCTAACGCATTAATTTAAGGCAACAAAGGTGTCTTCGAAATTGTCCGAGCTATAGCAATAGAGTGTGAAATTGATTGAGCAGTCAATTTCTTAGGGTGTGTGTCCCATTAGTTCTCTATCCCATTAGTTCTTACCATTAGTTCTTACGTTACTCAAAACGCAAATCGCTTTTCTGAAATTGGTGCAGTTTAGACTAGATTTGTGAAACACGATGCAAGATAAGAGTGTGAAGTTTCACTCGTGTGTTACATCAAAAGGACAAGTGACTCCAAATGGACAGAATTACACGACGGATATCTCAATATGGATTTCTTTTTTGAATTGGAATAGGCCTTAACATAGAAAATATAAGTATAAATTAATTCTGAGATTTATATGGAGATAATGAAATGAAAAACACTATACCAGTGCTGATATGTTGGTTTTTGACTTTTGGTACTAACGCTGTTGAGAATGGAAACCAGGTAAATCATTCAGACCATCAATACATGATTCAAGTAATAAGCGGTTCTAATTGCACCGGGCAACTGGTAAGCGGTAAATATATCTTAACAGCTGGCCATTGCTCGGATAATTACGGAACTGATAATAGCAATACGTCTGGTGAGAATAGAGCAATTACCGGATATAATAACCAAATTTCTGTGGTTCGGAATCAGTATATCTTTGATGATACGCAAGCTAATTCCCCATTAGACTTTGCGATTTGGGAACTACCGGTACCTTTAAAAGTAAACAGCACGGCTCTTATTGCCGATTCAACGCTAACCACCACTGCTACAACAGTGAAGATAAATGGATTTGGTAGCGGAATATTGACGCAAGCAATAACTGAAACTGACTGGTTTGATCCAAATATGGATGGATTAATTCGAGTTCTGGACATAGGGCAAGGCACAACACAAGCTGGAGATAGTGGTTCAGGGTATTGGGGGGAGGATGGTTTGCTCTATGCAATTCACCGTGCTTCAAATGGTGCCGGGGTCATGAATGGTTCAAGCCTCTCCTATTTACAAGGTTTCATTCAACAGCACATCAACAACTGGAATTATCCCACTGACATCGAACTAAATGGTACATTCGATGTTCAAGTGCAGAGCCTTTTTGCAAATTCAGTCATAGATCAATCCTTTGTTTCTGGTGATGTTACAATTGATGTTGCAGGAAGTTCTTGCATTTCTTCGAATTATATTAGTCCTTTTGAAATCTGTACATATCGAATAAGAAGCTCCGGAAAATATGGAAAGCTACATCTTGACCAAAATAATTTTATTGAATTCAACTCAGATGAAGATTCAATTCCTCCAGGTGGCGACGGGAATGTGGGACAAATTCCTTCAGGTGGTTCTGGTGGTGGTTCAATAGGGTTCGGACTACTTGCGACTTTGTTGGCTATCGCATTACGCAAGTATAACTATTGAGTGGGGTAGTCAATATGAAATCCGTACGCCTCCATTTAGCTAAGACAACTACTTCAGCGGGGTTGGATGAATTAAGCTGTTTAGGGGAGAAAGTCATAACCTATCTAAAATTACCTTACACTGAGATATCGATGTTACGGAATAAATTTCTTAGAACAGGTTTAAATGAATGTGACAATTAACATGTTAAATATTTTCTAATTTATTATTAGATAGAATTGGCATCACTAGAAACACCAGTATACTTCATGGGTATAAGTGCTGTAAGTAGATAGTGTAAGTATCTACCCACAAAAAAGCCGACATTCTTCCCGCCGGCTTTTCCCTTATTAAGCAATCAGTATTACCCAGCCTGCTGTACCACCATTTTGGGTGAAGATGCCACGCTTAATATCACGCCCAGTACCACACCCAGCATGGCTGCAAAGATGACCTGGAAGGTTTCCGGCAGTAAGAACGTCACCGTATGTGCCGGGATCCAGAAGAAGGGGATGGTCTTTTTAAATACAAATCCGTACTGCTTCTGCCAGTCAATTTGGGAGAATTTGGCCGCCATATCTATTGGGGTGACCAGTGCACGCATTTGACCTCCACAATCTGCGATATGCATATCGGTGATTTTATGCATGGTCATAAACATCGGGGCGAAAATCAGGTTCAGGCCGAGGCTGATAGCAAAAGCGTCCAGTATCGCGTTGGCAGGCAAGCCCAGTGTTTTCACTACGATTGGCATACCGGTGGCAAAGACAACAAACCCGGCTTTGATAACAGCACCAAGCAGGAACCAGACCGCCATTTTTGGCAGTACGCCGAAACCATCAATGTTCCAGTTTCCTGAAGATACACGTTTGCCCAGCACCTCGCCGAAGGTGGCGAGCAGGGCGAATTTCAGGCCGGACATAATGTAAGCGTGTTCGGTGGTAAGGCTGGCAAATAGTGTGCCCAACCCCGGTGTGAGGTAAACAGCGGCAATAAACACGGTAATGATGCTGAGAATCAGCCAGTCATCCTTTTTCATTGATTATTCCTTGGGAAGGTAGCGGAGGTGTAGGTAAGTAAAACGGGCAGAATTTGCTGCCCAATACGCAGAGGATGCCGAGCAGGCAAGCACCTGCGGCAAACATTGGAACGTATTCGATGCCAAGCCTTGCGGTGACATAGGAGTTGGCAAAGCCGGCGAGCATATTCCCGGCACCGGAGAAGGCCATAAACAGAGTCAGTGCCAGGGTATTTCCGCGGCCTTTGCTCAGGGTAGATGCCTGTATCTGGGAGCCTGTCATCATAAAAGGCCAGGTCCAGCGGTTTACGGCAATCATCAGCATGACGACCGGAATAAGTGCGTTACCCATGTTCAGGGCGCAGTACGAAAAAACGATAAAGACGAGGAACTTAATGGTCGAGGCGCCTATTAAAACGCTGTCAGCGCCAAACCGGGTGGTAAGGGTGCCGATAAAGGGATAGAAACCCAAAGCGACAAGACCGGCAATACTGATGACCATGCTTGATTGAACCGGGGGCAGCAGGAATACCTCTTCCATCAGTACCGGGAATGGCAGGAACAGGATTTGTGCAGAGAAACAAAGCAATGCCCACCCCAGAACCATCAGGCCGAATGGTGAGAGGAGCAGTGCTTTTGTCTGACCTGCAACCCGCCCCTGGCTCTGGCTTGTGCTGTCGTCACCGGCTTGGTATTCCGGCAGGATGCGCAGGCAGAAAATGCTGGTAACCAGTAAACCTACCCCGCCAAGGGAAACACCCCGGATGGGATCTGCCATCAGTCCGGCGAGTGCAAAACCGATGACTTCACCGATGATAAAGGCTGCAATCAGCATGCTTGTCCGGCTGTGCCATTGGTTTTCCTGAAAGCGTTTCACAATCAGCAGGTTCAGGATGGAATAGACACTGGCGTAGATCAGCCCCTGCAGGAACAGGTTCAGGAACAACAGGGCAAGGTGGGTGCAGTACGGAACGGTAAAAGCCAAAAGGGCATTGAGCAGGAAAAGCTTGGCTACGTTGTACTGTGGCCCATCCGTGAGGCGGATAAACTTCGACAGGAACGGGCTCATCAACGGCCCGGCTGTCCAGGCTGCCATGATCACCCCGATAAGGGCATTCCCGTTGGGATAGGTGTCAGCTATATGTTGCGGAATCAGCATGATGTTAAACGCTACGTTGAGTGCACCTAACACCACCATCAACAGGTACCAGGGTTCGATACTGTTTTTTACGTCGGTAAAGTTTTGCATAGTCAAATAAGGGGCAGGCTTGCGCCCGCCTCTCTCCGTCAGTTGACCATGATATCGCTGCCACCGATAACGGTGCCCACGATGCGGATATCCTTCAGGCGTTCACGAATCTCTTCTGTGGCTTCTTCTTCCAGAACGGTAAAGTCCGCCCACTTTCCAATTTCGATCGTGCCGCGCACATCGTCCTGGTGCGCCAGCCATGCGTGGTTGTAAGTAATTACTCGCATCGCTTCGTCGACTGTCAGGCACTGGTCTTCACCGTATACCACACCGGTCAGCGAGCGGCGGTTTACCGCACACCATGCTGAGAACAATGGGGACACTTCTGTCACCATGTCATCGGAGTGCACGCCATGCTTCAGGCCGTGATTGGTGGCGCTGCGACAGGCATCCATCCGGCGGACACCGTGCGGGCCGACGGTGAACTTGCAGTGCACATCACCCCAGAAGTAGATGTGGTTGGTGAACAGGTTCGGTGTTACACCCAGTTTCGCCATACGGTAAAACTGGTTCTCTGTTGCCAGCTGGCAGTGTTCCAGAGAGTGGCGGAAACCTAGGTCCGGGTTGTTGGCGCGTACCGACTCAATGGCTTCCAGTGCCGCTTCTGTTGCGCCGTTACCGTTGGTATGGATGGAACAGGACATGCCGTGGCTTTCACCAATGGCGATTTGTTCAGCAAGAGCCTGTGCATTCATCAGCAGGTGGCCGTTTGGCTTGCCCGGTGTGACATACGGCTGGTCGGGCAGCAGGTGTGCGGTAAAGCCCTGGATGGAGCCGTCTGCCAGCATTTTGTAGTTGCCGACGCTCAGGCGTGGGTTGTGTTCATTGCGCAGGGTTTCGATTGCTTCCCAACCGGTCTTGCCTTTGTATTCCCAACGGTCAACGGTAGAGAACCACGGTTCCATGTTCACTCTGGTGTGCAGGCGGCCCTGTTCCGCGCCCTGGATCCACGCTTCAGCCGCAACGTTACCTGGGGTAAGTGGGAAGTTGGTGCCTTTGTCTGTGATGGAGGTACAGCCGTTGATACGGG